>CAYNED010000156.1:4417-6732 GCA_964396135.1 uncultured Neorhizobium sp.
TTGACTACGGGTGACGCAGGCCCGGAGCTTTTGGCCTGGCAGGTCACCGGCAATACCGATACCCGCTCTCTCGCTCGAGGATATCCAGGTGCAGGTGGTCCTCATGGGCGGCGTCGCTGCCGGGGGCAAGGACTGTGCGGAAGTGGAGGCATGCGCCTGCACTCACGCTCCGCTGGAACGCGCCTTCCATGGTGCCGTCTTCAGCCCGTGGCTTCATGCTGACCTGCGATCCGTCGTCCAGTCGAAAGGCGGCGATATCGATGGCGTTGCCGCGGGCGTGTTCAGAAATCTTGCCTTCCGATGCGCCATTGCGGAGGCGGCAGGCATAGGTGGATCCGGTGGTAATGCCGGTGATCCGCCGCTCGGGCATGGCGATCTTCAGGGTAGGGTTGACCGTGTCCTTCAGCCAGCGTCCAAGAGCCCGCGCCGTCTGACAGCGCATCAGCGCTCCCCCTGTATCAATCCCCGGCACGGCCTCGGCCACCGCGAGCGGCTGATCGATGCCGCAGCCTTCGCCTTCGTCGATGCGCTCGGCGGTCTTGAACTTCGTACCGAGGGCCGCGAGGTCTGCGAGGCACGCCTTCAGCGCGTCAGGATCCTCCTTCTCCACTGGCGGCTCAGGCGGGGGCGGTGGAGCGGCAGCTTCCGTCGGCGTCTGCTCCTCGCCCTCTTCGTTCCCGGTCTCTTCTTTTTTGCTTGGCTCCGGCTTTGCGTCCTGCGGCTTCCCGTCGCTTGCCTCTTCAGGCTCAGGCTCAGGCTCAGGCTTGGGTTCGGGTGTCGGGATCTCGGCTGCCGGCTGCTTTGCCGGATCCGGCTGTTCTGCCTGAGGGTGCGGTTCAGAAGGCGTTTCCTCGGCTGGCTTTGGTTGCGGTACCGGGCCGGAATCGGGCAAGGCCGCAGCACCGAAAAGAAGCGGCAGGCCGAGAAGGAGAACAGGAAAAGTTCGCGACATCAGCAACGGCTCCGGGTAGACATTCGGCAAAAGCAAACGCCTGACGCCCGATTTGGTCGCATCTTTACAAATCAGCTTGCGGAGAAACTTTCTCCACGATATCTCTTGTCCATGATCAATCCGATGAACATGGGTAACTGGTGGTGGGCTCGCTAACGCGGCCTTGACCAGTCATGTCCAATCGACAAGACCCCAAAGCCGCCCGAGATCGAGGCGGCTTTTTTGTTTTCCGCCACAGATTCCCGGGCGGCAGTTACTGGAGAGCAGGAAATGGTGACGATCATCCGGGACGACGGTTCGGAGACCTACGAGACGAACGGCGGCATCGCCGTCAGCCGAAAGCGCCGGCCGACATCCTATGCCGATGCGGTCTCATCCTATGTCGACATGCTTGACGAGCGGCGCGGAGCCGTCTTTTCCTCCAACTACGAATATCCAGGGCGCTATACCCGATGGGATACAGCGATTGTCGATCCGCCGCTCGGCATTTCCTCGCATGGCCGCAGCGTCTGGATCGAGGCCTTCAACGAGCGTGGTGAGGTGCTGCTCTCCTTCGTTGCCGATAAGTTGGCGACCGTTCCTGACCTCACGCTCGGCGCGCGTACCGCAAGCCGGCTGGACATCACCGTCAACGAGCCGTCCCGCGCCTTCACCGAGGAAGAGCGCTCCAAGATGCCGACCGTGTTTACTGTGCTGCGCGCGGTGGTCGATCTCTTCTTCTCCGAGGCCGACTCCGCGATCGGCCTGTTCGGCGCCTTCGGCTACGATCTCGCCTTTCAGTTCGATGCGATCAAGCTTTCCCTGCAGCGGCCGGAAGACCAGCGCGACATGGTGCTCTTCCTGCCGGACGAGATTCTCGTGGTCGACCACCATGCGGCCAAGGCTTGGATCGACCGTTACGACTTCACGAAAGACGGCAACACAACCGAAGGGAAGTCGGGTGAGATTGCGCCGGAACCGTTCCAGCGCACCACGGTGACACCGCCCAAGGGCGACCACCGGCCGGGCGAATATGCGGAACTGGTGGTGAAGGCGAAGGAAAGCTTCCGCCGCGGCGACCTGTTCGAGGTGGTGCCGGGCCAGAAATTCATGGAACGCTGCGACAGCAAGCCGTCCGAAATCTCCAACCGCCTGAAGGCGATCAACCCGTCGCCCTATTCCTTCTTCATCAACCTCGGCCATCAGGAATATCTCGTGGGCGCCTCGCCGGAAATGTTCGTGCGCGTGTCGGGCCGTCGCATCGAGACCTGCCCGATCTCCGGGACGATCCGGCGCGGCGAGGACGCGATCGCCGATAGCGAGCAGATCCTCAAGCTCCTCAACTCCAAAAAGGACGAGAGCGAGCTCACCATGTGCTCCGACG
>CAYNED010000157.1:0-6731 GCA_964396135.1 uncultured Neorhizobium sp.
CCAGTTCGGCCCTCGCCTGATCCGCAGCTTCATGGCCAATCTCGTCACGCAGTTGGTGCTCGGCACCTTCATCATGACATCCATCTACTGCCTCCTCGAACTGGGGGCGGTCGGCTCCACCACCGATGACAGGATGCATGCCTTTCCCAGCGTCAGCCTCGCAATCCTGCTGACGCTGGTGAGCCTTATCGTTCTCGTGATCTACCTGCACTTCCTGGCACGTTCGATCGTGTCCGAGACGATCATCAAGCGCCTCGGGCTGGAGATCGCCAACATGCTCGGCGAACTGGACACGCTTGCGGACGATCTAAGCACCGACAAGGAGTATAACCCGCCGGCGGACTTCGACGAACAAGCGGTGTTCGTCGGTCCCCATGTGGATGGCTTTGTGCAGAGCCTCGACATTGTGGAACTGAAACGGGTTGCCGAGGAGGCTGATGTGACCATCACCTTGTCGTTTCGGCCTGGCGACTACGTCATCGCCGATGGCGGCGGGATCGCGATCTATCCGCGGCGCAACAGCACCGAGGATCTTCCCGCGCAGATCGACAAGGCGATGGTCATCGGCGCGCGACGTACGGCGACACAGGATCCGGAGTTCGTGATCCGACATCTCGTGGAGATGGCCGTGCGGGCTCTCTCGCCGGGAGTGAACGATCCCTATACCGCCGCCGCCGTGCTTGCACAGCTCTCGGCCGGCCTTGCGCATCTCATGGGGCGTGCACTACCGCAGGGGATCATCGCCGGCACAGCGGGAAAGGTGCGGGTCGTGATCCCACAGCCGACATACGCATCGGTCATCGGCGCAGCGTTCAACCAGATCCGCCAGAACGCAGGCGGCAAGCCCTTCGTTATCCTGCACCTGATCGATGCCATCCACCGGATTGCGAGCCATATTCGTCTCCCCGAGCAGATCGACATTCTGGAGGAACAACTGGAGGCTGCCGAGGACGCTGTTGGCGAGATCGGAAGCTATGACCGAACCGCATTGGAGGCGCGTGCAACCGCGACTCGTGAGGCGCTTGGACATGCGCGCGCACGGCTGGTCGATCAAGAGAGCCAAAAGCTAAAGATTTGAACCGCGCAGTGACACGTGCCGGAGCTTTCGGAGAGGCTGGGGTTCATCGTGATGCAGAGATCGCTGCTCGTGAAGGCCGCCTCAAGCTGGTCGGAGTGGCAAGATTCGAACTTGCGACCCCCACGTCCCGAACGTGGTGCGCTACCAGACTGCGCTACACTCCGTGACCAGCGGCGCCTCTATAAACCAGCCATTTGGCTTCGGCAAGCATCGCTTGAAAAAATGCCGGGCGAAGATTTCGGGGTCGAAATGCCGGAAAAGGATGAAGGCGTGGCATAAAAGTGGCGGTCATGATTTTTCGTCATGTGCTGCGCTGATCGCCTGCGACGGACGTGGGAAATCTGCTAGGGCCGTCGGCACATCGCCTGATGGCGCCATCAACCAGGGTTTCGATTATCATGAGCCTCCGCATCCTCGCCTCGACTGTTGTTCTTGCCGCTGCCCTCTCCGCTTGCACCACCACCAGCGCCCCGAAGAATCCGATCGAGGCGCGTTGGCTGGGTCAGTCCGCCGGGGCCTTCTTCGCCAAATACAGCCCGCCCCTCAGCGACACGCAGGAGGGCGCCTCCACGCTCTACAACTGGCGCGGCGGCTACAACCGCATCAAGCTTCAGAATGGGCGAACAGCCAATGTCAGCTGCGCCGGACAAATCACCGTCGACGACAACTACGTCATCCGCAAAATTCGCATCACCGCTGACCGTCCAGGCGCCAAGGGGCCAAGCTACTGTGAGGAACTGTTGACGGAAGGCTGAGCGCCGCAACCGACGAGCAATGCAAATGCCCGCCTTTTTGGCGGGCTATTTTTTCCGGTTTGGGGCACTACCTCCTTGGCAAAGGAGACACCACAATCTCGACTAAACGGCCGATGAAGCGCTTCGTCCTGATCCTTTCCGCCTTGCTGTTGTCGGGTCCTGCCGGCGGGGAGCAGGGTCCGGAAGGCCCAGCGGCTGGGCAAGCCGGTGAGAAGGGCTGCATTTCGTCGTTGACCGATCCCGTTTCCGGCGAGGCGCTTTGCGTCCGCGAGGAGAGTTTCAACCTCGATCTTTGCGCCGGCATCGAACATCTGGCCAAAGCGCATGCCGTACCGACAGATTTCTTCGCCCGGCTGATCTGGCGCGAAAGCCTGTTTCGCCCCGGCGCGGTCAGCCCGAAGGGCGCCGAGGGAATTGCACAATTCATGCCGGCCACTGCGCGGCTGCGCGGGCTCGACAACAGCTTCGATGTTCTTCCAGCTTTGGATGCTTCCGCACGCTACCTGCGTGAGCTCAAAGACCGCTTTGGCAGCTATGGCCTTGCGGCTGCGGCCTATAATGCCGGCGAAGCACGTCTTTCCACCTTTCTCTCCAACGGGTCGCTGCCACTCGAAACGCGCGCCTATGTCCTTGCCATCACAGGCTACTCCGCCGAGCAATGGAAAGATGACCCGCCCGAACAGGCAGCGGTGGCGCTTGCCGATGACAAGCCGTTTCTGGAAAGCTGCGTCGCCCTTGCCGACAGCCGACGCCTGTTGTCTCCCAATCTTGCCGGACAGGGGCGTTGGGCACCGTGGGGCGTGCAACTCGCGGCACATCTTGATCCTGCCGTGGCGCAGCGGCTGTTCGTGCAAGCGCTTTCGCGGCTCCCGGCGCCATTGCGCAACGAGGAGCCGGTCATCGTCCCGCAGAAGGGCGGCAATTTCGGCTACAGAACGCGCTATGCCGCAAGAATAGGTCGTGAAACGCGGGCGGAAGCACAAGCGCTCTGCAACAGCATCAAGGCTGCCGGCGGAGCCTGTACCGTACTGCGCAACTAGACAAAGCTCCGCCTTCCCTCTCTCCGTTCTCTCGGCCCTTCCTCAATTCAACAAGATCGGGAACCTCTCGCGGCCGATCGCTTTCTTTCGTTAGGGCGGCGGGTAATTATCCTGCCGCGAAACTTCCCGCTCACGGCCACCAAAGGAGAGCATCATGTTGAAATTCATAGGCGGTACAATCGGAGCAATCTTCCTGATCGGCCTGATCGTGGTGGTCCTGCTCTTGATGCTTATTTTCTAGCGTCGACTCGGGAGTCGCCGTAACGGAACTCCGGACACGTCGATCATCCTGCTCGAAATTCCCGAACGAAGGGAACAGCACCAGGACGAGCTTAGTCAATCAACGGAGGCATCATCCTGACCGAAGACTACTCGCTTCTCATTACCGGGCTGGTTGCCGCTGTTGTCCTCTGGTTCGTGTTTACCGTCATCCGGAAACTGTTCGGGGTGGCGCTGCTTGTCGCTTTGGCGGTGGGCGTGTGGATGGTCTGGAATGACCCCGCCCTGCTTCAGGATGCTGCCGACACCGTTTCCGATTTCTTCGGCAACTAAACCGAGGATCAAGACCCAACCGCCTGGGGCACCCGTGCCTGCTATCGCTGGAAGGCGGTGAGGAAGGTAAGGGGATCTGCCCCGAACAGCCATTGATGGCCGCCGCCAAGCAACCAGGCGATCAAGGTTACATCAATGGCCAGCGCCGCAATCATGCCCTCGTCAAGCTTCAGCGCGGCGCGGCCTTTCACCATCGCAGCGAAGGGAACAACCGATGTGGAGCGGGCGAGCGACGCCCAAGCCGCACCGTGCTTCTTACGGGCTCGCTTCTCCAGCATCACCAGGCTTCCAGTCGAAAACAACGCGAAACCGCCAAACAGAACGAGCGAGCGAACGTCGCCATTGGGCGGGATGTGGCCTGCGGCCCAGAGCACGAATCCCCAGATCACCGGGTGGCGCGTGATCGCTACAATCGCCCCCGGCTTGCCTCCACCGCGCCGCGCGGTCGTCGAGAACGGATTGCGGCTCAACAGCCCTGCCAGCACGAAGAACAGCCCCAGGGGAGCCGTCGCAAAAGTGACCCACCCCTGCCAAGCGGCGGAAGCCCATAATTCGACATAGTCGAGGTTGAATGCGGCGTAGAACAGCCATGTCAGCGCCAGAAGCGACACGGTTGAGTAGAGGGCGATATAGGTCCCGTGCCCAAGCCGTGACACAAGCCTCGCCCGGACCGAGGGCGTGGCCGGGACGGAATGCAAGCCCACAAAGACGGCAAAGGCCGCCAGCAGCTGCGTCATCTCTCAGACCTCACGGGCTACTGCTGCAGGAAAAGAACTGCCGCGATCGCGACCGAAAACAAGACGGCGGCAAAGGCGCTATAGCCTTGCAAGACGCCCATCTTCCTGAGGGCGATGGCAAAGGCAACGATGATGGGTGTGGCAAGCACAAGACCCACTTGGGCATCGGTCATGGTGAAGATCCTTTCGTTGCGCGATCCTAGACAGGAAGCGTCCTGCGTCTTTGCGATTCGACAAAGAACGAGCAGCTCCCCTCCGCCATTTTCTCGACGAACGATAACGGAGAGACAGATGGCGAGTGTTCCGGTTTCACATGTGGAGGCCGTCGACGAGGGGGGAAACCTTCTCCTGTGGATCCTGGTGTGGAGCGAACTCATCACCTTCGGGATCCTGTTCTGCGGCTTTCTGACGGTGTCGCTGTTTCAGCCAGCCGAGTTTGCCGCCGCAAAGCTCCAGCTGTCGCCGCGGATCGCGGGCTTCAACACGATCATCCTGCTTGCCAGCAGCTGGACTGCAGCGCTTGCGGTGCAGGCAGGCGCCCATCGCCGCCTGCAGCAACTCTACCTTGCTGCAACCGCAGCCCTTGGCTTCGCTTTTGTGGCCGTGAAGCTGGTGGAATACGGCCTGGAGATCGCGGGCGCCGGCGATCCGTCTTTCGGCTCCTTCTTCGAACTCTATTTCCTGATCACCGGGTTCCACCTGGCGCATGTCGCCTTTTTGGGGCTTGTCTTGCTCCTGATTGCCTACCGCCCGTACCAGCCGAACATCGTCATGGCGACGACCATCTGGCATGTTGTCGACCTGATCTGGCTGGTGATGTTCCCCCTCCTCTATCTTGGATGAAACAATGGCTCAGAAGCCCTCCGACCGCCTGTTTGCCAGCGCCAACTGGGTGATGATGCTGGCCGCCATCGGTGCATTGACGGCGGCGCAATGGAAGCATCAGGCAGTGCCGCTTGTCATCGTCGGGCTTCTCCTCGTGCTGACCGTGATCAAGGCACGGCTGATCATTCTCGACTTCATGGGGCTTCGCCACGCGCGGTCTGCCACGGCCGCGGCGCTTATTGCCTGGCCCACCTTTTTTGCCATCGCCGGCATTGGCCGCGCCTTCGGCTCGTTCTGGATCGGCTGATCCCCTGCACTTGCAGACCCCTCCCGCCTCTCAACGGGTGACATGGCCCCGCGCCCGCTCAGCCAGCGGCAACAGCAGCAGCAACCGCTTTTCTGTTTGCCAAAACACAAAGAAGGACAGCTTCAAAACCCGCAAACAGGTTTCGGCCCACCGAGTCCGATCTGACATCGCGTCGGTGGCCACGACGCAACATGCCTGCTGGTCAAGATCCGGCAGGGGATCGAAAGGACCTCGGAATGTCAGAACGGCTGACAAAGACCGGAGCACGCAACGTCTTCTATGGCGGATCCGCGTTCTTCTTTGCGATATTCCTCGGGCTGACTGCGCACAGCCACTACTACATGCGCACCGTTTCCACGGACGAATCGACGCTGACCGATGCCGTCGCGCGCGGCAAGCATGTCTGGGAAAAGAACTCCTGCATCAACTGCCATTCGCTGCTGGGCGAAGGCGCCTATTTCGCTCCCGAACTCGGCAATGTCTGGGTCCGCTATGGCGGCCGGGACGATCCGGAAGGTGCCCGCGAAACCCTGAAGGCTTGGATGGCCGCTATGCCCACCGGCATCGAAGGCCGCCGGCAGATGCCGCAGTTCAATCTCACCGACCAGGAACTCGATGACCTTGCCGACTTCCTGGAATGGACGAGCCGGATCAAGACGCAGAAGTGGCCGCCAAACGACGCCGGCTGACCTCCAGGGAAGGAAAACCATCATGAAATACCAAACCCAAAAGGTCGCGATGCTGTATTTCTACGGCGCGCTCGGCCTCCTCGTCGCGCAGGTGCTGTTCGGTGTTCTCGCCGGAACGGTCTACGTGCTTCCAAACACGCTCTCGGAGCTGTTGCCGTTCAACATCATCCGCATGATCCACACCAATGCCCTGATCGTCTGGCTGCTGATCGGCTTCATGGGCTCCACCTACTACCTGCTTCCGGAAGAGGCAGAGACTGAGCTCTATAGTCCGAAGCTTGCGATCGCCCAGTTCTGGATCTTCCTTGTCGCCGCTGCGATCGCTGTCGTCGGCTACATGTTCAAGATCCATGAGGGCCGCGAATTCCTGGAGCAACCCTTCATCATCAAGGTCGGCATTGTCGTCGTCTGCCTCATGTTCCTGTTCAACATCACGATGACGGTGCTGAAGGGCCGCAAGACGGTGGTCACCAACATCCTGATCTTCGGGCTCTGGGGCGTGGCGATCTTCTTCCTCTTCGCCTTCTACAATCCGGCGAACCTGGCGCTCGACAAGATGTACTGGTGGTACGTCGTCCATCTGTGGGTCGAAGGCGTCTGGGAACTGATCATGGCCTCCATCCTCGCCTACCTGATGATCAAGCTGAACGGCATCGACCGCGAGGTGATGGAAAAGTGGCTCTACGTGATCGTCGGCCTGGCCCTCTTTTCGGGCATCCTCGGCACCGGCCACCACTTCTACTGGATC
>CAYNED010000158.1:0-6707 GCA_964396135.1 uncultured Neorhizobium sp.
GGCTGGTAGTGGTCACGGTCTCTCCTCCCTGAGATATAGTGTCGATGTATACATCAACGCCTTTTCAAGAATACCGCAAGAGGCTATTAGGACGCTAAGCCCACAATTGCGCAAGCTGATGTATGCACCGCCAAGCCGCGACCCAATTTCCTCAACCGCTTAGCAACGCGAGACCCGGCACGCGCACGATCAAGTCGGGATTTTCCAGAATGACATATTCAAGATTGCGGCGAGCAATGCGCGCGTGCTCGCGGGCAATGAACTCGGCGCGCGTGCCTTCACGGGCCGAAATTGCAGCCAGCAGCGCGCGATGCTGTTCCTGCGCAACATGCAGAGACTGGCGGAAGATGTCCAAATTTGTCCGATCCGAGAGGAAGGCCGACGGCGACGCAAAGGGAAGCCGGGTTGCTCGGTCGATCTCCCGCTGAAGAACTGCACTTCCCGAAAGCCCTACAAGCAGTGCGTGAAACTGTGCGTTGAGTTCGGAATATGCTTCGAAGTCCACTTCACCGGGCACCGCCCCGAAGCACGCATCGAGCCGAGACAGGACGCCCTCAACCTCCGCCAGACCCTGACCTGCAGCACCCCGCTCCGCGGCAAGCCGCACGGCCGTGCCCTCGAGCACGCCGCGAAGCTCGATCGCGTCCAGTACGTCGGCGGTTGTAAAGCTCCGCACGACGAACCCGCCATTCGTCAGCCGATCAAGCAGCCCCTCCTCCGCAAGGCGAGACATGGCTTCACGTATCGGCGTGCGGGAAATCTGCAAAGTCTCGGCAAGCGGGACCTCAAACAAACGCGTGCCGCCCGGGAAATCCCCGTTGAGGATACGCTTGCGCAATTCCATCAAGGCGGCCAGCGTATGGGTGGTTCTGCCAGTCTCCTCCATTGTCGTCGCTCACCCCTCTGCCGTGTTGGCCACAGGGTATCCCGCTGCATGGTTTTGCAGCAAGCGAAAACAATGGAGCATGTATACATGCTCCATGGCCAAGTCTTGGCTTCCCCGCCTTGAGAGCCTACCAAAGATCAAGTCCGAGGCAGAGCGACTCGCTCCGCCCATGGCAACCGCAGGTAAAAGGCAGGATCGGATGAAGACGCGCTGGAGTCACGTTGCGATCGCAGTGCTCGGAGGAGTCGCTGCCGCCTTGCATGTGGGCAAGGTGCCGCCCGCACTGCCGATGCTGCGCGTTGAACTGGACCTAGACCTCGTCTCTGCCGGCTGGCTGATGGGACTGGTGAGCCTGATGGGCGGGCTGCTTGGGCTTGTCATAGGCCGAACGGCGGATCAACTGACGCATCGGCGCTCCATGCTCCTGAGTTTGTCGCTGCTGATCATTGGCAGTCTCACCGGCGCCTTTTCCCAGGGCGCAGCTCTCTTGTTTGCTAGCCGCGTTGTAGAGGGCGTCGGTCTCATTCTTGCGGTTGTCGCCGCGCCTGCCCTTATTACATCTGCCACCTCGTCGCGCGACCGTGGGCTCGCCTTCGCCGCCTGGGCGGCCTGGTTGCCAATGGGCGTCGGGGCCATGATGCTGCTCTCGCCATCCCTCCTGTCGCTCTACGGCTGGCGAGGCACCTGGATAACGGCGGCTTTACTGACGTCGATTCCGTTGATTCTGTTGTTCTGTTCCACGCCGGCAGCGGCTGCGTCAGCCGATACACAGGCGGCGTCATTCCTGAAGGGCGCCAGGCTTACGGCTGCCAAGTCAACTTCGTGGCTGCTGGCGGGAATGTTCCTGCTCTACAGCGCAAGCTTCATGTCCGTCTTCGGTTTTCTGCCGACAATGCTGATAGAAGAAAGTGCAGTGGCGCTCACAACTGCATCTGCGATGACGGCGACCGCTGTCTTATGCAATGTCCCAGGCAATTTCCTTGGCGGCTACCTGCTGCGGCGGGGTGCGAAACGATGGGCGCTGGTGACGATTGCCTTCGCGGCATTGACGCTCTGCGCCTTCCTCGTCTTCACCCCAAGCCTGCCTTTGACGCTCCGATACCCGGCGGCGTTATTATACGCCGCTGCTGGCGGCCTCCTTCCCGCAGCGATCATGAGCGCCCTTCCGGGCTATGCCGCGCGGCAGGATCTCGTCAGCACGATCAGCGGCTTTGTGATGCAGGGCACGAACATGGGCCAGTTCCTGGGGCCGCTGCTCCTGGCATCGGTGGTCTCCGCCCATGGATGGGGAGCCGCCCCATTTTATGTGGCAGCAACGGGCGGGGCCGGAATATGTCTCGCTCTGATGTTCCGCGCCAGAGAAATGTAACCGGAGTTTAGCGGCAGCCAGTTCAGTCTGCAGCTCCCTTCGGCTGACCCAGCCAACCTGCCGCGCCGGTATCGACGCAACGGACGAAAGCCGCGCTTGAGCCGCGGCTCTCCTCGACGTGATCAGTAGTCCTGCGTGTCAGCACTTGTCCTGCGCAGCACTGGCAGCCGCAGTCTGGCCCCCGCTTTGCTGAGCACTTGCGTCCTGTCCGGACGTAGCAAGGTTGCTGCTTTCGCCCATGGGCATTGCTTCGCCATCTTTTTGCGGCTCACGAGCCATGGCATCAGCGCTGGTGGTGGTCGTTCCGGATTCTGATTGAGTTTGAACTTGAGAACCTGACGCCCCTTCCAATGGAGCGTGTGTCCCGTCCTTTGCAATGCCGGTCTGCGCATCCGCGTTCGCCGACGTGGTGACATCCACGCAATCTGCAAGAGCTGCGGTGTGACTGACAACTGCCAGAGCAATTGCAGCCGGAATAGAGATCATCATTCGCATGGCGCATCCTCCTTTTGCCAATCTGCTACAACCGCGTCAGAGGGGCGAGGTTCCGCAAGGCTCACTTAATCGCCGTGAACTGTTGCATCAGTTGTTTCTGGAGGAGATAAGGATCGATGGCTCAGCGTAAGCCAGACCGCGATCGAAGGGCGCCTGAGGAGAGATCAAACAGGCTGCAGAACCGGCTCCTTGTGGAAGTACTTGAAGTAGGCATGCACCTTCGCGGCCGTATTCGAGCAGCCATCAAATTCCACGCCGATGCGACAGTTCCTAAACCATCGGATCTTGGCTTCAACGGTGCATAGACCATCACATCTGAGCGTTACGGAGCTACCGATCATGCCCTGAAAATACCCCTGCAGATCTATTGCCGCACCAGATGTCGACAGGTCGCGGATTACGCCAACAGTCTCCATGCCCATGTAAGCGACAATCACTGCCGTGCGGGTATTCCTCCGGACGGCTTTTCGAGCCTTCTTTCCATTCGGAAGCTTCGGGACAGTCGACACATAGTCCATACTCACAGTTCCTCACGCTGTTGTATGCGCAGGCTGTCAGGCATCGACTGACCAAATCTTACAGAAATTGCTAAAATTACGCGGAAGACAAATATTTGTGGGTGTTTTGTTGTATTCGACCTGCAATCACAAATTTCTTGGCGTCGGGATCTGAGAAGGCGGGCGAAGGGAGGCGAACGGAACCTAGCGAAAGAAACCCGCACCTAAGGGGGCTTTGGCCGGCTTCGGCTTAATGCACTGTGATCTGGAGTAGATCAACCTACAGAGAACTTCCCAGACCACGACCCGTTCGGAAGGAGCCTGTTAAGCATAACTGTGTGAATCTCGCCTATAGGGCCGGCCAGACAAAGATGCAGTGGCGACCCCGGCAGGATTCGAACCTGCGACCGTTCGCTTAGAAGGCGAATGCTCTATCCAGCTGAGCTACGGGGCCAATTGGTGCCGAAACGCCAAGGCTATCTGCGTGAAGAAGGTCAGTGTGTCCAGGGCTGGATGCGATTGTAGCGGAAATTGTCGGTATAGGAGACGACCTGCCGGGCGACTTCCTTGGGCGCAACGACGCGGTAAGCTATACCCTCGCGCTTGGCATAAGCTTCCGCCTGCTCCTGCGTTTCGAACGTCAGTCGTACCTGCTGGCGTGTATCGGAGGAAGATGTGTACCCGAGGATGGGATCGATCCGCCGCGGCGTGTCCTGGTCGAACTCTAGAACCCATAGGTGGGTCTTGGCTTTTCCGGATTGCATGGCATTGCGGGCAGGACGATAAATTTTAGCGGACATTCGCGACGACGCTCCCAGGATGGCCGGACAGTGGCCTTCCGGCGCGTGGTCGGAGTGGAGAGATTCGAACTCCCGACCCTCTGGTCCCAAACCAGATGCGCTACCAGACTGCGCTACACTCCGTTCTCACGTTGACCAGCGAGATACACGCTTCCCCCCTGGCCTGCAACTGCAAAAATCAAAACATCCGGCCGTAGAAGCAAGTTCCGCCCTACTTGCCTGAATCGATGCGTTTGTTGATCACCCGGTCGCCGATGTTGATGTCGAGCGCATCGGTGCGTCCGCCATTCAATTCAAGAACATAAGCCACGGGGCCACGCGAATCGATGATGGATTCGGAAAACGGCACCGCCCGCTGATGGATGTGCGAGATCACCCCGTCGCGCTGGATGAAGAGCATGTCGAGCGACAACGGGGTGTTCTTCATCCACATCGCAACCGGTCGGCTCTCGCCGAAATCGAACAGCATGCCCTGGTTCGCGGGCATGCTTTCCCGGTGCATCAGGCCTTGTGCGCGTTGCTCGGCAGTCAACGCCAGCTCCACTTCAAAGGTGTGGGTTCTGCCGCCTTTGGTCTGGATGAGAAGTTCCTGGCGCTCGAACGCCTGCTGAGCGGCGGCGTTGCCAGCCAAAAGCAGAAAAAGCGCCAGGAAGGCGCTTTTGAGCATGAGAGTGATTCTCATCTTCATCAATGGGCTCTGCTGATCGGATTGGGCGTATCCGGATGGATCTCCGCCGCCATCAGTCCCTTGTCGCCCGGTCCGAAGCGAACCAGGACAACCTGGCCGGGCCGAAGCTCGGTCAAACCGAAGCGGCGCAGCGTTTCCATGTGAATGAAGATATCCTCCGTGCCCTCGCCGCGGGTCAGGAAGCCAAAGCCCTTAGTCCGGTTAAACCACTTCACCAGCGCTCGCTCCAGTCCGCTGGTCGGCGTGACATGGACATGGGTGCGCACCGGCGGCATCTGCGACGGGTGGACTGCCGTCGACTGATCCATGGAGAGGATCCGGAAGGCTTGGTAGCCCCGGTCGCGCCGCTGAATAAGAGCAACGATCCGCGTTCCTTCAAGGATGGTCTGGTATCCGTCGCGGCGCAGGCAGGTCACGTGCAGAAGCACGTCCTGCATCCCGTTGTCAGGAACGATGAAGCCAAAGCCCTTGGCCACATCGAACCATTTCACGACCCCGGTTATCTCGATCAGATCGACAGGCTCGCTCGCGAGGTCCTCGATCTCGGCCATGCCTTTCAATGACAACCTGTCAGCCATTTCTGTCGGCCCCTCGATTACGCGCTACAGCCTCGGTTCACTGATTCTGAAGAGTAGATTAACATCCTGCTAACCCTCCAGCGCAAGTCCCCGCCTTGGATTTATCCGTACTGTTTCTATGTTCACTGGCTTGCCCCGAACTGGAGCCTCTGAATAAAGAGGCAGGCAAAACAGGAGAACACAAGCTGATGCGTTACCTTCATACCATGGTCCGCGTGAAGGACCTCGATGCCTCCATGCGATTCTATACCGATCTGATGGGTTTGGAGGAGGTTCGCCGCATTGAAAACGAGAAGGGGCGGTTTACGCTGATCTTCCTTGCGGCACCGGAAGATGTGGAAGCCGCCCGCCAACACAAGGCGCCCTGCATAGAATTGACCTACAACTGGGATCCGGAGGATTACACGGGTGGGCGCAACTTCGGCCATCTGGCCTACGAGGTTGACGATATCTATGCCTATTGCCGTAAACTGATGGACAATGGGGTGATCATCAACCGTCCGCCGCGCGACGGCAACATGGCCTTTGTCCGCTCCCCGGATGGGATCTCCATCGAGATCCTCCAGAAGGGAGCGGCTCTTGCCCCGACCGAACCCTGGTCGTCCATGGAAAATACCGGCAGTTGGTAGCACCGCTCGCGCGGGCCGCTTGCTCTTGTCAGGCGGCCGGCGCACCCTTCTCGCATGATTCGCGAACAAAGCAGCCCAACACCATCCGCGGGAAACGACTCGCCAACTGGACCCCCATGTCGGATCCTCTTGCCCGTCGCATTCATCTTGGGTCTCCTTTCCGGCTGCGCAACCGCCGATAAGGCACAATCCGAGGCGAATGGGAAAGAAGCCAGCACGACCGCCTCCGTGGACGGCAGAACTCCCAAGAGTGACACATCGAACTCAAGCCCCTACGTGGATCCGGCCGTGGCATCGGCATCCGCCGAGCAGGCTCCGTACTCAAGCGATGGAAGCAATCCCGTCCCGGCACAATCAGGCATAGCGGGACTGGCTACACAGCCCACCGGGATTCGCGCCGGAAGCGTCAGCATTTTCTCTGCTCCGGGGCAGACTTATCAGCAGCCGCAAACGACCGTCACAGCACCTGCCGCTCCTGCCACAACGGGGCGCGTCAATGCTACAGCGGGGAGCATGTTCAGCGCGCCGCCCCCCACGGAGGCCTATACCCCAGGATCCTGTGGACGGGCTGAAGACGGCGTCCCTTTAAGCTGCTGAAAAGCCTAGATTTAATGCAATAGAATCCTGGACGAGTGAGCTGTCACTTTTTTGCATAAAAGCGCAATTTCACGCTTGCGGGTTCCAAATCACGTCTCTATAAGAGCGCTCACCGCACGCGCCCTTCGTCTATCGGTTAGGACGCCAGATTTTCATTCTGGAAAGAGG
>CAYNED010000159.1:0-6704 GCA_964396135.1 uncultured Neorhizobium sp.
CGAGGAAGCCGTGAGGATCGGCGTTGAATATTCGGCAAAGCCCGCGGCGGCCATGCCGTTGCGCATGGAGGAGATGATCTGCGTGCGCTTGACGATGTTGCGATGAAGCGTTTCGCGGCGCAGGTCGAGGAAGCGATACTTCAGGCGCACGTCTTCCGGATAATCGGGCTCGCCGAAGACCGGCAACGGCAGCTCCTTTGCCGCGGAGAGAACTTCGATCTCCTGCGCGTAGAGCTCGATCTCTCCGGTCGGCATGTTCTTGTTGACGGTGTCTTCGGTGCGCGCCTTGACCAGACCGTCGATGCGGATGACCCATTCGCCGCGAACAGTTTCCGCCGTCTTGAAGGCGGGGCTGTCGGGATCGGCAACAACCTGCGTGATGCCGTAGTGGTCGCGCAGGTCGATGAACAGCACGCCGCCATGGTCGCGCACGCGATGCACCCAGCCGGAAAGACGAACGGTGGAGCCGACATCGGACTTCCTAAGAGCGGCACAGGTGTGACTGCGGTAACGGTGCATTTTGGGTATCCCGGACTGGTGCGAAGCTGAAACGAACGGCGTGCGAGGCACAGCGGTCAGCTAACAAGAAAATCGGCGGGACAAGCGCATGACAGGCCGATTTTGTCAAGGCGCAACCGGCTCTCGTCACCGAGCAGGACGCCTCGTGTGGACTGTTCCAGAAGATAAGCAGCTTGCGACAGACGGAGTCAAAACGAAAAAGGCCCGCCGACCGTTTCCGGCGGCGGGCCGTGATCCAAGCGCGCGAAGCACGCAGGCATCAATGCCTTACAAATAGGGGGACCGGCACTGGGCCCGAACGCCGACCCGCGGAACATAGGTGTTGTCCGAGGCGCGATAGGTGCGGTAGCGGTTGGAGCACCACTGGACGTGCCGGCTCGGCAAGGCTTGCGCACGCGGCTGATTGGTGATCGCACCGCCGATGATCGCTCCCGCGCCAAAGGCTGCCAGCGGATACCACCAGCCATCATTATGGCGGCGATAGCCACGACGATACTCGCGCGTACCACGATGCCCGCGATAGTAGCCGCGGCGATCGTCACGGTTGCGGTAGTGACGGCGGTCTCGGTCCCGATGATTACGCACCTGCTCTACGTCAGAGAGCTGCGGAGCCTTTACCGAAGGCATGACCACTGCGCCGGCGGGGAAAATGGAGGTCGCAAACATGAGGGCACTGATGGCCCCGGCGGTGAGTGTTTTTCCGATACGCATCAGACGAGATCCTTTCCTATTCAACATGTTCCTAATTCCTTTTCGCAGCGATTGGTTCCCGCACATGGATGTGAATGAAGGATGAGGAGACGTCGCCTCGGCCAGCACGCCGCTGTGCGCCGATTGCTTTCATCAGGTCTGGAACCTCTCCCACCGACCTCCGTTTCAAGAACGAAGTTCAGATGAGGTCCACTATGGCTGACAAGAGCAAAGCAATGCCGATGATCGGCGCCGCAGTCGTGATCGTGATCGGGGTGGTGATCGCGCTATGGGTGATGGGCGGGACCGAAACGGCTCCTCCTGTTCCACCAGATCGCGGCAATACCGAAGAAACGCTGCCAGCACAGCCTGCCGATCCAGCGCCACCACCGACACCTCCACAGTCGCAGTAGACGCGCAGGGCTTCAGTTGCGCGGGTGTCGACTGCGCGATGGCTACAAAGCGGCTGGCAGCTTACCGCGCTGTCTTGCGTCGGCACGCCATCGTACGGCGTGCTCAGCCGACTGGGCCTCCCCGTGGACCCCTTCCCAACAGGAATTAACCATTTCCGTTCAGGTGCGATTAAGTCGAGAGGCTTATTTTAGGCTCTGTTAACCGACGGAGGGTCACCGATGCCGCTACAGGGTCCAGCGTTCATTCTCGCACTTGCGCTCTTCATCGTTGGCGCTCCCTTGCTGGCAAAGCACGCCGACACCGATCGGAACATGTACGCCCATGTCGCAACGGCAAATTTCTAAGCCGCCCCTCCTGCACCATTAGCGTCGCCACGTGACCCGGACGAGGGTCTGCCGGCACGTCTCGCTTCCACCACGGACGCCTGATCAGCAACTGCCGATTTCTGGAGACAGCGACGGCGCTGTTCGCCTATGTCTTTGGTGTACGCGCGCCAGCATCTGCGAGTCGCGCATCTCGTCTGAAAGTCCTTCATGAGCCAGATCCGCCCGCTCATCCCCCTGCTCGTGACCGCCGGTATCCTGATCGGCGGAAACGGGTTGCAGGGCACGTTCATTGCCTTGCGCGGGTCGCACGAGGGTTTCGCACCGTCGGTCATCGGTTTGCTCGGTGCAGGCTACAGCATCGGGTTCGCGATCGGGTGCATCTATGTCACGAGGCTGCTTCGCCAGATCGGCCATATCCGGACATTTTCCGCCATGGCCGCCATCGCGGCTTCCTGTTCGCTGGCGATGTCACTGATCATCGACCCGATCTTCTGGCTGCTCATGCGCTTCCTGATAGGGATTTCGGTCGCCAGCCTGTTTGCCACCGTGGAAAGCTGGATCAACGCCAAGGTGACGAACACCAATCGGGCGCGGACGCTTTCGATCTACCGCGTCGTCGATCTCGGCTCGGTGACGGCGGCGCAATATCTGATCCCCGCAGCCGGCATTGAGGGTGCGGTCATTTTCAGCATCATCACGATGGCCATCACGCTGTCACTGGTGCCGATCTCAGTCGCCGACCGCTCCAGCCCGAGTCCTCCGGAGGCGATTCGTTTTGACCTCTTGGCGGTTTGGCGGATTTCGCCGCTCGCTGTCGTTGGCGTCACCTGCGTCGGGCTGGCGATGGCGGCCTTCCGCAATATCGGGCCGATCTACGGTGAGGTGATCGGAATGAGCGTCACCTCGATTGCCACCTTCATGAGTGCCGGCATCATCGGCGGCGTTGTATTGCAATATCCCCTCGGTCTCTACTCGGACCGGCTGGACCGACGTCGGGTGATCCTCTGGACGACGGTTGGGTCGATCCTCACCGGTGCCTATCTTTCCTTCGGTGCAGGGAGCAGCGAGATCGCCAATATCATCGGCGTCTTCCTGTTCGGTGCCTTTTCCATGCCGCTGTATTCGCTCTGCTCGGCGCACGGCAATGACCATGCTCGCGACGGGGAGCATGCGCTGATGTCTGCCGGGCTGCTGTTCTACTGGTCTGTCGGTGCAACCGTGGGGCCTCTACTGGCATCGCTTCTGCTGCAATTTATCGGACCGGACGTTTTCTTCGTCTACACCTCGGTCATCTTCACCGGCTTTGCCCTCTACACCTTGCGACGGATGGCGACTTCCGCACCGGTGCCGCCGGAGAAACGGCCAAGGCGCTTCCGCGCGTTGCTTCGCACCTCCGCCTATTTCAACAAGCTCGCCGCCCCGCCAGACAGAGAAGATCGGCGCTGATCCCCCGCTTATATTGACAAGAGCAGCGGGAAGGAGAAGGAAGGCCGATCTTTTGACTATTGCTGTGACGGACTGATGATCGAAACCACTGCCGCCCTCGAGGACGCCTGCCGGGCTCTTGCCCAATCCGACTTCATCACCATCGATACGGAGTTTCTGAGGGAGACGACCTTCTGGCCGCAGCTCTGCCTGATCCAGATGGCGAGCCCGACGATGGAGGTTCTGGTCGACCCTCTGGCCAAGGGCCTGGATCTCAAGCCCTTCTTCGAGCTGATGGCCAACCCCGCCGTGATCAAGGTCTTCCACGCAGCGCGACAGGATATCGAAATCATCCACCATCTCGGCAATCTGGTGCCGCACCCGATCTTTGACACGCAGGTGGCAGCCATGGTCTGCGGCTTCGGCGACAGCGTCTCCTACGACCAGCTGGTGCAACGGGTGAGCGGCGTCCAGATCGACAAGTCCTCGCGCTTTACAGATTGGAGCCGGCGCCCGCTTTCGGAAAAGCAATTGGACTACGCGCTGGCCGACGTCACCCATCTGCGTGACGTCTACGCCGCGCTGAAGGAGCAGTTGGAGCGCGAAGGCCGGGCCGGTTGGCTGACGGAGGAGATGGCGATCCTGGAATCCGCCAATACCTACGATATCCATCCCGACGATGCCTGGCTGCGGCTTAAGGCGCGGCTGCGCAAGCCGAGCGAACTGGCCATCCTGAAGTTCGTCGCCGCTTGGCGCGAACGCGAGGCTCGCAGCCGCAACGTTCCGCGCTCTCGGGTGCTGAAGGACGACGCGATCTACGAGATCGCGCAACAGCAGCCAAAGGACGTCGAGGCGCTGTCGCGGCTGCGCACCGTCCCGAAAGGCTGGGAACGTTCCTCATCCGGCACCGCCGTGATCGAAGCCGTCAATGCTGCGCTGGCGCTCCCCAAGTCGGAAATGCCGCATGCCCCGAAGCAGAGCCGCTCTCCCGAAGGGACGGGTGCTGCCGTCGAGTTGTTGAAGGTGTTGCTGCGCCTGATCTCCGACAAGGAGGGCGTCGCTGCCAAGGTGATCGCCAATACTGACGACCTGGAAAAGATCGCAGCTGAAGGCGAGACGGCCGAAGTGGCCGCACTTTCCGGCTGGCGGCGGGAGCTGTTCGGCGAGACGGCGTTGAAGCTGATCTCCGGCGGCGTGGCGCTGCGCTTCATCGACAAGAAGGTTGAGGCGGTGGAGCTTTCATAGCTCCGCTCGTCCCCTCACTGCTGTCGGCCGATTCTACTCGAACTTAAACGCCAGGCGCTTGCCAGTGAGTTTGGCAAGCTGCTGCAGCCGGCCATCCAGACGTTCACCGGCAAAATCGGCATGCTCGCGCGGCACGACGAATTCCAGATCGAGATCCGGCGAGGTCGCGGGACGAAAGGCCAGGCTGTTGACCATACCCGGCATAGAGGCGGAAAAGAGGTAGACGACGCGTAGCATGCCGCCCAAGAGCTTGGCGAGGTCCATCAGCCGAGGCGTCACGATCGACGCGAGGCCGCTGGAGGCACCGTCGTCCTGCAGCCCTTCGAAGCGGTAGTAATTTGCGAGCCCGAGATAGGCGCGGCCGGCGTGGGTGATACCCACGAGCGACGAATGGGCGATCAGGTTGAGCGCCTGCGGCCCGCGGTAATCAGGATGCGCCCGCCAACTGATATCGGCAAGCAGGCAGGCGGCCTGCCGATAGCGGTTTTCTTCTTCGCTCTCGGTGATGCCGAACAGCGGGACCATGCGGCCGGTCCAGGCGGCAAGCTCTCGCGCATGCTCGGGCGAGCGGGCGCGCAGAATGGCAAGTTGGTCGGCGGCGACCAGCAGGGGATCGGTCGCCTTCTCCGCGTCCGTCAGCCGCGAATAGAGGTAGCCTTCGCGCACTCCCTGGGCAGAAAAGGCGACATGAGACGGCTTCATGGCGCGCAGCACTTCCTTCATCGCAACGGCGCCATAAGGAAGAAGCGCACGGCGGTTCTTGGATACGGCCTGCCAGGCGGAATGCTTTGTGTCCTTGCCCTCTATGATGGTATCAAGGAAAGCCAGTAGTTCGTCGACTTCGACCTTGTAGCCCTGCATCATATGCAGCGAATAGTTTGTCATCTCCATGTGGAGCTTGGCGATGTTTCTCCAGGTGCCGCCCACGGCATAGAAGGTGCGACCCTCCCCGTTTTTCAGGAACTTCGCCTTGGCGATCTGGTCGGTTGCAAAGACCTTGGCCTTGTCGAGCGACTGACCGGAGGTCTCGGAAAGACGGAGACCGCCGAGCGGGAGGGTAATGCCACGGCCGATATGTTCGCCCTTGATGTCGATCAGTTCAAGCGAGCCGCCGCCAAGGTCGCCGGCAATACCGTCCGGCTCGTGGAAGCCACTGGTCACGCCATAGGCGGAATAAAGCGCCTCTTCTTCGCCCGTCAGCACCTGGATATCGCAGCCGAGGATTTCCTCTGCATCCCGGATGAACTGGGCACCATTGGACGCTTCTCGCGCGGCGGCGGTGGCAAGCACATAGATTTCAGTCGCACGCGCCTGTTTGGAGAGGGCACGGAACCGCTTCAACGCGTTGAGCGCTCGTTCCACAGCCGCCGGTTCCATGCGGCCAGTGGAGGCTAGCCCTTTTCCGAGTCCGCAGAGAACCTTCTCGTTGAAGAGCATCGCCGGAGCGCGCGACAGCCCTTCGTAGATGACGAGGCGGACGGAGTTTGAGCCGATGTCGATAACAGAGACGGGAGCAATCCCCGGCAACCGCCCTTGGGCTTCAGATCGGACCATGCATGCTTTCTTGGCTTAACTCTTGCGTCCGGACATGACGCCGGCGATCAGCTTCGGAGCACTCGATTTCAGAGCTTCACCACGACCGGAAAGGCTCGGATTGGTCATGAAATACTGCTGCGCGTTGAAAGGTTCCTCGCCCGGCCGCACTTCGATGCGTCTGGACGTCCCATCGGCCAATATCTCGTAGCTCTGCTGGTTGTCAATCAAGTTGCCAAGCATGATCTGCGACAGGACCTGCTCATGCACAGTCGGGTTCAAGAGCGGAACCAGCGTTTCGACACGCCGGTCGAGATTGCGCGGCATCATGTCGGCCGATCCGATATAGACCAGCGCATTCTCCGAGGGCAGACCGTAGCCGTTGCCGAAGCAGAAGATCCGGCTATGCTCCAGGAAACGCCCGACGATGGACTTGACGCGGATATTGTCCGACAGCCCCTTCACCTGCGGCCGCAGGCAGCAAATACCGCGCACCACGAGATCGACATCGACGCCTGCCCGGCTGGCGCGGTACAGAGCATTGATGATTTC
>CAYNED010000160.1:0-6704 GCA_964396135.1 uncultured Neorhizobium sp.
GGGGCCGCCACCTGTGACCACAAAAGGCTCGGTGTAGATCATGAAGCTGTCCATGAAACGCAGCAGGACGGCAATCAGCAGCACCCGCTTCATTTTTGGCAGCTGGATATAGCGGAACACTGACCAGCGGGATGCGCCGTCTATCTTCGCTGCCTGGTAATAGGCATCCGGGATGGACACGAGGCCGGCGTAGCAGAGAAGCACCACGAGGCTGGTCCAGTGCCAGACATCCATGACGATGACGGTAAGCCAGGCGTCGATCGGATCCTGTGTGTAGTTGTAGTCGACCCCGAGGATCCGAAGGTAGTGACCCAGAAGCCCGATATCGACCCGCCCGAATACCTGCCAGATGGTGCCGACCACGTTCCAGGGGATGAGGAGGGGCAGGGCCATCAGGACCAGGCAGACAGACACGCCTATCCCCTTCTTCGGCATATTCAGCGCAACGAAGATGCCAAGCGGGATCTCGATCGCAAGGATGACGAAGGAGAAGATCAGGTTGCGAGCCAGCGCATTCCAGAAGCGGTCGGAATGGAGGACGTCGGTGAACCAATCGGTTCCGGCCCAGAAGAACTGGTTGTTGCCGAAGGTGTCTTGTACCGAATAGTTGACGACGGTCATCAGCGGGATGATCGCGGAAAACGCCACCAGCAGCAGCACCGGCAATACCAGAAACCAGGCCTTGTTGTTCCATGTCTTGTTCAAGGTCAGGCTCCCGTCTCGATGCGCCACGAGTTGGCGTAGAGGTTGATGGCAGCGGCCTGAAAGGTGACACGCGGATCGGCAGGAATCTCGGTGTCTTCGGGAACGACCGCAGCAAGAGGATGGCCTTCGAAGTTCGCCCTCACAATTTTCTGGCGCCCGACGTCCTCGACCCGCGAAATCGAGATCGGCATCCCCTCCCGGGCCACCTGGACGAACTCCGGCCTGATCCCGAGTTCGATCTTTGCTTCAGGGGCAGTGACGGGTTCGTGACGCAGCGGGATCTGCTGGTTCCCCACGACGGCGGCAGAACCTGAGACGGCTGCCGGCAAGAAGTTCATGCCCGGCGAGCCGATGAAATAGCCGACAAAGGTATGACGAGGCCGTTCAAAGAGCTCCACCGGCGTGCCGATCTGGACGATCTCCCCCTCGTACATCACGACCACCTTGTCGGCGAAGGTCAAGGCCTCGGTCTGGTCATGGGTCACATAGACCATGGTAAAGCCGGAGTGCCGGTGCAACCGCTTCAACTGCGAGCGCAGCACCCACTTCATGTGCGGATCGATTACTGTCAGCGGCTCGTCGAACAGGATTGCGTTGACGTCGCTTCGCACCAGTCCACGGCCCAGCGAGATCTTCTGTTTCTGGTCTGCCGTCAGTCCTTGCGCCTTTCGGCCGGCCCAGTCGGAAAGATCGATCATCGACAGGATTTCTTTTACCCGCCGGTCTACATCGCTCTCCGCCAGCTTGCGATTACGCAACGGGAAGGCGAGGTTATCGTAAACGGTCATCGTGTCGTAGATGAGCGGAAACTGGAAAACCTGGGCGATATTGCGCTTCTCAGTCGGCAAGTTGGTAACGTCTGTGCCGTCGAACAGGATCTTCCCTTCGGAAGGCGTCAGCAAGCCCGAGATGATGTTGAGCAGGGTGGTCTTGCCGCAGCCGGACGGGCCTAGTAGGGCGTAGGCTCCGCCATCGCTCCACTCGTGGTGAACTTCCTTCAGGGCATAATCCTTGGCCGCCGTCGGTTTGGGTCCGTAAGAATGGCGAATGTGATCGAGCGTGATCCGCGCCATCATCGTTCTCCCGTTATAGCGTTTAGCGAACGGCCATCCGCATCGAAGGCCATCAAGTGGCGGGTGTCGAGGAAGACGTCGATCATGGCGTCTGGCTCAACCTCATGTACCCCATGTTGCAGTATGACCCAGCGGTTCTCGCGATAGTTGACGTGAACGAAGCTTTCGGAGCCTGCAATCTCCGAAATGGTCACCTTGACTGGAAGTCGTGCAGCGCTTTCCGATGGCGGTCGCATGGAAAGGTGGTGGGGATGAAAGGCGATGGTGAGGGGGCCGTCCGGCATGTGGAGAAGGTGGGGCGGCACCTGGATTGCCTGCTGCTCGTCAGCGCTGAGAACAGCGCCAAGCTTCGTCATCGCCATCGTGTTCAGCGGTGGATCAGCGAAGGTCTTTGCGGTCAAGAGATCCGCCGGCCGTCGATAGACGTCGATGGTCGGTCCATACTGCGTCACTCGTCCTTGGCTCAGGGTCGCTGTCCTGCCGCCGAGAAGCAGTGCTTCCGTCGGCTCCGTGGTTGCGTAGACGAAAACCGCGCCGGACTGGGAGAAGATGCGTGGCAGTTCTTCGCGCAATTCTTCCCGCAGCTTGTAGTCAAGGTTGGCGAGCGGCTCGTCCAATAGGACGAGGCCGGCATTCTTGACCAGTGCTCGTGCCAGCGCCGTGCGCTGTTGTTGTCCGCCGGACAGGTTGAGAGGCGTTCTGTCGAGATAGGGAGTCAGCTTCAGAAGCTCGGCGGCCTTGCGGACTTCCCGGTCGATTGTTGCTTTGTCCTTGCCGGCAACGCGCATCGGCGAGGCGATATTCTCGTAGACTGTCATGGCCGGATAGTTGATGAACTGCTGGTAGACCATCGCGACATGGCGATCCTGCACCCGGACGCCGGTAACATCCTGGCCATCGAAGTGGATGGAGCCGGCGGTGGGTACGTCGAGCCCCGCCATCAGCCGCATAAGCGACGTCTTGCCAGAGAGCGTCGGTCCCAGAAGGACATTCAACGTTCCCCGTTCAAGCACCAGGCTCGTAGAGTGGATATGATGTTCCGCCCCGACGACCTTTTCGATGTTTCGCAGTTCCAGCATTCAGGTTCCCGGGCCTCCTCCTCCGCGGGGACCACATGTGCTACCCCACTGACCTCGCTGGGATCGCTGCCATGTACTCCTCCAAAGCATGCACTTGATCTTTAGAAAGGCGCAGACCCTGCTTGGTCCGGCGCCAAAGAATGTCGTCTGTACCGTAAGCCCACTCGCGGGCAATCAACCAGTCGACTTCGCGGCCATAGAGATCGCCGCCGAACAGTTCGCCTAAGTCGGACGGGGACGTTGCTCCTGACAGCATCTCGAAAGTGTCGGTGCCATAGGCACGGACAAGGCGGCGAGCATGGGGCTGCGCCAGGAATGGAAATGCTGCCAGCAGCTTTTGGACCTGGTCCTCGTACCCTGTTGCCGGAAAATCGCCGCCGGGCAAATGGCTGCCCGCCGTCCACGGGCGTCCCTTGGTTCCGATCGCTTCCCCGACCTTTTCGAGCGCGTGCTCGGCGAGCCGCCGATAGGTCGTGAGCTTGCCGCCAAAGACGTTCAAGAGTGGGGCACCGGCGCTGTCGTCCGTCTTCAACACGTAGTCGCGCGTTGCCTCCTGCGCTTTCGACGCGCCATCGTCGTAGAGTGGTCGGACAGCGGAGTAGGTCCAGACGATATCTTCCGGACGAACAGGATCTTGAAAATATTCGCTGGCGGCCGAGCAGAGATAGTTGATCTCTTCCTGGCTGATCTCGACCTTTTTCGGGTCGCTGCCGAAGTCGCGGTCGGTGGTGCCGATCAGCGTGTAGTCCTGCTGATATGGGATGGCGAAAATGATCCGGTTGTCCGGATTCTGGAAGAAGTAGGCGCGAGGGTCGTCAAACTTCTTCTTGACGACGATGTGGCTGCCCTGCACGAGGCGAACCGTCGGCCGACCGTTGCGCCCCATTGTGTTGGACAACACCTGGTCGACCCAAGGGCCGGCAGCATTCACAAGCATGCGGGCCGTCATGATGCGGCGCGTGCCGGATAAGGTGTCTTCCAGCTCGACCGACCAGGTTCCATCGCGTTGCTCCGCGCGAATTACCTTTGTCCGCGGAAGAATAGACGCCCCACGCTCAGCAGCATCACGAGCGTTCAGTACAACCAGACGCGCGTCATCCACCCAGCCGTCGGAATACTCGAATGCCTTGGTGAACAATGGCTTCAAAGGCTTGCCAGCCGGGTCTCGGAGCATATCAAGGCTTTTCGTCGGCGGCAGCAGCTTGCGACCACCTAAGTGATCGTACAGAAACAGGCCAAGACGGATCAGCCATGCCGGGCGCACGCCGCCCTTGTGGAATGGCAGCACGAAACGCATCGGCCAGATGATGTGCGGCGCCATCGCCCAAAGCACTTCGCGCTCCATCAGCGCTTCGCGCACCAGACGGAACTCATAATGTTCAAGATAGCGGAGGCCGCCGTGAACGAGCTTGGTCGATCCCGACGACGTGCCGGAGCCGAAATCGTTCATTTCCGCGAGCGCAACCTTGTACCCTCGACCCGCCGCGTCACGTGCGATGCCGCATCCGTTGATGCCGCCGCCAATGACGAAGATATCGGTATCGGGCTCTGTCACGGCCGGCCTCGCCTTTCGACTGGAAAGAAATGGCTTTCTGAAAGAAAGCTCACGCGAGTTGATCCGAAAACAAAACGAATGTCAAACGAAACTAGTTACGGAAGCCTGCTCCTTATCCGTCTCCACCAGAAGCACATCGTTTTCCACGCAAAGGCGCCGCAGCGCCGGCACGGAACAATGATCGGTGATAAAGCTGTGGACCTGGGAGATCTGCGCAATGCGTACCGGTGCCGTCCGCTCAAACTTCGTCGAATCTGCCACCAAAATCACGTGTCTCGCATTCGCGATGATTGCTTGGGCAACCTTCACCTCACGAAAGTCGAAGTCGAGAAGCGCACCGTCCTCATCGATTGCGGAAGCGCCGATGATGGCATAATCGACCTTGAACTGGCGGATAAAATCAACGGCTGCCTCACCAACGATCCCGCCGTCGGAAGCGCGAACAACGCCGCCTGCAATGATCACCTCTATTGCCGGCAAGGGGCGCAAGCGGTTGGCAACATTGATGTTGTTGGTGATAACCATCAAGTCCTGATGGTCGGCAAGGGCCTCGCCTACCGCTTCCGTGGTGGTGCCGATGTTGATGAACAGTGAGGCGTTGTTCGGGATCATTTCTGCCGCGGCTATCCCGATCGCCTGCTTTTCCCGCGCCGCTATCTGGCGCCGGGACTCATACTGCATGTTTTCGGTTCCACTCGGAACGGTTGCTCCGCCGTGAATACGGGTCAGCAACCGTTGGGAGCAAAGATCGTTGAGGTCCTTGCGGATGGTTTGTGGAGAGACAGAAAACTTGCCAGCGAGTTCATCCACGAGCACACGGCCATGGGATTTGGCAAGTTCGATGATCTCCAACTGGCGGGGACTGAGGAACACGGCACCTTCGCTTCGCTTTCACAACAAACATGTATCATGAACGAGAAGAGACGCAGAAGCCAACAGGAATATTCCCGTCATTCTGTCAGGTGCTCGCGTGAAGCCGAATCTTCCGGAGGGTCTCGAGCGATCTCGGCCATGGACCGCCACACGTAGAGCCCCCGTTACTTGTAGACAGGTGCTGTTTGTGGAGGAGTATAATCGATCGTAGCTGTGTTGTTTGCACATCCGGTGAGGAGAAGAAGGGCAATAAGGGTGATCGTCTTCACGTGGTTTTCCGTTCTTTCAAAAAAGCCTACGTAAACCCCGTAAGGCTATCAAGCCGTTAACTCCGCTCGTTAGGAGATCGATCTTGCGACGCTTCTGGTGCACCAATAACAGCTAAAGCTCAATTTCTCCCAGCAGACGCTGAAATCGTGCACATAAGCAGTAAACAAGCTCAATTCTTATCAATAGTTGAAGGTTTCCTTAATTAGCTGGTGTTCTGATGGGGCAAATTGCGAGGTCCCATGTTCAGCTTGCTGCGTCAGTTTACCTTCATCATCCTGCTTGTTTGTCTACCAGCGGCCGCTCACGCCGAAGACTGGTACGTCAGCCGTTCGACGAAACAGGTCCAGTACACTGTCGACAAGCAGAGCTGGCGGCCGGTTGAGCAAGGGATGACTGTCCCGAATAGAGCGTGGATTTCGACAGGTCCTCGCGGACGCGCGGTGCTCACCCGTGGGACGGAAAGCATTGGCATTCAACCAGGCACTCTTGCGTCCATCATCACGACCAGCGGCGTCTTCTCCCGCAAAACTGACGTGGTCCAGCAAAAGGGCAAGCTTGCTCTTCGCATCGAAAAACGCGGCCGCCCGCACACCTATGTCCATACGCCGTTTCTTGCGGCGGTGGTGAAGGGTACGACATTTGAAGTTACGGTAACCGCAAAGAACGCCTCCGTTTCGGTCAATGAAGGTTTGGTCCAGGTCACGTCGTTTACCGGCGGCGAACAGACTAATGTAGGGCCGGGGCAAAGTGCAACAGTTACGGACACGCAGAGTATGTCGGTTGCAGGCGCCGTTGCGGCGCCGTCTGTAACATCAGTGGCTCCGTCTGCAGCGTCAGTTCCTGCCTTAGGTAAAGAGACGCCCTTGGGTGCAGCAGAAGCTACGGGGGCGACTGAGAATTCAACGAATGCCTCAGCCAATTCATCCAGGGGGAGCGCCAACGGCAACGGGCAAGGCGCTGGCGCTAATGGAAATGGCGGCGGCAACGGTAATAGCGAAGGTTACGGGGGCGGCAACGGCGGCGGCAACGGCAACGGCAACGGCGGCGGCAATGGTGGCGGGAACGGCAACGGCGGCGGCAATGGGAATGGCGGCGGCTATGGTGGCGGGAACGGCAATGGCGGCGGCAATGGGAACGGCGGCGGCAATG
>CAYNED010000161.1:0-6677 GCA_964396135.1 uncultured Neorhizobium sp.
CGGCGGGATGGACGGATTCTTCGCCAGCGTGCTGCGTCGGCGCTAAGCATTTCTTTACCCTATCAACGGATTGTATTCGAAGAGGCTAAAGGGTGGACCCGCTTTGAAGCGACCGTCCGATCCCGGGAGTGTCCCAGATTGACAATGCAGCTCGCGGATCGCCGGAGACTGATGTCGTTCGGCTTGCGGGAAGTGTTCCGGCGCGCCTACCGTCGAACGGCTGGTCTGCGGCTGGCCCTCACCCCGTTTGGGGCATCGGTGCCCGATCGACTGCTGGTTGCTCCAACGGATTTGCGTGCAATTGATCCCTTTGTCGCCGAAGAGATTGTCGAGTGGCGGTTCCATCTTGCAGGCACATCGCTGGACACGGATGGTCATTCGCCTTTTTCCGTCGAACTGCCATCGAGGACGTTCGGCCAGCGACTGCATTCTTTCGCTTGGCTCCGGCATATCCGGGCACACCGGACAGAACAATCCTGCGCTCGGACCCGTTCTATCGTTGGTAGCTGGATCGTGCTGCACGGGCGGCGTTCGAGAGGCGTCGCCTGGGAACCCGCAATCGTGGCCGAACGGGTAATTGCCTGGCTTTCGCATTCCACCATCGTCCTGCAGGGGGCAGAGGCCGGATTCTACCGCCGCTTCATGAGAAGCCTGAGCTATCAGGTGCGCTACCTGCGGCGGATCGTGCGTGGCCTGCCGATGGACGAAACAAGGCTGCGGATCCGTGTTGCCTTGGCCATGGCTTCGGTCTCCATGCCGACGCGGCATGCCTTCATCAAGCACGAGGGGCAACGGCTGGACCGGGAACTGGAGCGGCAGATCCTTGCTGATGGTGCTCATGTATCGCGCAACCCGCGCGTCATACTCGACCTGATGCTCGACCTCCTGCCGCTTCGCCAGACCTATATCAATCTTGGTCATGACGTACCCACAAAGCTCATCCCGACGATCGATCGGATGTATCCGGCGCTGCGGTTCTTCCGCCATCAGGACGGCGACCTGGCGCTTTTCAATGGAGCCACCTCGACACCCGCCAGCGAATTGATGTCGGTGCTGCGTTACGATGAGACAGGGGGCAGGCCCTTCAAGTCCATGCCCCATGCGCATTACCACCGGCTTTCTGTGGAGGGTGTCACCATCATCGTCGACACTGGCGCACCGCTCTCCGCAGACCTCTCGCAAAGGGCACATGCTGGATGCCTCTCCTTTGAAATGTCATCGGGCCGCAACCGGTTCATCGTCAACTCCGGCGCTCCGAAGTTCGCGGCCCGTGAGCTAAGGCGCTTGGCGCGATCAACTGCGGCTCATTCGGCAGTCACGATCAATGAGACGTCCTCCAGCCGATCCATACGATCGTACTTCTGCGGCGCTTCCATTCTGGCCGGGGCTTCGGTCACTCAACTGGAGCGGTGGGACGACCAGCATGGGAACGACTGGCTGCAGGCCGTTCACGACGGCTATCTCAGCGGGTTTGGCTATCTGCACGAGCGGGAGATCGGCCTCAGCAGCAAGGGCAGCAAGATAAAGGGGCACGACAGGCTCTTCTCGCCCGAAGGCATGCGGGGGAAGAGCGACATCAGTGCTGTGGCGCGCTTTCATATCCATCCGGCTATCGTGCTGTCACAAAGAGACGAGGAGACGGTGGTGATGGTGGCGCCGGATGGGGAGGCCTGGTCCTTCACCGCGCCTGGTCTGGTTGTTGCGATAGAGGAAGACATCTTCTTTGCCGATGTCTCGGGTTTTCGGACAAGCCAGCAGATCACGGTCGCCTTTTCGCGAGGCAATCTGGAGATCCGGTGGATGCTAAAGAGGATGGAATAGGGCGTTCCTTCAGGCCCGAACCTGTGCTAACGCGGCCCGATTGCCGCTGCCGCATCGCGGCACGTTTCCGAGGAGCACTCCGATGGCCGTCGTTTCCAAGAAGATCCCCGCCCCTGACCAGATCAAGATCCGCACGGCGCTGCTTTCGGTTTCAGACAAGACGGGGATCATTGAGCTGGCGCAGGCGCTTGCGGCGCAGGGGGTTCGGCTGTTGTCCACCGGCGGAACACATAAGGCGATCGCTGCCGCTGGCCTTCCGGTGACGGATGTTTCGGAGGTAACAGGGTTTCCTGAGATTATGGACGGTCGCGTCAAGACGCTGCACCCAAACGTGCATGGTGGCCTCCTGGCGATCCGGGACGATGCGGAGCATGTGGCGGCGATGACAGCCCACGGGATCGAATCCATCGATCTCGCAGTCATCAACCTTTACCCCTTTGAGGAAATGCGTGCGGCGGGCAGTGACTATCCAACCACCGTCGAGAACATTGATATCGGTGGCCCCGCAATGATCCGGGCATCGGCGAAAAACCATGCCTATGTGACGGTTGTCGTCGATCCTTCCGATTATCCGTCCCTGGTCGAGGCGTTGCGCAGCAACGACGGCAACACAGCTTACGCCTTCCGTCAGAAGCTCGCGGCAAAAGCCTATGCCCGGACAGCGGCCTATGACGCAGCCATCTCCAACTGGTTTGCAGAGGCCCTTGATGTCGAGATTCCGCGCTACCGGACGATTGGCGGCGTGCTGAAGGAAGAGATGCGTTACGGCGAGAACCCGCACCAGAGCGCCGGCTTCTACGTGACTGGCGAAAGCCGTCCGGGCGTGGCGACTGCCAAGCTGCTACAGGGCAAGCAGCTGTCTTACAACAACATCAATGACACAGATGGCGCCTTTGAATTGATCGGCGAGTTCACTCCCGAGCAGGGCCCGGCCTGTGCAATCATTAAGCACGCCAACCCCTGCGGGGTCGCCACCGCGCCATCGTTGAAGGAAGCGTATCTGCGGGCACTTGCCTGCGATTCAACATCCGCTTTTGGCGGCATCATCGCCCTGAACCAGCTTCTCGATGCAGAGACGGCGGAGGAGATCGTGAAGCTCTTCACCGAAGTTATCATCGCGCCGCAGGTGTCCGAAGAGGCCAAGGCGGTGATCGCACGCAAGCCGAACCTGCGCCTTCTGGAGACGGGCGGCCTTCCAGACCCGCGTTCGCGCGGCCTTACAGCCAAGACGGTCGCTGGCGGCCTTCTTGTCCAGACACGCGACAACGGCATGATTGATGATCTTGATCTGCGCGTGGTGACCGCTCGGGCACCAACTGATCGCGAGCTTGAGGATATGAAGTTTGCCTACAAGGTGGCCAAGCACGTGAAGTCAAACGCCATCGTTTACGCCAAGGATGGCCAGACGGCCGGCATCGGCGCGGGCCAGATGAGCCGCATTGACTCGGCACGGATTGCGGCGATCAAGGCAGAGGAGGCAGCCAAGGCCATGGGTTGGCCTGCTCCAATGACGAACGGATCAGCCGTTGCATCTGAAGCGTTTTTCCCGTTCGCAGACGGACTTCTGTCCGCCATTGCTGCCGGCGCTACCGCCGTCATTCAACCGGGTGGCTCGATGCGCGACCAGGAGGTCATCGATGCCGCAAACGAACATGGCGTAGCCATGGTGTTTACCGGGATGCGACACTTCCGGCACTAGCCTATCTCTCGGCAATGGCGTCTGCTGGATAAGGCGTGCGCAACAGAAGCAGCAGACCGGCTGCCAGAAACAGGATGAGCGTGGCCATTCCCATGCGTGCCGATCCGCTGCCATAGGTCACGAGCGAGAAAAGCAGTGTCGCCATGAAGCTCGTTGCCCGGCCGGACAATGCATAGATGCCGAAGTAGCGACCGGCATCGTCAGGGCTGACGCTGCGTGCCAGATAGGAACGCGAGGAAGCCTGGACGGGGCCGAAGGCGATGCCGATCAGCAGGCCGAAGAGAACATACGCCTTTTCCGCCGCGGTACCGAAGAGTCCGCCGCTGTCTTCGATGCTCAGCTGCATGAGGCCAAAGAAGACGAAGCCGGGTCCTGTTGAAATGATCCCAACGGTCGCGATCAGCAGCAGCACGAGGCTGATCAGCACCACTGTCTTTGACCCCAATCGCATATCCAGGCGGCCGGCAACGAAACAGCCGAAGATGGCGACCACGTTCAACAGTATCCCGTAGATGCCGATCTCTATCGTCGCCCAGCCGAACATTCCCGCGGCGAAGGCGCCGCCCAGGATCAGCAGCCCGTTCACGCCGTCCTGATACAGCATGCGAGCGATCAGGAACCGAGCGATGCCGGAACGCCGCCGCAACTCGCTGATCGTGCCCCTGAGCTCCACGAGACCTGAACGGACAGCCCGACCCATGGGCAGTCCTTTGCCAGCGTCCGGGGTAAAGAAGAACATCGGCAGGATGAACAAGAGATACCATCCGGCTGCGATCGGGCCCGTGATACGGGCATCTTCGCCGAGCGCAGGATCAAGGCCGAAGAGCGGCTCGAGCCCGATGATCGTGAGGCCGGTTTCCGGGCTACCTGCAAGCAGTGTCACGATGAGGATCAGCACCAGCATCCCGCCAAGATAGCCGAGGCCCCAGGCCAGGTTGGAGACCCTGCCAACCTGATCCTGGCTGACCAAACGCGGCATCATCGAATCATTGAAAACGATCGAGAATTCCGCTGCAATAGACGCAAAGATCATCAGCAGGAGCGGCCAGATCAGAGGCGAGCCCGGGGCTGCAAACCAGAGCAATGTAAGGCAGACGATCTTCAAAGCCGCAAAGCAGGCAATCCATGGCTTGCGCGGGCCAGACTGGTCAGCAATGGAGCCTAGGACGGGCGAGAGGACAGCGATCACAATCGAGGAGATCGTCGCCATGTTGCCCCACGCTGCTTGGGCGGACACGGGGTCGTCCGTCAGCCGGGCCACGAAATAGGGCCCGAACACAAAGGTGACCACGACCGTGAAGAAGGGTTGCGCAGCCCAGTCGAACAACATCCAGCCCCAGACGCCGCGCCGTCCTATAGGAACGGTCGGCTGTGAGGCACCATGAGCGGTCACTGCTGCCAACGGCGCATCCTCACCATGTCAGGGCGTGTCGAACCCGGGTTCCGCCAGATCGCTCAATAGACCCGCGGCGACCGACAGTTTGGCAAGATTGAAATCTGTCGCCTCGCTTAAAACAAGCAGTTCATTGACCAGCCGGTTTACCTGCTGGCGCTTGCTGCCGTACCAGCTCTCCAAGGGCTTCTTCTCCCCACGGTGAGATGTGAGCGCCGAACAAACGATATCGCGGCGGGCTGAGGAGATTGCGGAGAGGTTGCGCCCAAGCGCAACACTCTCGTAGTGCTCCGTTGAACGAATGGCTTCACCAAGCGTAAGCAGCTTCTCAATCCGGAAGGTTTCCGTTGCCGCAAAATAAGTTTGGGCGACCTGGCTCAGGTCGCCACCGGTCCGGCTGGCGATCATCAGTAGCTCCGGGACGAGAGTCAGTGTTGGCAGTCTGCTGATATCGGCAGCAAGATCGCGCGGGACCCCATCTGCTTCGAGTGAGGCTGCCCCTCGCCGTGCCTCGGCGGCGAGACCAAGGGAGTCGATTACAGTTTTCAGCTTGTTTGCTGCAGTCTTGAACGCCACTATTGCTGTCTCGATCGGGCCGAGCCCTGAGCGGGTTTTCAAGATGAGCTGCGTTGTATTGGCAAAGATTTCTCCGATCATCGCGTAGAGATCGTTCTGTACCTGCCCAGCAATCTTGCTGTCGAAGGCATCTATGGCAGCCCACAACTTGGGAAGATCAAATCCATCACGGGCAAGATAGGCTGCCTTGACGACATCAGACGGTGTGGCCCCGGTTGCGTCGATCATCGCCTGAATGAAACCGGGGCCGCCACGGTTGATCACCTCGTTCGCCAGAACCGTAGCGATAATCTCCCGACGCAGCCGATGGCCCTCGATATCTTGGGCAAACCCTTTCTGCATCTTCGTCGGGAAGTAGTTCTTCAAGGCATCGGCGAAATACGGCTCGTCAGGCAGGTCACTTTCCAGGATTTCGTCGAACAGAGTGATCTTCGCGTATGAAAGGAGGACCCCAATCTCGGGCCGCGTCAGAGGATGACCTGTCTGGTAGCGCTCAGCCAACTGGACGTCGCCGGGAAGCGTTTCCACCGTCCGGTTCAGATGCCCTCTGCCCTCCAGGACCGACATCAGCCGGGAAAGCTCTTCGCGGTTATCTGTCCCTTTTCGCTCGACGAGAGAGATTGCCAGCGTCTGGAGATAGTTATTCCGCAGCACGAGCGCCCCGACCTCCTCGGTCATCGACGCGAGGAGCTGGTTGCGCTTCTCACGGGTCAGGCCTCCTGACCGCATTGCGGAGCTAAAGGCGATCTTGATATTCACCTCGACGTCTGACGAGTTCACACCGGCGGAATTGTCGATCGCATCCGAATTCAGCCGACCTCCGGCAAGCGCATAAGCAATGCGGCCCTTCTGGGTCACGCCCAGATTGGCGCCTTCGCCGATGACCTTGGCACGGACCTCAGAGCCGACTACGCGGATGGGATCATTGGCCCGGTCACCCACCTCCGCGTCGGTCTCTGAGGCAGCCTTGATGTAGGTGCCGATACCGCCGAACCAGAGCAGGTCCACCGGGCTCTTCAGGATGGCTGTCATGATCTCAAAAGGCGTAGAGACGTCCTTGTCTATGTCGATAGCAGCCCTTGCCTGAGGTGTAAGCTTTACCGATTTTTCCGTCCGGGAAATGATCATGCCACCTTCGGAGAGGCATGCCCGGTCATAGTCTTGCCAGCTTGACCGGGGCAGTCCGAA
>CAYNED010000162.1:0-6674 GCA_964396135.1 uncultured Neorhizobium sp.
CGAAAATGAAGATATAGGCGGCCGAGACGTAGATGGGCGTTCCGTAAATGCCCTCGGTGCCGAAGCCGAAATGCTCGATGATCAGCTCGAAGTCATAGCCGCGGTGGATAAAGGGCGGGGGGAAATACTGGCCGAAGAAGCAATAGGCCAGGAAGATCGCTGCGATCACGGTCAGAGGCAGGCCCATCAGGCGCCGCGCGCCCTCGAAGACCAGCGCGATCATCACGGTGGCAACCGTCAGGTCAAGCGGCGTGTGGAAGCCGCTGCGCAGGATCAGCTCATTGTAGAAAACCCAGTTGTAGATGCCTGTCAGGAAGCCGGTCACTCCCAGCGCCCAGAACCAAATCTGGCCGGCACGGGTTTTGGCGACGAGATTGCCGATCAGCACAAAGCCGAGCAGCAGCAAGAAGCCCACATGCATCGCTCGCACGACCTGGCTTGGAAGCGTGCCATAGGCGGCCGTCCACAGCTGGAACAGGGAAAAGCAGAAGGCGATCCAGAAGGCGATGCGTCCGCCCAGGCCTTGGCCGAAGCCCGCCGGCAGACCCTCTATGGCTTCCTCTGCCGAATGCGGCGCGGGCTTGGTTTCCACTGCTGCGAGATCGCTCATCCGTCCCTCGATCCTGTCCCTGCAAATAGAAATCCCCGCGGCGCTGTTCACGTCCGCGGGGATGGAAGATGATGCGAGCTTATTGCATCACGCCGACTTCCTTGTAGTAGCGCTCAGCACCCGGATGAAGCGGAACGGGCATGCCATCGAGCGCCTTCTTCGGATCGATTGCCTTTGCGGCGGCATGCGAAGCAGCGAGGCGATCGAGGTTTTCGAAGAGAAGCTTCGTCATCTGGTAGACGGTTTCTTCGGAAACGCCATCGTGGGTGATGAGGAAATTGCCGACTGCTGCGGTTTCCACGTCTTCCGTCTGGCCGTCATAGGTGCCAGCCGGGATCACCACGGGCAGGTAGGGCGAGCCGATCTTTTCCACTTCCGCCGCCGGGACGGCAACGACGTTGATCGGCAGCGACGTTGCGAGGTCGCGGATCGAGGCAACGCCAAGGCCGGCAGATTGCAAGGTGGCATCCAGCTGGCGGTTCTTGATCAGTTCGACGGATTCGGCGAAAGGCAGGTATTCTGTCTTGCCGAGGTCCTCATAGGACATGCCGGCTGCCTCGAAGATGGCGCGGGCATTGATCTCGGTACCGGATTTCGGCGCACCGACTGATAGGCTCTTGCCCTTCAGGTCCGCCAGCGTCTTCACGCCCGATTCCTGGCTCGCAACAATCTGGATGTAGTTAGGGTAGATCCCGGCAATGCCGCGCAGCTTGTCGAGTTTCCCCGGGAAACCGGCTTCGGTATCACCCTCCCAGGCCATCTGCACGGAATCACCGAGCGAGAACCCGATCTCGCCGCGGCCGGCCTGCAGGAGGTTGAGATTTTCCACGGAAGCCTTGGTGGCCTGCACCTGCGTACGTGCGACCTCGATCTTCTCGCCGTAGATTTCCGACAGCGCAACGCCGAGTGGATAATACACCCCGGACGTGCCGCCGGTCAGGACGTTGATGAACTCCTGTGCCCGACTGCCCGTTGCCGCAAACGTCGCGGACACAGCCAGTGTTGCCGCGAGCATGAACTTGATTTTCTTTGATTTCACGATTGTTCCTCCCAAAAAGCAATCATTCAGATGCCACTATCATGGGGAGGTGGGCAGAGCCCGTCAATCGCTTTGTGGATGAGGAGCTGTTAAGATTCTCAAAGCTTCAACTAATGTTGAACTACTCGCTGTCGAGCGGCTCGACGCCCTGCGGCTTGCCTGAACGATCAAGCCGGATCTTCTCGATGCGGTTTTCGGCTGCTGTCAGCAGCTTTTCGCAGTGCTTCTTCAAAGCTTCTCCACGTTCGTAGATGGCGATGGACTCGTCAAGCGCCACGTCGCCGCGTTCCAGCCGCGCCACGATGCTTTCCAGTTCTGCAACAGCCTTCTCGAAGGTGTAGGCGCTGACATCAATGGTCTCGTTTGCTTCGCTCATCATCAGCCCCTCATCAGTCTACAAATGTGCAGCCCCGCCGATTCGGCGAGGCCTTCGAGATCATAGCCGCCCTCCAGGAGGCTGATAAGCCGGTTGCTGGAATACTTGCCCGCGATCTCCATCAGCCGACCGGTGGCCCAATCGAAATCGTCGCCAACCAGGTTGATCTGCGCCAGCGGATCGCGGTGATGGGCGTCGAACCCGGCCGAGATGATCAGGAAGTCTGGCCGGAAGTTCTCCAGCGCCGGCAGCACGCGGCTCTTGAAGGCATCGCGAAAGTGCTCGCCGGCAGAATTGGGCTCCAGGGGAGCATTCACCACGTTCCCCTTGGTGCCGGTCTCGTCCTTGGCCCCTGTCCAGGGATAGAGGGGCATCTGGTGCGTCGAGCAGAAAAGCACGGAAGGGTCGTCCCAAAAGATGTCCTGCGTGCCGTTGCCGTGGTGAACGTCCCAATCCACGATCGCCACGCGCTCCACCCCGTAGGTCTTCTGCGCGTGACGAGCGGCAATGGCCGCGTTGTTGAAGAGGCAAAAACCCATCGCCTTCATCTTTTCCGCATGGTGCCCGGGTGGGCGGGCGGCAACGAAGACGTTATCCGCCTGTCCGGTGAAGACGTCATCCACAGCCGCCATGGCACCGCCGATGCCGGTCAAAGCCACCTGCAGGCTCTTCGGTCCGACATACGTGTCTGCCTCGATCTGGTGGACCTCGTCCTCTTCCGGAATTTCGCGGATCACGGAGCGCAGGTGCTCTTCCGGATGGGCCAGCAGCACAGCATCCTCGTTTGCCTGCGGCGCCTGCTTGCGGTCGAGCTTCTCGAAGTTTGGATGCTGGAGCGCAATCGCCAACGACCGCAACCGGTCTGCGCGCTCCGGATGTCCCTCGGGCGTTCGATGCTCCAGAAAGATATCGTTTTCGTAAAGGCGGGTGGACATCGGCCGTCGTCTCCGGTTTTCGACGACATGGCGCAGATCGGCCGGCATTTCAAGCTGTGCCCACACGCGCGCTTGTGAAGCTGCCGGGAATGGGTTTTATTCAGGAATAGGGCGTGCTGGAGGAAACGTGGACAAAGAACCTGTTGAATTTCTGGAGTTCACGGTACCCTTTCGCGATGTCGACAAGCACGGGAAAATGTTCAGTGCCGTCTATGTCCACCGGGCCGAAGAGGCGCTGGCAACTTTCTGGGCCCGGCGCCCCGCTTCCGACGACGATCCGCACTTCACCGTTGGCAAGGTCACCTGCACCTTCCATGCGGCGCTCCATCAAGGTGATGTCGTGCGCATGGACGTCCATGTCAGCAAGATCGGCGGCAAGTCCGCCGGCTTCCTCGTCCGCATGATGCGCGGCAAGGAGGAAGTGGCGGAAACAGAAATCGTCTGGACCGCCTGCGACCGGGAAAAGAAGGAGCCGGTGGCGCTGCCCGAAGAACTGCGCGACTGGCTCTACCAGTTTCTGGACTGATCAGGCGCGGGCCGGCAGAAGCGGATATCCGGCCATCACGGCCCGACCCGCCAAGGCGGCAACAACAGCCTTGACGATGTCCCCGGGTATAAAGGCCATGGAGCCCAGAAATGCCTTGCTCATGCCGATGCCGGTGACGAACGCCAGATAGGTGATGCCGAATGCGTAAAGCACAACCACCCCGCCGGCGACCGCTGCGATAAAGAAGCCCACCGCCTGTGCAAGGGCGCCTTGCGACGGCTTGACGAGGCGTTCCGCGATCATCCCGGTCGTGAAGGCCGCAAATACCCAGCCGATCAGATAGCCCGTGGTGGGTGCAGCGAAGACGGCAAGCCCACCGCGACCACCGGAGAGAACAGGAAGGCCAATGGCTGCCAGCAGCAGAACAAGCAGCACCGCAACCGTGCCGCGGCGTGCGCCGAGAATGACGCCGGCCAGCATCACACCCATGGACTGTGCCGTGATCGGCACCGGGATAAACCCGAGCATGATTGGTGGCAGCAACCCCAGGGCAACGATGATGGCTGCGAAAAGGGCAGAGAGAACAAGATCACGGGTTTTCAAGGATGGAGCTCCTTTTTTGGCTTTGCCTGTCTTTGCCCGCGGATGCCGCGTGCGTCAATTGCCGCTGCGATCTCATCCGCAGACTTCAGCGTCTGGATGATCAGCGGCACGATCATCGTCGTCGGCCGCACCTTCAGCCCGCGAGCCTGATGTGCCTGCCGCAAGGCCTGATAGCGGGAAAGGACCTCGGGCACGAACCGGATCACCAGGCCCACCGCCAGCCCGATATCCGATGCCTGGACGAGTCCGAGCCTTTCGAGCGGCCAGGCCGCAAGCGTCACCTCGTCCATGAAAGCGCTGACAGGCGTGGTGGCGGTCACGGCTGCGGCAAGAAACATGAGCGTGGTCAGCCGCAACAGGACAACGAGACCTTCTTCGGCAGATGCGAGCAACACCGTCGCGAGCGCGACGATGACGATTGTCAGAAGGATTGGTCGCAAACGGATCCAGCTTTGCCGCCAGTTCATCCCGATCGAGCCATAAGTGACGATGGCGGCAAAGGATGCGACGGCCAGAAAGGCGGGCGAAGGCAGAAGGAAGATCGCGATGCTGGCGAAAAGCAACAGGAGAAGCTTCACGCGCGCTGACAGGCGGTGAAGATAGCTGTCACCCTGGACATAGAGCGAGTTCATCGTGCTGCGATCTCTCGGTACCTTGCAATCGCGTCTGCCGGTGATCCATCCCGCAGCAGCTTGCCTTCGTGGAAGAGAAGCACCCGGTCGAAGTCCTCGATCAGCGAAAGGTCGTGGCTGATAACGATCAGGTTTTCATGCAGTCCCTGAAGCGTACGCTCCACCAGACCCCGGTTGCGCAGGTCGAGCTGGTTCGTGGGTTCGTCCAGGATCAAGGTCTGGGGCTCCGTCACCAGCACGGAAGCAAGAGCTGCAAGTTGCAACTCGCCACCGGAGAGTTCGTGTGCCCGCCGCTCCGCCAGATGAGCGATGCCGAAACGCTCTAGGATCCCTGCTATGGCAGCATCGACTGCGACAGCCGGCAACTTCCGGCTCTTCAGCCCCAATGCGATGTCTTCGCGCAGGATCGGCAGGATGATCTGGTTCTGCGGGTTCTGGAAGATGAAGCCGACCTGGGTGCGCACCGTTTCCGCATCAGCCACAGTATCGGCGCCGTTGACGGTTACCTGCCCCTGCGTCGGCGCCACCAGTCCGTTGATCATCCGGGCAAAGGTCGTCTTGCCGGACCCGTTCAGCCCGATGATGCCGATCCGCTGCTCCGTCAGCGATATGGACAGCGGTTCCACCGCAAGGCGGCCTTCGAAGCTCACGCCGGCCTGTTCGAAACGGATGTCCACGTCCAACCCTCATGTGTCGACGGCTGCTATAAACCGGATGGGCGGGGAGGGGAACGCAAAACAGACCGTGAACATTGCAGGCGCCACGCCTTCAGCCTAATCTCCGACACATGGCGATTCTTCTGACCAATGAGCAGGCACGGCACATCTTTCTTGAACGGCAGGGCCTTTCCCTGCCGCCGTCACGCAGTCTCGACAAAGCGGGACTGCTGACCCTGATCGAGAAGCTCGGCTTTGTCCAGATCGATAGCATCGCCACCGTTGAACGCGCGCACCACATGATCCTGTTCTCCCGCAGCCAGACCTACCGGCGGGAGCACCTGCAGCAGCTGCTCGAAAAGGATCGGGAGCTTTTCGAGCACTGGACGCATGACGCCTCCGTCATTCCCTCCGCATTCTTTCGCTACTGGAAGCACCGCTTCCGCCGCCGGGAAGCCGTGATCGGCGAACGTTGGCGCAAATGGCAGGGGGAGGACTTCGACAGAGCATTCGACGAAACCTATCGGCGGATTGTTGAATCAGGCCCCATCATGTCGCGCGAAATGAAGATTGACGAGCACAAGTCCGGCGGTTGGTGGAACTGGCACCCGAACAAGACGGCGCTCGAATACTATTGGCACACCGGCAAGCTGGCGGTTTCCGGGAGGGTCAACTTCCAGAAGGTCTATGATCTGGCGGAACGCGTGCTCCCGGCTCACCACTACGAACCTGAGGTCGATCACGAGGAGTTCGTCGACTGGGCCTGCCGCGGCGCCCTGCAGCGTCTCGGCTTTGCAACGCATGGCGAGATTGCGGCTTTCTGGGCCCTCGTCACGCCGCAGGAGGCAAAGGACTGGGTGGATGCCCATCGCGACGAACTGGTGGAAGTGATCATCGAAAGCGCCAACGGAAGCAGGCCGCGCGCTGCCTATGCGTTTGCAGGCTTCCCCGATCACCTGGGAGACATTCCTGAACCGCCGGCGCGGGTGAGGGTGCTGAGCCCTTTCGACCCCCTTCTGCGTGATCGCAACCGGGCAGAAAGGCTGTTCAACTTCAGCTATCGCATCGAGATTTTCGTACCAGAACCGAAGCGGCAATACGGCTACTACGTGTTTCCGCTGATCGAGGGTGACCGGATGATCGGACGCATCGACATGAAGGCCGACCGGAAGGCAGGCAGCCTCGACGTCCGCCGACTGTGGCTGGAGCCTGGGGTCCGCGCATCGAGCGGGAGACTGGAAAAGCTGGAGGCCGAATTGTCGCGCGTTGCGAAATTCGCTGGTGTCGAACGCGTGGCCTTCCTGGATGGGTGGCGCGGCTGAAGGCCGCCCGGGCC
>CAYNED010000163.1:0-6650 GCA_964396135.1 uncultured Neorhizobium sp.
AGTGCGGTTCTCAACACCGATCCGGACATCGAAGTCATCGGTACGGCTTCAGATTCGTTCATGGCAGCGAAGCATATCCAGGAGATGACATCCCGGACGTGATCACCCTCAACGGGGAAATGCGCGCATGGACGTAATCACCTTCCTGCGAAAGCTTATGGCCTCACGCTCCATTCAGCTGAGTCGTTCATCAAGGCTGTGAGAAGCTTCCTCGCTTCGTTCCGCGCGCATGCAGAGGCCGGGTCCGCAGCCTTCTGCGGAGGTGAAAATGATACCTGCGTCTTCGAACGTCCGCCGCAACTGACAAGCAGTGGATTGATGTAGCCCGTGCCGACTTCCTTCGAAGTCACGGATCGTGCTCCGCGACACCAGGGAGCGCTCTGATAGTTGCTGCTGTGTCCAATCCAGCATGGCTCTTGCTGCCCGGCACAAGGCTGGCGATATTACGGGCTCTTTTGATGCTTGACCCATGAAGCCTCTCCCACCATAGTGGCTTACATACACCTTTTTGGGTGATTTGCGAAGCATCGGGAAATCCTCCATTGGGATAACAACGGAACAAGCTCTTCTTCTTCTGCTGACTGTTCTGCCTTTCCTGGGAAGTGCCGTCGTGGCCTTTTCGCTGCGAACGGATACCCGGCTTTTTCCGGCGTCCATTGCAGGAGGTGTCGCTGCCTGTGTGATCCTTGCTACCGCTGCTCTTTATCCGTTCATCGCCGACGGTGGGGTGGTTCGGTTCGAGCAGGCGTGGATGCCGCAACTTGGGGTCAACTTCACCCTCAGACTTGATGGATTTGCCTGGCTGTTTGCCATGCTGGTTGCCATCATCGGGCTGCTCGTCGTCCTTTACGCCCGGTACTACATGTCGGACCGGGATCCCATTCCTCGGTTCTTCTCGTTCTTCCTTGCTTTCATGGGTTCGATGCTTGGCATCATCGTTTCCGGCAATGTGATCTTGCTGTCGATCTTCTGGGAGTTGACGAGCCTCTCCTCCTTTCTCCTGATCAGCTACTGGCACCAGAATTCGGCGGCTCGCGATGGTGCGCGCATGGCGCTGACCATTACCGCGACGGGAGGCTTCTGCCTGCTCATCGGGCTCCTGATCCTCGGCTCGATTGTCGGCAGCTATGAGTTGGATGCCATCTTGGCGGCTGGCGACCAGATCCGCGCCCACCCTCTGTACCTGACGAGCCTGATCCTGATCCTCATTGGTGCCTTTACCAAGAGCGCGCAGTTTCCGTTTCACTTCTGGTTGCCATCTGCCATGGCAGCACCAACACCCGTTTCGGCCTACCTTCATTCCGCGACCATGGTGAAGGCTGGGGTTTTTCTTCTTGTGCGAATGTCGCCAGCACTTGCAGGAACCTATGAGTGGTTTCTGCTGGTGGGCCTTGCAGGGATCACCACCTTTGTCCTCGGTGGCTATTTCGCGATGTTCCAGCAGGATCTGAAAGGACTTCTTGCCTATTCCACGATCAGCCATCTTGGCTTGATCACAACACTCCTTAGCCTTGACAGCCCGCTGGCAACGGTCGCAGCAATCTTTCATATGGCCAATCACGCCACCTTCAAGGCGTCCCTTTTTATGGCCGCGGGCATCATCGACCATGAAACGGGGACACGCGATCTGCGTCGCCTGAGCGGCCTGATAAGATTTCTCCCGATCACCGGCAGGCTTGCAATGGTGGCAAGCGCTGCCATGGCCGGTGTTCCGCTGTTGAACGGCTTCCTGTCCAAGGAAATGTTCTTTGCGGAAGCGGTGGAGACCCATGCGGACTCGTTGCTCGATTTGGCGCTTCCTTACCTGGCGGTTCTGGGAAGCGCATTCAGCGTCGCCTATTCCCTGCGCTTCATTCACTCGGTTTTCTTCGGGCCACCTCCTGCTGACCTGCCGATTGCCAAGCCACACGAGCCCCCGCGCTGGATGCGGTTCCCCATCGAGTTCCTGGTTCTGGCATGCCTGGTAGTGGGAATCATTCCGAACATCACCATGGGCCCGTTTCTGCACGTGGCCGCCGTTAGCGTGCTGGGTCAAACAACCCCGGAATTTAGTCTCTCGGTTTGGCACGGGCTCAATGTGCCGCTTTTGATGAGCGCTTTGGCACTGGCCGCCGGTTGCGCGATCTACATGGTATTTCGACACTATCTCGCCGCCTGCGATGATGGTGCTCTTGGTTTCAGACGGTTTCGGGGTCACCGCATCTTCGAGCGTGTACTGGTAACGATATCGTGGCGTTGGGCGCGCGGTCTTGAGGCGCGTCTGGGGACGCGGACCCTCCAGCCGCAGTTGCGCTGGGTCACCTTTGTCGGCTTCATGGCTGCACTTTTGCCGCTGTATTTGTCAGGGTTCCAGTCGCGGATGATCGAGCCGTCCCGGATCGACATACCCTTCTCTGGACTATGGGTGCTGGGTTGCTGCCTGGCAGTCGGAACCGCCATCCTTGCCAAATATCATCGATTGGCCGCCCTGGTGATGCTGGGAGGCGTCGGGCTGATCGTGTGCTTGACGTTTATTTGGCTCTCAGCACCAGACCTCGCCATCACGCAGTTGCTCGTTGAGATCGTCACCACTGTTCTTATTCTACTCGGGCTGCGCTGGTTGCCCAAGCGGACCGAGGAACTCAAGGACGATATTACCTTCCGCGCGCGCTTCAGGCGCTTCCGCGACTTTGCCCTTGCGATCGTATGCGGAGTTGGAATGGCCTTTGTTGCCTATGCGGTCATGACGATGTCAGTGCCGGATGCGATCGCAAACTTCTTCATTCAAAACGCTTACACGAAAGGCGGAGGAACCAATGTCGTCAACGTCATCCTGGTTGATTTCCGCGGCTTTGATACGTTTGGCGAGATTACGGTCCTAGGGATCGTGGCGCTGACCGTTTATGCACTTCTGCGTCGCTTCCGCCCAGCGCCCGACAGCATCGAGCCGCCTGAACAGCAGCGTGTTCAGACAGCCTTCGACCAACAGCGGCCGGAACGGTCTGTTGGCGACACGGCTCGCGACTATCTTCTCGTGCCATCGGTGATCATGCAGTGGCTATTCCCCGTCGTCATCACCTTGGCAATCTACATCTTCATTCGCGGGCATGATCTTCCAGGGGGAGGCTTCTCTGCCGGCCTCGCCATGTCGATTGCATTCCTGCTGCAATATCTTGCCGGGGGCACCCGCTGGGCGGAGGAACGCATTCGTATCCTGCCGCTCCGTTGGATGGGGACTGGCCTGCTGGTTGCCGCAGCGACGGGCATAGGGGCCTGGTTCTTCGGCTACCCGTTCCTGACGTCGCATTCGCGCTATCTCGACCTCCCGTTGATCGGAAAGGTACCGGCTGCGACAGCCATGCTCTTTGATCTTGGAGTTTTCCTGCTGGTGGTAGGCTCGACTGTTCTCATACTCGTGGCCTTGGCTCACCAGTCAATCCGCATCAACCGCCTCAACTCGCTTGAGAAGAAGAACGAGGAAGCGGCCTGATGGAACTTGTTCTGTCCATTGCGATCGGCATCATGACCGGGTGTGGCGTCTGGCTGCTGCTTCGTCCACGCACCTATCAGGTCATCATTGGCCTGTCCCTGCTTTCCTACGCGGTCAATCTCTTCATCTTTGGTGTCGGAGGGGTGAAGTCGGATGAACCTCCGCTTCTTCTGGACGGCGTAACGATTGCCAATATCAGTGATCCTGTTCCACAGGCCCTGGTTCTCACCGCGATTGTCATCGGGTTCGCCACCACCGCACTCTTTCTTGTGGTTCTCTTGGCGTCGCGTGGCTTGACGGGCAGCGACCATGTCGATGGACGCCAGGATTCGCGCTGATGCAGTGGACGCAGCACCTCATCATCCTGCCCATCCTCCTCCCGCTCCTGTCGGGCGCTGCATTGCTGTTCCTGGCGGAACGACAGCGTGTCGCAAAATCAATGATCAGCCTGGGGAGCTGTGTCACGCTCGCCTTCGTCTCGTTGCTATTGGTGGGTGTCACCGGAAGTCAGGGCGAGTTCAGCGGCGTTTATCTCCTGGGCAACTGGGCGTCACCCTTCGGCATCGTCCTTGTGCTTGATCGGCTGTCAGCCTTGATGGTGGCCCTGGCCGCCGTCCTCTCCGTGCCGGTTCTGATCTTCTCCCTGGCGCGTTGGCATGCCGCAGGATCACATTTCCACAGCCTCTATCAATTCCTTCTCATGGGGCTAAACGGCGCGTTCCTGACTGGCGATCTCTTCAATCTTTTTGTCTTCTTCGAGGTCATGCTGGCTGCCTCCTATGGGCTTCTCCTGCATGGGTCCGGCGCGCTTCGTGTGAAGGCTGGCCTCCACTACATTGCGGTCAACCTCGCTGCCGCCTTGCTCTTCCTGATCGGCGTCAGCCTGATTTACGGCACCGCCGGAACGCTGAACATGGCGGATCTGGCGGCCCGCATTCCGACGATCGAGGCAGATCGACGGATGTTGATGGAAGCAGGCGCGGCCGTTCTCGGGGTGGCGTTTCTGGTCAAGGCCGGCATGTGGCCACTCTGCTTCTGGCTGCCCAGCGCCTATAGCGTTGCGACCGCTCCGGTCGCTGCGATCTTCTCCTTGATGAGCAAGGTCGGCATCTACATCATCCTGCGCCTGACCATGCTGCTCTTTTCTGATGGTCCCTCCGCAGGGTTCGGGTCAAATCTGCTTCTTTACGGGGGAATGGCGACGCTAGCCTTCGGCTTCATCGGCGTCCTCGCCTCTCAGGCGCTTGCGCGGATCGGGGCCTATTCCGTCCTCGTTTCCTCCGGAACGCTCCTGGCAGTCATCGGCTTGAATGATGCGGCGGCGACCTCGGGCGCTCTCCTTTATCTCGTCAGTTCCACATTGACGCTCGGAGCCTTCTTTCTCCTGGTTGAGCTGGTGGAACGGTGCCAGGTCGCGGGCGCCGGTGTTCTCGCTGTTACGATGGAAGCCTATGGTGATGCCGATGAGGATGAACCGGAGGAACTGGACGGGGTGACGATGCCGGCGACACTGGCGATGCTCGGCATCTGCTTTGCAGCCTGCACCATCTTGCTCGCCGGACTGCCGCCTCTCTCTGGATTCGTTGCGAAACTGGGCATGCTGTCTGCTCTGATCGGCGTCGGATCAATCGGCTTGCCACCAACGGGTGAAGCGCTCGCGGTCGCCGCCCTCATCATTCTCGCAGGTCTGTCAACGTTGATCGCGTTGACGCGCGCTGGCATTCGCACCTTCTGGAGCTCTCTTGAGATCACGATACCACGGGTCCTCGTGGTCGAGGTGGTGCCGATCATGCTGTTGTTGGCCATGCTTGCCACACTGACGGTGAACGCAGGTCCAGCTTTGGCCTTCATGGAGGCGGCCGTAAACTCCGTAAGCAGGCCCGTCACCTATCTGGAGAACGTAACAGGGGAGACACCTCAGCCGTTGTGGAGGGACCTCAACAAAACGGTAGAAGAGGAGTAGGCATGTTTCCCTATCCACTTCTGACCATCTCGCTGCTGATCATGTGGCTGTTGCTCAACCAGTTCACGATCGGTCATCTGGTGTTGGGCAGCATGGTCGCGGTCTTCGCGTCCTGGGCCATGGCCACTTTGCGCCCAAGCAAGCCTCGGCTCGGCAAGTGGTATCTCATCCCCAAGCTGATGGCGATCGTTATGGTCGACATCGTCCGTTCCAATCTCGCCGTAAGTTGGGTCATCCTCAGGGGCCGTGGCAGCGGACGCCACTCCTCGTTCATCAACGTTCCCCTTGAGATCGACGATCCGACGGCACTGGCTATCCTTGCTGTCATCATAACAGGCACCCCGGGCTCGGCGTGGCTGGAATATGATTCACAACAGCGGTCCGTCCTCATTCATGTCTTCGATCTATCCAATGAGGATGAGTGGGTCGCCCTGATCAAGGGCCGCTATGAACATCTGCTGATGGAGATCTTCTCATGAGTGCGATCATCATTTTCACTGCCGTCAGCCTTGCTCAGCTCATGTTGACCATCGCGATGGTCATTGCCTCCGTGCGGATGTTCCATGGCCCGCGCGCGCAGGACCGGATCATCGGCTTGGATGCCCTTTACGTGAATGCGATGCTCTTGTTGGTGACCTTTGGCATAGGAACCGGGAAGACCGTCTACTTCGAAGCCTCACTGGTCATCGGCCTGCTCGGGTTTGTCACAACCGTGTCGCTTGCCAAATTCCTGATGCGCGGCGAGGTGATCGAATGATCTATTCTGCCGCAGACATTCCGATCTGGGCTGCAATCGCCATCGCGTTCTTCCTTCTCCTGGGGGCAACACTGGCGCTGATCGGCGCGATCGGCTTTCTGCAGCTTTCGAACTTCTACGAGCGCCTGCATCCGCCGACCTTGTCCACCAGCTGGGGCACCGGCGGCGTCATGACCGCGTCGATACTGTTCTTCAGCATCTCCGGAGGCCGTCTCGTTGCCCACGAGATCCTCATAGGCCTCTTCATCACCATCACCACACCAGTTACCTTCATGCTGCTGGCACGTGCGGCGCTCCATCGTGATCGGTTTGAAAACAACCCCGATGTTCCTGCAAAACCCACTGTTCGAGATGTCGCTGACGATGTTTGACCGGAGGGTGGTCAAACCAGCGGCGACGATCGAAGCGCAAACGTCACCGTAGGCTCATGGTACCGCGGCCAGTGGTTTCCCATGGAGCGC
>CAYNED010000164.1:0-6633 GCA_964396135.1 uncultured Neorhizobium sp.
CAGCGCATCGGTGATCCCGGTGACGGCATTGGTGGCGCCGGGGCCGGAGGTGACGAGGACGACGCCGACCTTGCCGGTCGAGCGCGCATAGCCTTCCGCGGAATGGGTGGCGCCCTGCTCGTGGCGAACCAGAATGTGCTGGATGTCTTCCTGCTGAAAGATCTCGTCATAGATCGGCAGAACGGCCCCGCCCGGATAACCGAAGATATGCTCAACGCCATTGTCTTTCAGCGCCCTCAGAACGATCTCGGCGCCGGTCATCTGATTGTTGCTATCGGTCATGTCATGGTCCATTTGCTGCTGTCTGCCTGGATGGTCTTACTGTGCTTCGGGCATAAAAAAAGGCCCCTTGAGGAGCCTGTCTTTCGCGCATGGGTGGCTAACGCCGGATGGTCACCCCATCCTGCCCATGCGCGTTCCCACCACGATAAGTGCGTTTGCAATGTTCATGGCGGGAAGTGTTAGACAGAATGTTGCGTGACGTCAACGCGCGCAGCATCAAAAATTTCCCGATCGGCACGCGGTGCTCTCGCAAAGGAGGTCAATGCAGAGGGTTACACGACTTGTTAAGTGCCTTCTATTACCTTCACCAGATGTACGCGATCCAGAGGGATGGCGAGTAGCATGCCGACGCCAGTGGCAAGGAGACGTCTTGCTAAACAACGATCTGCACCGTTCAGTATCCGCCGGAGAACAGGACCGCCGTGACGCCAGCCGGTCCGGCAACCGTATGCTCGGGCGCGTCGTCGCCTGCAACGGTGCCCGTACGACCATCGCAGCGGTCGCCGAGCTTGGCGAGACGGAGCTTACGGAGCTTTGGTCCGTTGGTCGCCTCATCTCCATCAATGTCGGTCGCAATCGCGTCGTCGCACTTGCCTATGCGATGAATACCGAGAAATCGTCCTGGGGCGAAGGTGAAAACAACAGCTTCCAGATCGAGGCGGAGCTTCTGGGTGAGGTTCGCGTCGGCGAGGATGGCCGAGAAGAATTTTCCGGCGGCATTTCCCGCTATCCTTACCTCGGCGCCGTTGCCCACCGTATCAGGGCCGCCGATCTCCTGCGAATCTATGACACCGGCAAGAACGACACCTGCGTCATCGGCAAGCTGACGCAGGACGAGACGATCGACGCAGCAATCCACATTCCGTCCATGCTGTCGAAGCATTTCGCCATTGTCGGCTCCACGGGTGTCGGAAAATCGACAGCCGTATCGCTGCTGCTCCACAAGGCGATCGAAACCGACCCGAAGCTAAGGGTGCTGATCCTCGATCCCCACAATGAATTCGCCGCCGCCTTTCCTGAACATGCGGTTGTCATTGATACTGACACGCTTGACCTGCCCTTCTGGCTGATGAAGCTTGAGGAATTCGCGGAGGTTCTTTACCGCGGACGTCCATCGATTGCAGAAGAACTCGACATTCTCCGCGATCTCATTCCCGAAGCCAAACGGGCCTTCCGTGGCGGCGATTCTGCCCTGATGCGCCGCGGCACGGAGAAGAGTTCGATCACCGCAGACACGCCCGTGCCTTACCGCATGGCGGACCTCCTCGCTCTCATCGACGAACGCATTGGACGACTGGAAGGCCGTGGCGAAAAGCCGACCCTGCGCACACTGAAGTTGCGCGTGATGTCGGCCATCAACGATCCGCGCTATCACTTCATGTTCTCCAACAACACGATCCAAGACACGATCATGGAGACGATCGCGCATATCTTCCGCATCCCGGGGGGAGACAGGCCGATCTCGACCTTCCAGCTGGCTGGAATCCCCTCCGAGGTGGTGAATTCCGTTGCCTCCATCCTGTGCCGCATGGCGTTTGAAATCGCACTGTGGAGCAATGGCGCGATCCACATGCTCGTGGTTTGCGAGGAGGCTCATCGATATGTGCCGGCCGACCCCGAACGCGGTTTCTTCCCGACACGGCAGGCCATCGCCCGGATTGCTAAGGAAGGTCGTAAGTACGGAGTTTCGCTCGGCGTCATCACCCAGCGCCCCGGGGAACTCGACCAGACGATCCTGTCTCAGTGCTCCACACTGTTTGCCATGCGACTGGCCAACGACCGCGACCAGGAGATCATCCGTTCAGCCATTCCCAACTCCTCCATGTCGACCACGAGTTTTCTGTCGTCGATCGGGAACGGCGAGGCCATTGCCTTCGGCGAGGCCATCACGGTTCCGATGCGCATGCGCTTTGCCAGGGTCGAGCAGAAATATCTTCCCAAGGCCCACGGCGTCGCCAACAAGGGCGATGATGACATGCCCGACACGGTTGACCTGCGGACGGTGGTAGCACGCATGCGCGCCATCAACGGCCCCGACATAACGAACTTCAAGCAGAGCTTCGAGCGGAACGACGTGGGGAACACAGACGAATGCCCCGATGCAGGCGAGTTGCAGGCATCGGCTCGTCCGGGCGAAACGGAGCTGGACCGTTGGGCAAGCGACGTCAACAGCGCCCACGAGCGTCATGCTCCGTCGAGGGATGCAATTAGGAGGGAGCCCTATCATCCGGATATGCTTCCGCGGTCCCAGCCCACGCTACCAGCACGACCCGCTCCCCTCGACCGACCCTCTGATGGCATCCAGGAGCTGTCGCAGGACCGTTATACAGCCCCCTATCGACCGCCCGCTGGCGAGGCAGGTGCCCGTCCACCCTTGCCGCTGAGACGGGAAGGCTCGCTGCGGGACAGTCTCCTGAAAAGGCCGCTGAGCAGCCTCTACGACAAGGACTGAGGGTCGCCCGGGTCGATCCTTGTCCAGCTCTCGTCCATCTGGTTGCGAAACCACGTCATCTGCCGTTTCGCATATTGTCGCGTGAGCGCCGACGATCGCTCCACCACCTCCTGCGGCGTGATCCGTCCGGCCAGCATCTCGACGATCTGAGGAACCCCAATCGCCTTCATCGCCGGAACCTCCGGATTTGGCTGAAGCGAAAGAAGAGCCCTCACCTCCTCCACGGCACCGTTGTCGAACATCCGCTCGAACCGCGCGTCGATGCGGCTGCGAAGCACGCCGCGATCCGGCAGCACGATCAGCTTTCGCGCCCGCTGCGGATCGATGACCTGCAGGCCGGGCTTTCCCTGGAAGTCCAAGATCGACCTCCCTGTCTCCTCCAGCACTTCCAATGCGCGCACGATCCGTTGCCCGTCGCCGGGATCCAGCGCTGCACCCATGGCCACGTCACGGCGCACAAGCTCATCATGCAAAGCAGGTGAGCCTTCCTCCTTCAACCGCAGCCGCACCCGACAGCGGACCTCCTGCGAGATCTCCGGCATGTCGGATAATCCGCCCAGCAAGGCCTTGAAATAGAGCCCGGTGCCGCCGACGAAGACAGGCAGCCTGTTCTGGGCTTTGATCTGCGGCAGAAGCGCCGTCACGTCCCGTAGCCATTCGCCGGTCGAATAGACGCGGGTCGCAGGGACATGACCGTAGAGCTGGTGGGAAATACCGCCCATCTCCTCTTCCGAGGGACGCGCTGTCAGGACCCGCAGCGTGTCGTAGACCTGCATGCTATCGGCATTGATGACGACGCCGCCCGCTTGCGCCGCCAGTTGCAATGCGAGTGCCGACTTGCCGCTGGCAGTCGGCCCCGTTATCAGGATCGCGTCGTACTCTCTTTCAAGGTCGTTCATATGGCTCTCGTTGCCACGCTCATCGCCCATCCGTCAAATCCTGTGCTGACGCAGTCCGTTGGAGAACGTGCCGCAGAGGTCGTCAATGCAGCGGGGCTCTACTGGCTGGCAGATGGCGTGGCGTGCGACATCGTCCTTCGGGACGGCGAGGATGCCGCCGCCGCGGAAGCCTCTCTGAGGGGCGTCATCGCCAGCCTGCCGATCGATCTCGTGGTGCAGGAGCAAGAAACCCGCCGCAAGTCCTTCCTGATTGCCGACATGGATTCCACAATGATTGGCCAGGAATGCATCGATGAGCTCGCGGATGTGGTCGGACTCAAGGACAAAGTGGCCGCCATCACGGCCCGCGCGATGAATGGCGAGATTGCGTTCGAGCCCGCGCTGCGCGAGCGCGTCGCACTTCTCAAGGGCCTGCCACTCTCGGTTGTCGACGACGTGATTGCAAAACGCATCACGCTGACCTCCGGCGGACTGGAGCTGATTGCCACCATGAAGGCGAAGGGTTTCTACACGGCCCTGGTTTCCGGCGGCTTCACGGTCTTCACAGGACCGATTGCCGCCAGGCTTGGCTTTGACGAGAACCGCGCCAACGTGCTTCTTGCCGAAGACGGGGTTCTGACGGGCAAGGTCGCGGAACCGATCCTTGGCAAGCAGGCAAAGGTCGACGCAGTTATCGATATTTGCGAGCGCCTCGGGATCTCAACGGACAATGTTCTTGCTGTCGGCGACGGCGCCAACGACCTCGGCATGATCAATCTTGCCGGCTCCGGCGTCGCCCTTCACGCCAAGCCGACAGTTGCCGCGCAGGCGCGCATGCGCATTGATCATGGTGATCTGACCGCTCTCCTCTACCTGCAAGGCTATAGGAAAACGGATTTCGTCACGCCATGAACCTGAGCGGCCAGCCGTTGATCATACTGGAAACAGAGCGGCTCTTGATCCGCAGCTGGATCGAGAGCGACCGCGACCTGTTTCGCGAGATCAATGCCGATAGCAAAGTCATGGAGTTCTTCCCCTTTCGCCGCAGCCACGAAGAGGCTGACATGCTCCTGGAGAGGATCAACAGCTCCATCCAGGAGACGGGGCTCGGCTTCTACGCGTTGGAACTGAAAGACACCGCCGAGCCGATGGGCTTTTGCGGCCTGTCGCTCGCCAACATGCCGAACATCTTTCCCGCCGAAACGGTGGAGATCGGCTGGCGGCTCGCCACCCGCTTCTGGGGCCATGGCTATGTCACTGAAGCAGCTCGCGCACTTCTTAACCTGGCATTTCGCGAGAAGTCCATCCCGGCCGTGCTCGCCTTCGCGGTCGAGGCTAACCGCCGCTCGACCGCCGTCATGGAGCGGATCGGCATGCGCCGCTGCCACGACATGGATTTCGACCATCCGCGGGTGCCGGACACCCACCCGCATCTCAAGCGGCACGTCGTCTATGCCGCTCTTGCAGGAACCGCCGAACCAGGCTGACGCTATTCCACCGGAATAGCGACGAACCGCAGCGCGCCGGTCGGATCGGCAACCATCAGGTGGGCGTTGCGCCGCCCTTCGGATTTGAGAACATCCACCCGATCCTTTACCGCCTCCGGACCATCGACGAAGTCCTGGCCCACCTCGACGATCACTTCGCCTGCCTTCAGCCCTTTCTTGGCGGCCTCCGAACCTTCCTGGACAGCCGTGATCACCACGCCTTCCACGCTATCGGCAATGCTGAAGGCCTGGCGCTGCTCCTCGTCGAGTGCCGCAAGCGTCATTCCCAGGATGTCGACCGTACCCTGCTGATCCGTCTCGCTCTCATCAGGGATCTGGCCATCCTCGGGCTCCACCGTCTCCTCGTCGGTCTCTGCCGCGTCGTCAGCGCTGTCTTCCAGCCGGCCGAGCGTCACCTTCACGGTCTGCTCCTGCCCGTCGCGAAGAACGACAACGTCGACTTCCTTGCTGACCGGGCTTTCGGCCACGACCCGTGGAAGGTCCCGCATCTCCGCAACCGGTTGCCCATCGAAGCGGAGGATAACGTCGCCGGCGCGGATCTCGCCGTTTGCGATCGGTCCGCCTTCGACGACGCCCGAGACCAGTGCTCCGCGAGCGCTGTCGAGTCCCAGGCTTTCCGCCACCTCGTCCGTGACCGGCTGGATGCGCACGCCCAGCCAGCCCCGACGGGTCTCCCCAAATTCGATCAACTGGTTGACGATGTTTTCTGCAAGTTCCGTGGGAACGGCGAAGCCGATGCCGATCGACCCTCCGGAGGGAGAAATGATCGCCGTGTTGATGCCGATGACATCACCGTTCATGTTGAACAGCGGACCGCCCGAATTACCCTTATTGATGGCGGCGTCAGTCTGAATGAAATTGTCATAGGGTCCCGCATTGATGTTGCGTCCCCGGGCCGAAATGATGCCGAGCGTGACGGAACCACCAAGGCCGAACGGATTGCCGATCGCCATCACCCAGTCGCCAATGCGCATTTGTCGCGAATCGCCGAAACGAACAGCCTTCAGCGGCGCCTTGGGCTCCACCTTGAGGACCGAAAGATCGGTCTTCTTGTCTGTACCGACAAGCGTTGCCTTCAGCTTGGTGCCATTGGGAAAGACAACCTCGATATCGTCTGCATCTTCGATGACGTGGTTGTTGGTGACCACATAGCCGGAAGGATCGATGACAAAGCCGGATCCCAGTGAATTGACCTTCTGGTTGCCGCCCTCGCTGCCATCACCTTCAAAGAAATCGTCGAAGAATTCCTGGAATGGAGCGCCGTCGGGCGTCTGCGGCGCCTGGGGGCCGGCTCCTTGGCTTGCAACACTCTGGGAGGTCGAGATGTTGACGACGGCATCCAGCAGGCCTTGAGCAAGATCCGCAACCGAGCCAGGGCCGGATCCGGCTGCCGGACCGGGAGACGGCTGAATATTGACGGTCGGCGCTGCACTTGGCGGAGCTGGCAGCATCGCATCTGGATCCAGGGCGCGACCATCGACGGGAGGCTCAACACCAGGCCCGGCCGGTGGCG
>CAYNED010000165.1:0-6601 GCA_964396135.1 uncultured Neorhizobium sp.
GCCAACCGCAACTTCGCCTTCGGCTCGCTCTTCTCCTTCGTCATGGGCATTGGCCTCTACGGCCTGACCTATCTTTACCCGCTCTATCTCGGGCGCATTCGCGGCTACGACTCCCTCATGATCGGCGAGACCATGTTCGTCTCTGGCCTTGCCATGTTCGTCACCGCACCGGTTGCCGGCATGCTCTCCTCGCGGCTCGATCCGCGGGTGATGATGGGCATCGGGTTTGCCGGCTTTGCGCTGGGGACATGGATGATGACCGGCCTGACCGCCGACTGGGACTTCTACGAATTGCTGATCCCGCAGATCCTGCGCGGCTGCTCGCTAATGATCTGCATGGTGCCGATCAATAATGTTGCACTGGGTACGCTGCCGCCGGCCAGAATCCGCAATGCGTCGGGCCTCTTCAACCTGACCCGAAACTTGGGTGGCGCCGTGGGGCTTGCGATCATCAATACGCTGCTCACCCAGAGAACGGACGAGCACTACGCGCGCCTGTCGGAAGGGATCAACTTCGGCAACCCGGCAGCCTTGGAGTGGCTGAACAGCGTCGGCGCAAACTATGACAGCTACGGTTTGGATGGCAGCTCGATCGCCGTACAAAGGCTTTCCGGAGTTGTTACGCAGCAATCCTGGATGATGTCTTTCATCGACGTCTTCACGCTGCTCACCTTCCTGTTTGCCAGCCTGATCGTCATGGTTGCTTTGATCGCGAAGCCTTCGGCTCAGGCGGGCGGGGCGGGCGGCGGTCACTAGCCATCCTCGGCTTTGTGTCCGTGATGAACCAATAGGCTCATCTGGGGGTTATGGCGCAGGTTGGACAGGAAGGCCGGCGCCGTGGACACAGCAACAGCGATACGGGAGCTTGAGGGCTGGGTGCGGACCTTTGTCCTGTCCGAGTGGACGCTTTATCAGGCGCTGATCATCCTCTCGGGCTACATGCTGGCTGCCTTGCTATCCTCGCGCACTGAACCGTTGCTGGAGGCCCGAGCGCGCAAGATCAAGGGCAACCCCGACCTGCTGCGGGTCATCATTGCCTTCATGCGGCGGCTCAAATGGCTCTACCTCGTGGTCTGGTTGTGGCTCGCGAACGTTCTGCTGGCGCGTGCAGTCTGGCCGTCGCAGCGCTGGATGATCACTACGGCGCTGACCTTGGTCGCCGCCTGGTTCGTCATTTCGGTTCTGACCAAGATCATTCGCAACCCGACGCTATCGCGGTTCGTCGCGATGCTCAGCTGGAGCTACGTGGCCATCCACGCGATTGGGCTTGATGGCCCTCTATATGCCGCGCTCGATGCTGCGGCAATCACGGTGGGCAGCTTGAGGATTTCCCTGCTGTTGATCATCAAGGCGATTGTTCTTGCCGTCGCCATGGTCTGGCTGGCGGTTCTGGTGGGGAATGTCCTATCCCATTGGATACAGCGGTCTGCTGACCTCTCGCCATCCCTTAAAGTGCTGATCAGCAAGCTGATCAAGATCACGTTGATGACGACCGCAGGCGCCATCGCTCTTTCCGCGACCGGTATCGACCTGACGGCCCTGACCGTCTTTTCCGGCGCCGTCGGGGTTGGCATTGGTTTCGGTCTTCAGAAGGTGGTTTCCAACTTCATCTCCGGCATCATCATCCTGCTCGACAAGTCGATCAAACCAGGCGACACAATCACGCTCGGCGATACCTTCGGGTCGATACGCGACCTGCGCTCGCGCTTCGTTTCGGTCATTACCCGCGACGGCAGGGAGTACCTCATCCCGAACGAGGACTTTATCTCGCAGCAGGTGGTCAATTGGTCGTTCTCCAGCGACTACGTTCGTATCGATGTCGAATTCGGCACCTCCTATGAAGACGACCCGCACGAGGTGATACGGCTGGCGATTGAGACGGCCTCGGCGGTCCCGCGGGTCGCCAATGCCTACAAGGCGCCCGTCTGCTGGTTGACTGGGTTTGGCAGCTCGTCGCTGGATTTCAAGCTGCGGTTCTGGATCTCCGACCCCGCCAATGGACTCACGAATGTCCGCGGCCAGGTACTGCTGGCGCTATGGGACGCGTTCAAGGCGGCCGGAATATCCATACCTTTCCCCCACCGTGAGATCATCATGAAGACGCCGGTGGAACTGTCCCGTTCATCCTCCATCGGCGAAGGCTGACGGCTCATTAGCCGACAAGCCATCTCGCCGCGAGCGGCACCATCGCCGATGTCGCAACGGCATTGAGCGCCATGGCTATGCCGGCAAACAGCCCGGCGGTCTCGTCGACCTCATAAGCACGTGCCGTGCCTATGCCGTGCGAGGTCAAGCCCACGGCAAAGCCGCGGGCTGCATAATCGCGGATACGCATGAGGTTCATGAACGGTGTCACGATAAGAGCGCCGACAATGCCCGTAATGATGACAAGCACGGCCGTCAGTGAGGGATTCCCGCCAAGAGAAGCCGAGATTGCCATCGCGACGCCCGCTGTTGCAGATTTCGGCAGGAAGGAAATCATGACCTCCTGAGACAGGCCGAACACGTTCCCGAAGACGATGACCGAGGTAATGGCTGCAAGCGAGCCCACGACCAGAGCCGCTGCAATGGGCAGGAGAAGCCGCTTGACCTGTTCCCATTGTCGAAACAGCGGCACAGCGATCGCCACCGTCGCTGGCCCAAGGAGAAAGTGCACGAACTGCGCGCCCTGGAAAAATTGTCCGTAGGGAATTTCGAAGACTGTCATGATAAGCGACAGAAGCAGGATCGAAGTCAAAACCGGATTGGCAAGAGGGTTGCGGTTGAGCCGGCGAGAAAGCTCGGAAGCACCGATCCAGATGCAGAGGGTCAGGGTGAGCCAGATCAGTGGCGCTGTCGAAAGATAGATCCAGAGATCGACAGGGCTCTTCATGCCGCGCCTGCTTTCTGACCAAGCACGCGCCGGATGGCGATGAAGGTCCAGACCGTTACAGCCAGCGTGAAGACGGCGGAGAGGACGAGGACCACGGCGATCGCCAGGCCTTCCGATTGCACCACGCCGCCAAGCGCTACGACACCAACACCAGCCGGGACAAAAAACAGACCGAGATTGCCGAGCAAAGCGCCCGCGGCAGCCTCCACAGGACGGACTGTTTCGCTCGCTCTGCCGCGGAGCAGTTGCAGGGCCATGAAGAGCAGGACAAGTCCCACGACCGGTCCTGGCACAGCAAGGCCGGTAAGGAAAACGAGACTCTCGCCGAGAAGCTGAAAGAACAGCAATGCCGCCAAACCGCGCAACATGGGCACCTCCTGATGATCCAAGGGAGGCGGAGACTAGCGGATCGATGAAGGCAGGTCACGTCTGGTTGCTGTCAACACAGCATAACAAGATCCCGCCTTGAGGCGGGATCTTGTCGTCGTTCAGGCGGGGATGCGCCGCTCATACTCGTCGCGCAGACGCGTCCAACCGTCCCAGAATGGCGGCGGTTCTTTGGCCGCGAGCCGCGCCGAGAGAATGTTGAGATGCATGTGCCAGCCGGCGCCGATCATGACGGTGTTGGAGCGGTCTGAGATTCGTCGGTGGATGACGGTCAGCAAGACCTGACTGCCTGCAGCGCGCAATTCAAACGACACCTCGCCTTGCCGCCAGGCGAATGTCAGTCTGTGCGGCGCATCGACTTCTATGACGCGGCTCTCCATCCGCTGTTCTTCCGGGAAGCCTTCCGGACGTCTGCCCGGTGGATCAGAAAGCTCCTCATTGCGCCAGACGAGCTCAAAGGGTGCATCCTGTCTAAGCTCCATTTCCCCCGAAGCCAGCCAAAGGCGGCGCAGATCACTTTGGGTGAGGTAGGCCCAGACGCGGTCCACGGTGCCTGGCAGCAGCCGCTGGATCTTGAGCGTATTGGGCTCGGTGAGGACGCCATAGGCGTCAAGGGTGGCGGTATCGTTCATGCTCATTCTCCTGTTTTGCCGTTGGCGGGTTGAGTGTCGTTTTCCTCCCGGAGGATGCGGTCCAGGGCATCGAGGCGGCTGGTCCAGAAGCGCTCGTAGAAGCTCAGCCATTCCTGCGCACTTGAGAGCGGTCCGGGATCAAGCCGGCAGATATGGGTGCGCCCACGCACCTCACGCCGGATGAGGCCGGCATGCTCGAGCGCCTTGATGTGCTTGGAAGCGGCGGCGAGCGAGATGGCATAGGGCTCGGCCAATTGGCTGACCGAGTGCTCTCCGGAGGCAAGTTGCCGCAGCATGCCGCGCCGGGTGGCGTCTCCAAGCGCGTGGAAGATCGTGTCGAGTTCGGGTGCATTTAATTCAACCATGTAGTTGAACATACGCGATCAGGCGAGATAGTCAACCGAATGGTTGAGTATCTCGCGCGTTCGATCTTGAGGAGGGGACGGTGGCGCCCGAGGATGACCTTGACAGGCTCCCGCCGTGACATGCACGAGCAGGTTCAAACACGTTGAACGAGGTCTTTCGTGAAAATCCTTGCATCCTTCTCCGCATTCGTGGGCAAGAGCTTTGCCCTGTGGGTCATCCTCTTTGCAGTCGCCGGCTTCTTCTTCCCCGAAACCTTCAGACAGCTCGCGCCGTGGATCGTGACGCTGCTGGCGATCATCATGTTCGGGATGGGCCTCACCATCTCTGTTGACGATTTTCGCGAAGTCGTGAAACGTCCGATCGAGGTCGGCATCGGCGTCGTCTCGCAGTTCCTGATCATGCCGCTGCTCGCCGTGCTCCTGACGCGCATCATCCCGATGTCGCCGGAAGTGGCGGCGGGTGTCATTCTGGTCGGCTGCTGCCCCGGCGGCACCTCCTCCAACGTCATGACCTATCTCAGCAAGGGCGATGTGGCGCTTTCGGTCGCCTGTACCTCGGTGACAACGCTTGCCGCGCCGATCATCACGCCGTTCCTCGTGTGGATGTTTGCCAGCCAGTACCTGCCGGTCGACGCAATGGCGATGTTCCTCAGCATCGTGAAAGTGGTGCTGGTTCCGCTGGCACTTGGCTTTGCGCTGCAGCGGCTCGCGCCTGGCTTGGTGCGCGGTGCGCTTCCAGTATTGCCGCTGGTCAGCGTGATTGGCATCGTCCTCATCGTCGCGGCCGTGGTTGGTGCCAGCAAGGGCGCGATCGCCCAGTCGGGTCTTCTAATCTTTGCCGTCGTTGTGCTGCATAACAGCCTCGGCTATTTGCTCGGCTTCTTTGCCGCCAAGGCTTTCGGCCTGTCGCTTGCCAAGCGCAAGGCGATCGCAATCGAGGTGGGGATGCAAAACAGCGGCCTCGGCGCAGCTCTTGCGAACGCCTATTTCTCGCCGGTCGCGGCCGTGCCGAGCGCGATCTTCAGCGTATGGCACAACATCTCCGGGGCACTTCTGGCCAATTGGTTCTCCAGTCGAACCGACAGTGTCTCAGCGCCGGCCGAGCCGACGCAGATCCGCACGTAATGAAGAAGGCGCCGGATTCGGCGCCTTCTTTCGTTTGGAAGTCTCTAAGCAGCAAGACCGCATCATCGAGCTATCATCGGATTGATCAGACAGACGTCCAGTGCATACCATTGACAGGTTGTCCGACATCAATATATGACTAATGAGCTTTGGTAAGGCCAGCTTACCAGTCGCGCGTCGAGGAGGACGCGTTGGGAGGGTTCATGTTTTCGGTCGTGGAGTCGCGCCGCCTGTATCACCAGGTCGCCGACCAGATGCGCAGCCTGATTGACCGCGGCGCCTTTGCCGCCGGTTCTCGGTTGCCTGCCGAGCGGGAACTGGCCGAGCTGCTTGCTGTTTCCCGTCCGACCGTTCGCGAAGCGCTGATCGTGCTTGAGGTTGAAGGCAGGGTCCAAATCCGGATGGGATCCGGTGTTTACGTCTCATCTGCGAAGAAGACTGAGCCTGGGCCGCCGGAAGAGGCGGAAGGTCCGTTCGAACTGCTGCGCGCGCGTGCTGTGGTGGAATGCGCCATTGCGGAAGAGGCGGCGCGCGTGGTCCGGCCTGACCAAATCGCGGTTCTTGACGATAATCTCGCTCGAATGGCCAGAAGCCTTGAGGATCGCCCCATGGCGCTTGCGCTCGATCGAGACTTCCATATTGCCGTTGCATCCATCATCGATAACGCGACCTTGAACCGGTTTGTCGGCAACATCCATGACTTGCGCATGACGCCGTATTTCGAGAAGCTCGCCAGCTATTTCGAAAACCCGCAGACCTGGGGTGCGGCCATGGAGGAACATGGTGCGGTTCGCGACGCAATCGCCGCCCGCGATCCGGCGGCCGCACGTTCCGCGATGCGCGCTCATCTAGACCAGTCCCAGATTCGCTTGTCGGAGAGTTTCGGCGAGGAGCCGGCCGACGGCGTCATACCCGCCGCGTGGAGGCGCGCCGGCGGCTACTAGCAGTCCTTTGACTTCAACCCGGGAGGAAACGAAATGAAGTTGAAACTCACCACCATCCTCGGCGCAACCGTTGCCGTCATGGCCTCGGCTTTCGCAGCCCATGCCCAGACGGCGCTCAAGTGGGCGCATGTCTACGAAACCTCCGAACCGTTCCACACCGAGTCGGTCTGGGCGGCGGAAGAGATCGCCAAGCGCACCGACGGTCGCTACAAGATCGACGTCTTTCCGGCCTCGCAGCTCGGCAAGGAAACCGACATCAACCAGGGCCTCGCGCTC
>CAYNED010000166.1:0-6594 GCA_964396135.1 uncultured Neorhizobium sp.
ACATGCTGTCGGCCTACGATTTCTGGCAATACTGGCGCAATACCGAGGATGCCGACGTCGCACGGTTCCTGAAGCTTTACACCACACTGCCGATGGACGAGATCTCGCGCCTCTCGCAACTTGGCGGGTCCGAGATCAACGAGGTGAAGAAGATCCTCGCCACCGAGATTACGGCCATCCTACACGGAAGGGCAGCGGCCGAAGAGGCCGCAGAGACTGCCCGCAAGACATTCGAGGAAGGCGCGCTGGCCGAAAACCTGCCTTCAGTGGAAGTACCGAGCGCAGAACTGGAAGCCGGCCTCGGCCTGTTGGCCCTGATCGTACGTGCCGGCCTTGCTGCATCGAATGGCGAAGCTCGCCGGCATGTGCAGGGCGGCGCCGTCAGACTCAATGATCAGGCGGTTTCCGACGAGCGCATGACCATCGGGACTGACGAATTGACGAAGGACGGTATCGTCAAGCTTTCGCTCGGCAAGAAGAAGCACATTCTCATCCGCGCCACCTGACCGGGGCGCAGCCCCATTGAAAAGAGCTTCGGGTTTCATCCCGGAGCCTTTCATCAGGCGTCACTGAAACTCGAAAATCTGTCGGAAGATCCCCGGCGCGATGATGGACAGCGGATTGACTGTGAGCCGCGGCTGCTCGAACGGCCCTTCCAACTTGAACGTGATGCCGAGGAGCCCGCGGTCGCGACCATTGCCGAGGATGGTTCCAATGATCGGCAGTTCGGCAAGCAGCCGGTTCAGGCCGTAAGCTGGCATGAAGGTACCGGTCATATCCATGTTGCCGTTACCATCCCGCAAAACGCCCTGGAAACTCGCGCCGATCTGTTCGCCGCGCACGATTCCGTTCTCGATCGACAGTTCCCCGCCTCGATAAACAACGCGGGCGAATGCACGCTGGAACTTCGCCGAGCTGACGTCGATGTCGCGCTTGACTGCCGCATTCAAACTGCGCCGCTCGTCTCCGACTGGGGTAGAGACAATCGACTGCAAGCGTGACTCATTGACCAGCGAGAAGTTTCGAACATCCAGGGAACCGCTCCAAACGTCATCCCGCTGCGCGCGTAACGAAACGTTGAGAAGCCCGCCGCTGATCCGGTTATAAAGGTTGGTGAACCGAGCGACGGCGCCGGCATCTCCACTGGTGATGGAGATCGTGTTACCCTTGTTCATCTTGCTGACCACTGCCGCACCCCTTCCGGTGACGGCCGAGAAATCGGCCGCAGAGATCATACCGTCCCGAGTTTCGAAAAGCATCGCGACATTGGACAGGCGCTCGTCTCCGAAACCCAGCATCCGATCGAGTTGAACCCTGATGGTGGCGCTTCCGTCTCCCGCCTTGGATCCGGAGCCGCCAGAACGAAGACGCGTGAGTATTGGACGCATGTCTGCAGAGGAGCCGATGACGGAAACATCTAGATTGCCCCGCATCTGTTTCAACGACACGCGATAATCGTCGCCGGGAGAGAGTTGCATGCGCGAAAATTCTGCCGACTGGATGCGTCCGTCAGACAGTATCATCCCCCCTTGCGCACCGAATCCGTCGCCGTCCAACTTAAAATTGCGGATCGCTTCACCCGACCCGTCAGTGGAGAGTTCGAAACTTGCCTTGGCCGGGATACCGCTTCCTTTGGTCCAACCGACTCCGGGAACAGAAAGTGCAGAACGCGTCAGATCGAGCGTGATGCTTTGGCGGGTGTCGTCGAGACGCGTGATCTCCGCCTGGATTGTTCCCTCGACGATATCCGACAGGCCGGGAGCGAGTTTCTCACGCTGCTCGTTGTTGAGGCTCGCCTTGATGATCCGCTCTTTGGCCACCGGCGACCCCTCGCCCACCGGTTCCACCAACGTCACCTCCGCCTGCACCCCATCGATCGCCGCGTTGCCTTCCAGTCTCGCCGCCTGCTGGTCGACCTTTAGCAGGCCGTTGACCCCGCTGATGTTGCGGCCCCCGAACTGCTGAGCAAGAGCAACGTCTGAAAGCTTGAGCTCAGCGTTCCAGGTCGGAGCCGGCGGATTCTGCTCGGACACCAGCCCAAGATGGGCGTTCACGATGGCGGTCGCCGTACCTGTGAAATCTTCAGGCTTGAAGTCAGTGCCCCTCAATCCGTTCAGGGGTGGGAAGTTGGCCAATTCCGCAACGGCATCCGCCGAGCCCGTCAGGTCGACGGCGAGGTCTGCCATCAGGGGCTTGCTGTATGTGGAAGGGATGCTGAATTGGCCGCTGTTGACCGAAACCGTTCGGCCCGACGAGAAATAGGAAGCACCGCTCTCTACAGCAACATTCAGCTTCTCCCCCTTCAGTCGAAAATTTCCCTTCAAGTCACGCAATGGCGGAATCTTGCCGGGAAGGTTGAGGCGGGCATCGTGGATGCCAAAGGAGATACGCAGCTCGTTTTCATCAAGGTCAAGCGGATGCTCGGGGCCCTGCATCCGGCCAGCCGGGATGAAGACGGCGATGGAACCGTCAGTAACGGTACCACCGTACAGGTGCTCGAGTACCCATTCGCGTGGCTTGCGCGCCATCCAGAACGGCCAGAGCTGTTTGATTCCTGCGACCTGCATCACGGGCAACTGCCCGCCGAAGCTTATCTCCGGCGATGCATCGCCCAAGCGGACCATCAGCGATCCCGCCATCGAGCCAAGCGGGCTCGAAATCAGGATGTCGTTCAATTCCAGCTCCCGCTCCGCCGAGAGATACTTGCCCGTGGCACGCAGATCGAAGATCGCCGGCGCCTCGCCGGAGCTTGCAGCTGTCGCTGTCCCACCGCTGACCAGAAGGCTAAGGCCGAAACCAGGCCGCTTTTCTGCAGCGTCCAACCGGTTAAGATCAACAATCGCCCCGTTGAATGGCAGGACGGTCGAACCGAACCGGACCTCTGAATTGAACAGCTCCAGCGAGTTCTTGCTGAAGTCGTAGGTCGCGTTGATGATACCGCCAGAGAGCTCCTGGTCGATCCCGTCGAAGTAAAATAGACCGGGTGACTGCCGCAATGTCACATGAATGGAAGGATCGGTGCTCGACCGGGCGCGGACGGCGTTGAGATCCAGATCAACCGAGCCTTGCACGCCATCGCGCGGCGCTCCGTCTTCGGCACGTCGAAGCAGGAAGGGCGTAGCTTCGAGACCGGTAAACTTGGCACTCAGTGCCGAAGACACACCGTTGATGACGGACGCGGAAGCCTGAAGCTCCGCAGCATGACCGTCCAGTGCGACTGCCCCCCTTACGTTGATCTCACCAGGTGCCGCCCGCGTGAGGTCAAGGGATGCCACCTCCATGGTGATGGGCTTGCGCCCTGGTGCAGAAGGCAGAAGTATCTCAAGGCCTGAGAGACTTATGGTATTGGTCCCGGTGCGCTCCATCAAGCCACGCGCCTCGTCAAGACGCTGGAATGCCTGTTCCAGGAGTTCCGGTAGGGCATCTACTCGGACCTTGGCGAGCGCTACGGGATCACCTTGCGGGAAAGCACCCGTATCGAGCTGCATCCCATCCGCTTCCATGTGTCGGATCGAGATGCGTCCGCCCAACAATGCTAACGGATCGACAGCCATCCGCAGCGCTGCCGTTCGAGAAAGATGCTGGCCCGATGACTGTTCGATGATGTGGACGTCCCGCGCCTCAAGTGCGAGACGGAAATCGGAATCGAAGCGAATGACGGCCGACCCGACTGTTGCCCGGTAGCGTGGACCGAGCGCGTTGTTGAGAGCATCGTCGGCACGTGCAGAGAGAGCCCCGTCCACAGCACCGCCCTCGATCGCGACGAAGGCGCTTGCGGCCGCAGTCAGCAGCAGCACTGCCACGAGGACGAGCAGACGCCCCAACCTCCAGGTGCGGCCACGCCGCGGCGGGCAGTGGACGATGATGGGATCTTCAGCCTGGGCCGAAGGCAGCGAATGCAGCGGCGTGATTTCTCTTCTGCTGAAGCTGACCTTTTCGCCGCGGATTTCCGACATTAATGAACGAACTCACCTCTGCTGCCGACGGATGATCCGAGGAACGGCCAAATCAGTATACATGATCTGCGCGCTCATCCGGCAAGATACTGGCGAAAGAAAGGAAACCTCATGACTCACCTGAAGGCTGGCGATCCAGCTCCCGATTTCAGCTTGCCTAGCACTGGGACTGGCACGCTGGAATTGAAGGATTTTCGCGGCAGGAGCGTGGTGCTCTACTTCTACCCGAAAGACGACACGAGCGGATGTACGGTGGAAGCCGTCGATTTCACCAGCCTGCTGCCCCAGTTTGAGGCCGCCGGGGCGGTCGTCATCGGCGTCTCGCCCGATTCGGTCTCCAAGCACACCAAGTTTGCCGCCAAACACAATCTGACCGTCACGCTTGCGTCAGACCAGGACAATCAGGTCGCCACCGCATATGGAGTTTGGAAAGAGAAAAGCATGTACGGCCGGACGTATATGGGCATCGAACGCTCTACCTTCCTGATCGATCCTGACGGAACGTTGCGCCGGGTATGGCCAAAGGTGAAGGTGGCAGGCCATGCGCAGGAGGTGCTGGAGGAGATAGCTGCCTGACACAGGCGGCAATAACCACGATCGGCATGAAATTCGCCGTCACTAAAGGCTCCATTAACCTTAACCAGCTGTAATCAAGGCACCGACGATACATCGGGTCGATTGCGGGGGATGGTTTTGGTTCAGGTGGCGGGAAAAAGGTCATTCGGCGGAAAGCGGGAAGAGCACATCGTCATCTTGGCCTGCGGCGACAAGGTTCGCCACATGACTATCCGGCCGTGGATGGCCGGACTTGCTTTCGGCATCCTTGCCGTCTTCTCCGTCGGATATCTAGCCGCGACCACTTATCTCTTCGTTCGTGACGATCTGATCGGCGGCGCGATCAGCAGGCAGGCGAGGCTGCAGCATGAATATGAAGATCGCATCTCTGCACTGCGCGAACAGCTCGACCGGGTTACCTCACGTCAATTGATGGATCAGCAATTTCTGGAACAGAAGGTTCAGAAGCTTCTCAAGCAGCAGCAAGCACTTCTTTCGCGCCACGGAAAGCTTGGGCCGATCTATGACCGGGCGGAGGAGTCCGGACTGCTGCCGAACGCACAGACCAGGCCGAAGCCCACGACGAAGCAAGCAGCCGCAGTCGAGGGAAGCGCTGAGGCCGCGATCGACATCCTGATTGGCCATACGGGAAGCAGCGATCCGGCAGTGGGCTTGGCCTACGTGCCACTGCGCGAAGGCAGGCGTGAACAGGCAGATGGGCTAGTCTTAGAGGTATCCTCCTCCCTGAAGAACCTTGAAAGGGAGCAATTGGAAAAGATGGCCGGGCTCACGGTTGACGCTGCCGAGAAAGCCCAGACCATCGCTCAGATCATCAAGCGGACCGGCGTGGATGTCGATGCAATCGTTGAGGACGAAGAAGGCCTGGGCGGACCGTTTCTTGAGCCGGAAACAGTCGGCTCGAATTTCGATGATTCGCTGAGTGAGCTAGAAGCAGCGCTAAACCGGCTCGAAGCGGTGCGCGAGACTGCAAAAGCCCTGCCCTATGCCAGTCCTGCTCCCGGACGACCGGTGACCAGCCGGTACGGTAATCGTGTCGATCCGTTCCTTGGTCGACTTGCGATGCATGCGGGAATCGATTTTCAGGCGCAAAAAGGCGAGAAAGTCTCCAGCACCGGCGCCGGCACGGTAACCGTTGCGGAGTTTTCGGGTGGTTACGGCAACCTGGTCGAGGTTGATCATGGCCACGGAATCACAACGCGCTACGGACACCTTTCCCGTATCCTCGTCAGCGTTGGTGACCGGGTCGCTGCGGGCGATACGATCGGGCGTGTCGGATCGACCGGTCGATCCACCGGACCACATGTGCATTACGAAGTTCGGCGAAAGGGCCAGGCGGTGGATCCGGTTCACTTTCTCAATGCGGGCATGAAGCTCGACACCTACCTGAACTGAAGCCCTCGCCTTCCGCACTACCCTCATTATTCGTCCACCGTTCACCAAGCCCCAGCAAACAGGCCCGGTTTCCTTGACTTTCCAGCCGTTTCCCCTTATCTGGCAGCCAACTGTTGGGTACGCGACGTACGCCGACGCTTGTGTTCTATGAAGAACCAGAACGGAAACAGAATTCCCTTTGACGACATTTGCTGATCTTGGCCTGAGCCAGAAAGTCCTTTCTGCTGTCACTGACGCGGGTTACACGATACCCACGCCCATCCAGGCAGGCGCTATTCCTCCCGCGCTACAACGCCGCGACATCTGCGGCATCGCCCAAACGGGCACGGGCAAGACGGCGTCATTCGTTTTGCCGATGTTGACGCTCTTGGAGAAGGGGCGCGCTCGGGCTCGCATGCCGCGCACGTTGATTCTTGAGCCGACGCGGGAGCTGGCTGCGCAGGTCGCAGAAAACTTCGAAAAGTACGGCAAGAACCACAAGCTCAACGTCGCTCTGCTGATCGGCGGCGTGTCTTTTGAAGAACAAAACCGCAAGCTGGAGCGCGGGGCTGACGTGCTGATCTGCACACCTGGTCGCCTACTCGATCACTGCGAACGCGGTAAGCTGCTGATGACCGGCGTGGAGATTCTCGTTATCGACGAGGCCGACCGCATGCTCGACATGGGTTTC
>CAYNED010000167.1:0-6543 GCA_964396135.1 uncultured Neorhizobium sp.
GTAGAAGCCGACAACGCCGCCATTCTTCGCCTTGAACGAGCCGTCCGGCTGAACCTCGGGCTCGTAAGCCGCTGCGATGTTGTAGGCAATGTTGGTGGCAAGCGATGTCTTGCCCATGCCCGGACGTCCCGCAAGCACGATCAAGTCGGAGCGCTGCAGACCGCCCATCTTGGCGTCGAGCGACATGATGCCGGTCGAGATACCGGAAAGTTGGCCGTCACGCTCGAACGCGGCGCCCGCCATGTCGATTGCCAGCGCCACCGCATCGTTGAACGATTGGAAGCCGCCGTCGTATCGGCCGGTTTCAGCAAGCTCGAACAGCCGACGCTCGGTATCTTCGATCTGCGTCTGCGGCGGCATGTCCAGCGGCGCGTCAAAGGCAATGTTGACCATGTCTTCGCCGATGGTGATCAGCGCGCGGCGCAGGGCCAGGTCGTAGATCGCCCGTCCATAGTCTTCCGCATTGATGATCGAGACGGCTTCCGCGGCCAGTCGCGCCAGGTACTGCGCCACCGTAAGATCACCCACCTTGTCGTCGGCGGGTAGAAACGTCTTCATGGTGACGGGGTTCGCCGTCTTGCCCATGCGGATGATGTCACCGGCAACTTCGAAGATCCTGCGGTGCAGCGGCTCGAAAAGGTGAGGCGGCTTCAGGAAGTCCGACACCCGGTAATAGGCATCGTTGTTGACGAGAATGGCGCCGAGCAGTGCCTGCTCCGCCTCGATGTTGTTGGGAGCCTCACGATAATGGGGCTCGGCGTCCTTGTTGCTGAGTGGCGTCAGCTTGCGTGCTACGTCCTGCATGTCGTCCAGTCGATGTCTTAGAGTTCGGCGCGAACCATACAGGAGAATGCGGCAGAGAAAGCGGCGGCATGCGAAGGAACCTCCACAATAGCCGATCTCCACAGCCAAAAGCGGCCTGTGGATAAATAACGCGTCGAACGGAACAAGATTGTTTGACCGTGGCAGATCAGTCGACGGCTGCCACGGAGAGGACAAGAATACGTCTTCGCGCGATTCTCTACAAGGTGACGGCGCCGCGGCGATAGCCGGAGAATTGCCGCAAGAGAACCGGCAGGACCAGGGCAAAGCCGACCAGCGACGACGTCAACTCCGGCACAACGAGAAGGATTGCGGCCAGAATCAGCAGCGGCTTCTCCCAGGAAGTAGTCCGGACCAGCATGAAGCCGGAGAGGGCGGCCCCCAGGAAAGTGATGCCGAGCGTGCAGCCGATGAAGGCAATAAAGAAATTGCTCCAGGTGAAGTCGGCCGTGACCAGCAGAAGCGATGGGGAGAAGACGAAAACGAAGGGCACGAGGATCTTGCCGAGCCCCAGCCGGAAGGCGGTGTTGCCCGTCTTGAACGGATCGGCGCCCGCCATTCCCGCTGCCGCATAAGCCGCCAGCGCCACCGGCGGCGTGATGTCCGCCAGCACGCCGTAATAGAAGACGAAGAAATGTGCCACGATCGGCTCGACACCGAGCATTCCGAGAGTCGGCGCGGCGATCGTTGCCATGATGATGTAGTTGGCGGTCGTTGGAATACCGCAGCCCATCAGGATGCAGACAATGCCCGTCATGATCAGCGTGAACAGGAGCGTCAGCGCCTGTGGCCCGAACCAGTCTGCCGGCATGAAAGTGCCGATGAAGGCGGCGATCTCGGCGGCCGTTGTCGTCACGATGTAGGAGATCTTGAAGCCGACGCCCGTCAGCGTCACCACGCCGACGACAATGCCGACGGTCGCGGCAGCGGCACCAACGGCAAGCGCATACTTGGCGCCGTCACGCAGGCTGTCGAAAACCTCGCCGAACGACATCCGTCGACGCGGGTTGAGAAGGCCAACAGCGACACAGAGCGTGATGCCCCAGAAGGCGGCAAGATATGGTGTGTAGCCGGAAAGCAGGATGCCAACGAGTACGACGAGCGGAATGACGGTCGGCCAGTCGCGCTTGAAGGCTTCCTTAAGGTCCGGCATTTCTTCCTTCGTCATCCCGCGCATGCCGGTCCGTTTCGCCTCGAAATGCACCTGCACCAGAACTCCAAAGAAGTGCATGAAGGCGGGAACGACGGCGGCAAGGATGATGGTGGTATAAGGAAGGTTGAGGAACTCGATCATCAGGAAGGCGGCTGCCCCCATAATGGGTGGTGTGATCTGTCCGCCGGTGGACGAGGCTGCCTCGACGGCTGCTGCGAAGGGGCGCTTGTACCCCATGCGGATCATCGCCGGGATCGTGAGCGAACCGACCGTGACCGTGTTGGCGACGGACGACCCGGAAATCATGCCGAACAGGGCAGAGCCGAAGATCGAGATCTTTGCCGGCCCGCCGGCATAACGGCCGGCCACCCATGCGGCGCAGTCGAGGAAGAGTTGGCCAAGTCCGATGCGGGTGGCAAATACGCCAAACAGCACGAAGTGGAAGACATAGGTCGCCACGACGCCGAGCGCGATCCCGTAGATGCCCTGGCTCGTCAGGTAGAGATGGTTGATCAGTTGCGAAAAGGTCGCGCCGGGATGCACAAGAATCCCCGGCATGGAAGGTCCATAGATCGAATAGGCCATGAAGCAGAGCGCGATGATCGGCAGTGGCCATCCGACCGAGCGGCGCGTCGCCTCCAGAAGGACGACGACGAGGATGCCGCCGAGGACAACGTCAGTCGTGGTCGGATTGCCAACGCGGAAGGCAAGATCGTCGAGCGGGATGAACGGGACGTGCATGACGGCAACGACCGCCCCTAGTCCAAGGGCCCAGTCGAACAGCGAGATGCCAAGTGGACGCGCAAGGCTGGAGCGGGCAGGTTGGCTGTAACCCGTCTTGGAAAACGGGAAGACCAGGAAGATCAGTCCCAGCACGAACGACAGATGGATGCCGCGATGAAGCACTTCCGACAACAATCCGAAGCCAGCTGTGTAGTAGTGGAAGATAGACAGGGCGACGAGCAGGGTTCCGACAATGCGCGCTGCCAGCGGCGCAAGCGGCCGGAAACGAATTTCGGTATCGAACTGTTCTTCCAGTTCGCGCGCCTTCGCCTCATCCAGCTCCATCGGAGCGAGCTTGTCGCCGTCGGTCATGATGTCCCTTTGCCTGTGTCTTCTGGGTTAGAACGAAAAGCGGCGGCCTGCTTTCGGCGGGCCGCCGCTTGTCTTCCGTTGGAAGCGGCGCTTACTTCAGAACGCCGGCTTCCTTGTAGAAGCGCTCGGCACCCGGATGCAGCGGAATGCCAAGGCTGGTGGTGGCGTTTTCGAGCGTGATCATCTTGCCCTTGGCGTGACCGGCGTCCAGCTCCTTGCGGGTATTCTCGTTCCACATCGTCTTGGTGATGTTGTACACGAGATCGTCGGACTGCTTGGCGCTCGTCACCCATTGGGCGGCAACCGCGATCGTCGGGGTTTCGCCAACGCCTGTATAGGTTTCAGCTGGAACCGTATCCTTCGAGAAGAAGCCGTATTCCTCCAACAGCTTGTCGACTTCCGGCCCGCTGATCGGCACGAGCGAGATCCCCGCGGATGTTGCAAGTTCAGACACGGCACCCGTCGGATAGCCTCCAACGAAGAAGTAAGCGTCAAGCGCACCGTCACGCAACATGTCGCCGGCTGGGCCAGGCTTCAGGTGTTCCGCCTGGATGTCGTCTTCGCTGAGGCCATAGGCGCCGAGAACGATGCGCGCATCGACGATGGTTCCGGAGCCCGGCTCATCGATGGAGACGCGCTTACCCTTCAGATCGGCAATCGAATTGATGCCAGCATCCTTGCGAGCGACCACGTGGATGGTTTCTGGATAAAGGGTCGCGATGAGGCGCAGATCCTCCACCTTGCCTTTACCTTCATACAGACCGGTGCCGGTATGAGCCCAGTAGGCGACGTCCGACTGCGTGAAACCCGATTCCATCGAACCGCCCTGGATGGCGTTGATGTTGGCGACCGATCCGTTCGAGGCGACGGCTGTCGCGACAAGGCCTTCCACTCCGTTTCCGTTGTTGCCGGAGATCGCGTTGGCGATCAGGCCGCCGATCGGGTAATAGGTGCCGGCCGTCCCACCGGTGCCGATGCGGAAGAAGGATGGCGATTGTGCGAAGGCGACGCTGGCGCCAACGGCGAGCACGCCAGCGATTGCAAGAAGGCTCTTCTTGAAGGTCATGAGGTCTCCCTTTCTCCTGTTTGGGGTCACCATGGAGAGGCAGCGAAAGCCTGTCAACTATCCGCACTTCCCCGCCAAACTTCCTCCCGGGCAATCTGCTCGGTAGGGTAAACACGGGAAGTCGAAGATGAAGTCGAAAAGAAAACGAAAGGAATACGAAAGCGTTGTCGCAGATTCTCCATTGTCAACGAGCGCCTTTCTGGGCTAGCTAATTCAGGCTTCGAAAATCTTACGGTTGCGAACGAGCCTGAGACGCGGAGGAACTGCGTCTGTTGTACAGGGAGGAATACATGTCCAAGAAGATCATCGCTGCTTCTGCAGCTGCCGCTAGTTTGTCGCTTTTCTGGGCCTCGAGCGCCTTGGCTGTCACTGAGCTCCAGTGGTGGCATGCGATGACGGGCGCCAACAACGAGGTTGTTGACACGCTCGCAAAGGAATTCAACGAGAAGCAGAGCGACTACAAGATCGTTCCCGTCTTCAAGGGGACCTATCCGGAAACCCTCAATGCCGGCATCGCTGCGTTCCGCGCCAAGCAGACGCCGGCCATCATCCAGGTCTTCGACGTGGGTACTGGTGTCATGATGGGTGCCGAAGGCGCTGTCATGCCGGTTGCGGAAGTGCTGGAAAAGGGCGGCTACGAGTTCGACAAGTCGAAGTATCTGGCCGGTATCGTCGCCTATTATTCCAAGCCCGACGGCACCATGCTGTCCTTCCCCTACAACTCCTCTTCGCCGATCCTCTATTACAACAAGGACATCTTCGAGAAGGCAGGCCTCAACGTCGACAATCCGCCTAAGACCTGGCCTGAAGTCTGGGAAGCCGCACGCAAGATCAAGACCAGTGGTGCTGCCGAATGCGGCTACACCTCGACCTGGCTGACTTGGATCCAGACCGAGAACTTTGCCGCCTGGAACAACGTGTCCTACGCGACCAACGAGAACGGTCTTGCCGACACGAATGTCGAGCTGAAGTTCAACGCGCCGCTGTTCGTCGACCACTTCCAGTCGATTGCTGACCTCGCCAAGGAAGGCGCGTTCCGCTACGGCGGCCGCACGTCCGAAGCCAAGCAGTTGTTCCTGTCGGGCGAGTGCGGGATCCTGACGGAATCCTCCGGCGGCCTCGGCGACATCGTCAAGAGTGGCCTGAACTACGGCATCGGGCAGTTGCCTTATTATGAGGGCGAAGGCCGTCCGCAGAACACCACCCCTGGCGGCGCCAGCCTCTGGGTCTTTGGCGGCAAGACCGACGAAGAATACAAGGGCATCGCCGAATTCTTCAACTTCCTGTCCCAGGTCGAGATCCAGTCTCGCCTGCATCAGGTCTCGGGTTACCTGCCGGTCACGATGGAAGCCTATGAGGCAACCAAGCAATCCGGCTTCTACGAGAAGAACCCGGGCCGCGAAACGCCGATCCAGCAGATGATGGGCAAGGAGCCGACCGAAAACTCCAAGGGCGTGCGTCTGGTGAACCTGCCGCAGGTCCGCGACATCATGAACGAAGAGTTCGAGGCCATGCTTGCGGGCCAGCAGGATGCACAGGCTGCCCTCGACAAGGCCGTGGAGCGCGGCAACGCTGCCATCCAGCAGGCGCTCGGCAACTAAGACTGCCGCTTGATGCCGTCCGGGCTATCTCGCCCGGGCGGCAATTTCATTTCCGAAGGGTTCCCCGCTTTGCAGAACGTGGTCTTTCCCAACAAGATACTTCCTTATCTTTTGGTCGCCCCGCAGATCATTCTGACGGTGATTTTCTTCTTTTGGCCAGCAAGCCAGGCTCTCTATCAGTCGGCCATGCGCGAAGACCCCTTCGGCCTCAGAAGCACCTTTGTCGGATTTGCCAATTTTGCCGCCATCTTCAATGATCCGAACTACCTGCATTCTTTACAGGTGACGGTCATCTTCAGTGTTGCGACCGCGGTTCTGGCGATGGGCACCGCGCTTCTGCTGGCGACGGCGGCCGATTTGGTGGTTCGCGGACGTGGCTTCTACCGCACCTTCATGATTATTCCTTACGCGGTTGCACCGGCGGTCGCCGGCATGCTCTGGCTCTTCATGTTCAATCCCGCCATGGGCACGTTTGCCTATCTCCTGCGCCGCAACGGCGTGATGTGGGATCCGCTGCTTGACGGCAATCAGGCTATGCTGCTTGTCGTGGTGGCCGCGGCATGGAAGCAGATCAGCTACAACTTCCTGTTTTTCGTCGCCGGACTGCAGGCGATCCCGAAATCGCTGCTGGAGGCCGCCTCTATCGATGGTGCCCGCGGTAGCAGACGGTTCTGGACGATCATCTTCCCCTTGCTTGCGCCAACGACCTTCTTTCTCCTGGTCGTCAACACGGTATATGCCTTCTTCGACACCTTCGGCATCATCCATGCGGTGACCGGCGGCGGGCCAGCCAAGGCGACCGAGAC
>CAYNED010000168.1:0-6543 GCA_964396135.1 uncultured Neorhizobium sp.
CTCGCTCGGCTCCGGCTACGCCGGCATCGACAACACTCTGTTCTACAAGGACGGCACGATGATGCTGCTCGGCGACGCCAAGAAGATGACGGAAGATATCGTTAAGGCGATGAAGCACTGAATAGTTAGCCCGGCAATGCCGGGCTTTTCTTTTGCCGTGATCAGACGTAGATATACGTAACTTACAACGTAGATCCGGAGGCTTCTGGTGCAGGTTTCTAAGTGGGGCAACAGCCTAGCTGTCAGACTGCCAGCTTCCGTTGTCGAGGCCCTGGGTCTCAAAGAAGGTGATGAAATCCAGATCCGTGCGATTGACGCAACCGAACTCGAGGTCGCGCGCAAGCCGACGCGCCGTGAACTCATCGCGCGACTGAGACAGTTCCGCGGCCGTCTTCCCGACGACTTCATGTTCGATCGGGACGAGGCAAATGGCCGGTAACTTCATTGACACGAATATCCTGATTTATCTCGCTTCCGCAGATGCAAGGAAGGCAAACGCCGCAGAGGAGGCAGTTCATGCGGGCGGAGTTGTCAGCGTTCAGGTTCTGAACGAGTTCGCCAACGTCGCCCGGCGGAAACTCGGGTTTTCGTGGGAGGAGGTTCACATGTTCCTGGATAGCTGCAGGGCGGTACTTGATGTTGTTCCTCTGACGAAGGAGATCCATGACCTGGGCTTGCGACTGGCGGAGCGCTACCAGTTGTCGGTCTACGATGCGATGATCGTCGCTGCCGCCCTGGAAAGCCGCTGCGACCAGCTTCTGTCTGAGGACCTGCAAGATGGAATGACGATAGAGGGAGTGGCGATAGTCAACCCGCTCACGGGTGTGGGTGACCCTGGGTAGCTCTAGCCGTTCAGCATCCGCGAACGGTTCGTCTTGCTCTGTCCCCTGACGGAATACCGTGTGGCATGCCATATAGGGTGCAACTGAATCGCGCCTCCCCAAGGAGCACCCCATGAAGAAAATCGGCTTTCTTTCCTTTGGCCACTGGTCTCCGTCGCCGCAGTCCGGCACCCGCTCGGCTGGCGATGTGCTTTTGCAGTCCATTGACCTTGCAGTTGCGGCGGAAGAACTTGGTGCAGATGGCGCCTATTTCCGGGTTCATCATTTTGCCCGGCAGCTCTCCTCGCCGTTCCCCTTGCTGGCCGCTGTCGGCGCCAGGACAAGCCGCATCGAGATCGGCACGGGCGTTATCGACATGCGCTATGAGAACCCGCTTTACATGGCGGAGGATGCGGGCGCGGCTGATCTCCTCTCCCAAGGCCGGCTGCAACTCGGTATCTCGCGCGGGTCGCCAGAACAGGTGATCGACGGATGGCGCTATTTCGGCCACCAGCCGCAGGAGGGCGAAAGCGACGCGGATATGGGGCGGCGCCACGCGGAGGTCCTGCTCGAGGTGCTGAAGGGCGAGGGTTTCGCCGAGCCAAACCCGCGCCCGATGTTTCCGAACCCGCCCGGCAAGCTCCGGCTGGAGCCGTATTCTGAAGGACTGCGCGAGCGGATCTGGTGGGGGGCGGGCTCCAATGCCACGGCTGTCTGGGCGGCGAAGCTTGGCATGAACCTCCAGTCATCGACGTTGAAGGACGACGAGACAGGGGAAGCCTTCCACATCCAGCAGGCCAAGCAGATTCGTGCCTATCGCGACGCCTGGAAGGAGGCGGGCCACACGCGCACGCCGCGCGTGTCAGTCTCGCGCTCGATCTTCGCCATCGTCAACGACATGGACCACGCCTACTTCGGGGGTAGCAAGGATCAGGATTCGATCGGCTATCTCGACGCCAACACGCGCGCCATCTTCGGCCGCTCCTATGCGGCAGAACCGGACAGGCTGATCGAGGAGTTAAGGAAGGACGAGGCTATCGCCGAAGCCGATACGCTGCTGCTGACGGTGCCAAACCAGCTCGGCGTCGATTACAACGCCCACGTAATCGAGGCGATCCTCAAGCACGTGGCGCCGGGTCTCGGCTGGCGCTAAGGCGCGCCAGTCCTTGATATTGGGGATCTAAATCACGCGCCTTTAGGCGCCGCGGGTACGGCTAAGACCATCCTTGGCGGGCTGGTAGTTCCGGTCGAGCCCAACGGCATGGGCGAAGGAGCGTGCAGCGCGCTGCTTGTCGCCGCGACGCTCGTAGACGAGGCCCTGGTTCGTCCAGGATTCGGCCAGCTTGTCGTTCAGCTCGATTGCATGGTTGATGTCGGCGAAAGCGTTTTCGTCATCTCCGAGGGCAAGATAGGAGACGGCGCGGCCGTTATAGGGCTCTGCTGCTGTCGAGGACAGGGAGATCGCCTTGGAGAAATCCTCGATCGCCTGGGCGTGCTGGCCGCGCAACTGGTAGATCAGGCCCCGGTTGTGATAGGCGCGACCATCCGTCGTGTCGAGCTGGATCGCCTTGTTGAAGTCGTTGAAGGCTTCGTCGGTGCGTCCGGCCTGGCGATAGATATTGCCGCGGCCGATATAGGCGACATCATAGTTCGGGTTGATCTGCAGGGAGCGATTGTAGTCGCTGGCAGCTTCCACCGGCTTGCCCATATTGCGGTAGACAAGGGCGCGGTTGGCATAGGCCTGATAGAACTGCGGGTTCAACTGGATTGCCTGGTTGAAGTCGGCGAGAGCGCGGTTGAATTCACCGGCGCGGCCGTAGGCCGAGCCACGAACGTTGTAACCTTCAGGATCCTGCGGGCTGGAGGCGATGACGGAGGTCAATGACGCGATGTTTTGCTCCGACCCCTGAGCCCTGTCGACGGTGATCAGGTCGGTTGTCTGCGAGGTCGTCGAGCATCCGGCAAGAAGAAGCGCGGAGGCGAGCGAGAGAGCTGAAAGGGCAGACTTGCTGCGAGTTGACGCGGAGTAGGCCGAAAAGCCGAATGTTGCGGAAAAGGGAGCAGCAGTCTTCATGGCCATCAGGCGCAGTTCCTCGATTGTTTGTAAGGCGGTTCGATCATCCGCAAAAACCAAAAGGCGGCGGCGCCCAAGTCGCCCCCGCCTCATAAGCATGAATAGCGTCGAAAAAACGACCGATTAACGGCTCGGTGCGGGACGTGCCGGAGCGGCAATCAGCCCTTCGCGCTGCATGCGCTTGCGGGCCAGCTTGCGAACACGACGAACAGCCTCGGCCTTCTCGCGAGCACGCTTTTCGGAAGGCTTTTCATAGTAGTCACGCATCTTCATTTCACGGAAGACGCCTTCGCGCTGCAGCTTCTTCTTGAGAGCGCGGAGAGCCTGATCAACGTTGTTGTCGCGGACAAGTACCTGCACGTGTAATCCCGTTCCTTTGGTTTGTTGCTCGCCTGAAACTTGCTGGATTCAGGGCGAAAGAAAACTGTGCCCGGCGCTGGGCCGTGCGATTGGGTCAGGCGAATATCAGAAAGATGCGCCGAAGTCCATATGGTGCAGGCGTTACGGCCGAAATTTCTAATGGCAGGCAGCCGCCTTTCAAGGTGTCACCCAGGCCCTATATCCGTGGTCTCGAATATCGGGCATTTGCCCTGCCGCCTCGCTTGACCAAGGAGATCGCCATGCTCGTTGCAACCCATTCCCGTTTCGGAGATCCGGCAGAGGTGCTGGAGGTTCGCGAGGCGGACCTGCCGACGCCTGCTGCGGGCCAGATCCGCGTGAAGATGGTCATGGCGTCGATCCATAACCACGATCTGCTGACCGTGAGCGGAGATTATGGCTACAAGCCAGATCTTCCGGCGCGGGCGGGGACAGAGGCAATGGGCACGGTCGATGCCGTGGGCGAGGGCGTCACGCACCTGAAGCTCGGTCAGCGGGTGGCGGTGTCCGGAGCCGGCAGCTGGGCAGAGTATTATCTCGCGTCCGCAGCCACGGCAGTGCCGCTGCCGGACGGGGTCCCCGATGAAGCCGCAGCGCAACTGATCTCGATGCCGCTCAGCGCCCTGGTTCTTCTGGATTTTGTGGGCGTCGACCGCGGTGGCTGGATTGTCCAGAACGCTGCCAACGGTGCTGTCGGAAAGGCGCTGGCGCTTTTCGCCAAGCCGCGAGGCATCAACGTCATCAACCTTGTCCGCCGGGAAGAGGCAGTTTCGGAAATGGAGGCCCTTGGGATCGACAACGCCGTTTCCACATCGGAGGAAGGCTGGCGGGAGAAGGTGGCAGCGCTGACCGGAGGCGCCCGGATCGCTGCGGCGATCGACGGCGTCGGAGGGGCTGCCGCCGGGGACATATTGTCGCTGCTGGGCGAGAACGGTCTACTAGTCTCCTTCGGCCTGATGTCTGGCCGGCCTCTGGAGCTTTCCGCGAGCGACCTCATTTTCAAGCAGGCGGTAGTGAAGGGGTTCTGGCTTTCCAAGATCGCGCCGACGCTTTCGCCGGAGAAGCTCACGGGCATGATATCCGAGATTGTCCAAGGCGTTATGGCCGGCGACGTCAGGTTGACGGTGTCGGAGGTCTTTGCCCTTACCGATATCAAGCGCGCTGTCGCTGCAGCGGCTGAGCCCGGCCGCAAGGGCAAGGTCCTGATCAAGGCCTAGGGTGGCGGGCCAGGCGCCGGCACTTGTCGCCAAGGTGACGTGACGAAACAAATCGGCATCGCGTCGCAAAACAGCCATTGCGATGCAAGTTGATTTGCGATGGGTATGGTTCTAACAGACCTCCGATCCGTCAGGGAGATGAAGGCGACATGCGCAAATATTCGGTTTTCGCCGTAGCCCGCGAAGCGCTGCGGGCCCACAAGGGCTGGGAGCCGCAATGGACGTCGCCAGAGCCGCGATCCTCCTATGATGTCATCATTATCGGCGGCGGCGGGCACGGGCTTGGTGCTGCCTATTACCTTGCCAAGGAGCACGGCATCACCAATGTGGCGGTGCTGGAAAAGGGCTGGATCGGCGGCGGCAATACCGGCCGCAACACGACGATCATCCGCTCCAACTATCTCTACGAAGAAAGCATGGACATCTACGAGCATTCCCTCAAGCTTTGGAAAGGCTTGAGCCAGGATCTCAACTACAACGTCATGTATTCGCCGCGCGGCGTGATGATGCTGTCGCACAACACGCATGACATGCAGAGCTTCAAGCGGCACATCAACGCCAACCGGCTCTACGGCATCGACAATGAGTGGCTGACGCCGGAACAGGCGAAGGCCTATTGCCCGCCGCTCGACATCTCCAAGACCGCCCGCTACCCGATCAACGGCGCGGCGCTGCAGAAGCGTGGCGGCACGGCCCGTCATGATGCGGTCGCCTGGGGCTATGCGCGCGCAGCGTCCGACCGCGGCGTCCATATCATCCAGAACACCGAGGTCACCGGCATCCGCCGCGGGGCGAATGGCGAGGTAACTGGCGTTGAGACCAATCGCGGTTTCATAGGTGCAAAGAAGATAGGTGTTTCGGCGGCGGGACATTCCTCCGTGGTGATGCAGATGGCCGGGGTGCGCGTGCCGCTGGCGTCGAACCCGCTGCAGGCGCTGGTGTCGGAGCCGCTTAAACCCATCTTCCCTTGCGTCGTGATGTCGAACACCGTGCACGCTTATATCTCGCAGTCGGACAAGGGTGAGCTGGTGATTGGCGCCGGCACCGACCAGTATAATTCCTACAGCCAGACGGGTGGACTACAGATCATCACCCATACGCTGGATGCCATCTGCGAGCTCTTCCCGATGTTCCGGCGGGTGAAGATGATGCGTCAATGGGGCGGCATCACCGACAATACGCCGGATCGCTCGGCCATCCAGAGCGTGACGCCGGTGAAGAACCTCTTCGTCAACTGCGGCTGGGGCACCGGCGGCTTCAAGGCGACGCCGGGCTCGGCCAATCTGTTTGCCCACCTGATCGCAAAGGGCGAGCCGCACAAGCTGGCGTCGGGGCTCACCCTCGACCGCTTCCGCACCGGCCGGCTGATCGACGAGGCGGCCGCCGCTGCCGTCGCGCACTGATTTCGAGGTTTTCGAGATGCTTCTGATCCATTGCCCCTACTGCGAGGACGACCGTTCGGAGCTGGAGTTTCGCTGGGCTGGCGAAGCGCATATCGCCCGACCGCAGAACATTGCGGCCATCACCGACGAGGAGTTCGCCGAGTTCTTCTTCCTGCGCGACAACGACAAGGGTGTCACCTACGAGCGCTGGCGCCATATTCATGGCTGCGGGCGCTTCTTCAATGCGGCGCGCGATACGGTCAGTGACCGGTTCCTGATGACCTACAAGGCGGGGCTTCCCAAACAGCCGGTGCCGGAGGCTGCGGCAACCGAGCAGACCATCGAGACCTATGAGCAGACGGAAGGGGACGCGCGATGAGCGGTTCCCCCAACAATCTCGGCGCCTTCCGATTCAAGGGTGCCGGGCGGCTGACGCCGGCGCGCACGGCGCGCTTCACCTTCGACGGCAAGAGCTATACGGCGATGGAAGGCGACACTGTTGCCTCCGCGCTGCTGGCGCATGGCGTCCATCTCGTCGGGCGCTCGTTCAAATACCACCGGCCGCGCGGCATCCTGTCGGCCGGACCGGAAGAGCCGAATGCGCTGCTTGACGTCGCACGGGACGCGGCGCGGCGCCAGCCGAACGTGCGCGCCACCGTGCAGGAGGTGTT
>CAYNED010000169.1:0-6540 GCA_964396135.1 uncultured Neorhizobium sp.
GGTGGCGAGCAGCTGCTCGTAGACGGCACTCAGCTCGGTGTTTCGAAGGCCAACGGTTGCTGAGAAAGAAGCCGAATGTTGTACAAACACGGCTCCTGCTTCGTCCAAGACTACAAACTCGCATGCTGCCGCGGCCATGGCCATGTAAAGATTGTCATCCCCAGAAGGTTCAAATGCTCCGATCAGCTGACGTAGCTCTCTACGCATGAGGACACCCGGCTGGGCAAAGTGGGACCGGTACATGCGCGACGCTGATTCGATGGATGGCGCATAGAATTCCGCTGCCCAATCCTTGTTGCGCCGGCGTACCTGTCGTCGTTCTGAATCAACGCATATCGCTGGTGCGCAGACGAACATCGCTTGCGGGTGCGCCGCAAACTGCGCCATTGCCTTCTCATAGAAGCGCGGCAACAAGAAGTCGTCGTCATTCAACAGTGAGTAGAACTCGGTCTTTACTGATGACACACCCTGCACCATGTTCGCTACGGCGCCAATGTTCGATGGGTTCTTGAAGTAAGAGACGCGAGGATCCCGCTGTGCGTACTCCGCGACGACCGCCTCTGTTTCATCGCCCGAGGCGTTATCGTGAACACAAACGCATAGACGCGGGTAAGTTTGCCGCAAGGCGCTTTCAATCGCACGGCGCAAAAGCTCAGGCCGGCGAAACGTCGGGATCACAGTGGTGATGAGAGGTTCCGTGTCAGTCATGGCGACGAGCTTTAACCCTAAACCATGCGCCTTCGAAGCGCATTGTTGCCGTCCCTGCAATCACGCAGCTATGAATTTCAGCATTGCTGCTCGACATAAGACAGTGTGCCAGGTTCCGATCGCTTGGCGGTTCAGATAAACAGAACCGCGTTCAAGTGCGTCTGGAGTACGCAAACCTAGGCTTCCGAGAAGGAACGGCGCTCTGGATGAGCCAACCTACTGTTCCGCTCCTGGTTGCAGAGCAACGCCAACAATAATGCAGCCCAAGGAGCGATTTCGTTGCCGAAGAAGAAGCCGTTCGTGAGCCCGCCGATCACGGCCAACCCAGAGAAAACCAATCCTCGGTCGTATTGAGAGCGGCGGGAGATGATGACATAGGCGTAGTACGTTACGAGGACCATAACGCCCCACAAACCAGTCTTCATTAAGGCATAGAGAAAGTCAGAATCTGGCGGGAGACGCCAAACAGCACCGATGCCGAGGCCGAAGGCGGGGCTTTCCCTCAGTACCAGCCGCGGGAGCATACGATACTGCGGCCGATTTTGAATAAACCCCTCCGCGCTGAATATACTAGTGATGCGTTCGCTCGCGCCCCCATCTACGGCAAGGATTACCAACACACCTGCGGCGCCCGCTGCCAGCGAGCGAAAGACCCATGTCCGGCCGGTGCTGGCCGTCATCCAGTATATGAGCGCCAACGCCCCAACGAACGCCGTACGAGATTGAGATAAGAGGACGCACATCACCATGGCTGCCATTACACCGAGTTGGTTTGTACGCGACCCCCTCAGCGCACAGGCCACGCCCGCCATCACCACGGCCAAATACCCATAGATATTCGGGTTGTAAACCGTGCCTGTGGCCCGAAAGGTACCAGCCTTGATGGCCGCCTCTTGGAGCTGCCCCAACTGGCGCGAATTCTCAAGATAATGCAATTCCAACCAGCTGGTGATGGGCTCAACCCGATAATACTGGGCGAGGCCTATGACCAGGTGGAGGCCGAGCAGCATCGTGACGGCGCGGCGCACGAAAGTTAGCTGCTTTTCAGAGATGGTCGAAAGTTGTGCACACGCAAAGACGACCAGCACGAGCTTGCCCAAGCGTCCGATCTCTTTGATGGCAGAGGCGGTACTCTTTGAAAACGTCGGAGGTGCCTCCACGAACACATGCCCGACCAAACCAAAGGTGGCTAGTAGCGCTGCAGTTATGGCTGTGGCGGCGACGATGGCCTTAAGCCGCGATGGTAGCGGTTTGCGAAAAGCTGCCATCGTGAAGAACACCGGCAAGAGTACGTCTTCTAGTTGGAAAGGGAATGGGAGCAGCTGCGGGACGAGCAAGGAAATCGCGAAAAACACCATCCCGGTCCCGACGAAGATGCCGCGCTCTTTTGAAGTGGCGGTGGGTGCGCCCACCGCACGTACAGTCCCCTGAGGTGGCCTCAGTCCTCGCGATACCGTCGGCGGCGCGAGGGAAGCAATGCCTTCGCGAGAGGGATAATGCATCAGCCGAGCGATAGAATAGACCTGCGGAAGGTGCAAGCCGGCGCTCTCTGGTGCCGCGACGGGGTTTTTAGGCGTACTTATTTGGGGAACCAGCGAACGCTTCACCGATGGGTCGAGACGGGGCGAAATCAGGCTCGTGGTGCCGTCGCATCAAGCTGGATGCGCTGGCTAGGTGCCATCGCCCATCCCCGGCCTGGGTCCGCAGCCGAACAGGTTTTTCAGATAGGTTCTTAAACCGGCAATCTTGACTGACGCTGGAGCGGTGCCGCCATATCTTGAGCTGCACCAGTCCCCTGGAAGGGACGATCACGACTCATGCACCGCGAGCCCGTCCTGCACCCACAGTCAACTTTTTGACGCGCTTTTGAGTCTGGCCCCGAGCTCGCGTTGTTGCTGTGCACCTACCAGCCGCAGCCAAACAGCGATATTGTGAACTGCTTTTGCTGCCATGCGAGGGTAAACAGTGCGTTGAAGGGCGTCGCGGGCGCGCGCGAGCCGATTCATCGGCGCTATGCCTATTAAGGACCGGAAGCTGCGTCTATCCGCACGTCGTCCGGTCAAGCGCCACCCGCTGGCGCCGAACGGCGACGTCGATGACCCGTGGCAAGGGGACTGCCAAACTGGAACAAAGCAGGACGTAGTAGTAGCCGCAGCCGACGCAAAAAGATGGGCGGCGATATCCACATCCGGCAAACTATAGGCGGCCGAATTTCTGGTGACAGTAGCGACGTGGCGTGCGTTCGAAGGCTCTTCGAACATGGAACGAAACACTGGCCACCAGGCTGATTTTGCCTTTGCGGGGCGCTTTGGCATCCTCCGGTGTCGCTTGAACGGCGCCAGACTTCGGCGTACATGGCGAATTCGCTCAATTCTCCTCAGACACGCTCCCAACTCTACTATGTCGTTACCCTCGCAGGTCGGTCCTACCGCTCAGCAGCTTCTCGCTCGCATTACGGATCATACAGCACGCGTCGGCGTCATCGGGCTCGGCTACGTGGGCCTGCCGCTGGTCCACGCTGCTGTTCGCTCTGGGTTTACAACGCTCGGCTTCGATACGGACCCGAAGAAAATCGCCGCGTTGCGGGAGGGACGAAGCTACATTCAACACACTGCCAACGACTGGCTCGCGCCGGCGGTTCAGAATCATCAGTTCATCCCGATTGACGATCCTGCACGACTCGCGGAAGCAGACGCTATTCTGATTTGCGTCCCGACCCCGCTCAGCGAAAGCCGCGATCCCGATCTCAGTTACGTATTGTCGACGGTTCAACAGATTGCCAAGACGCTTAGGCCCGGGCAGCTCATCGCGCTGGAGAGCACAACCTATCCCACAACGACTCGCGACGTCGTGCTCCCGCAGCTCGAAGGGCACGGGCTGAGCCTGGGGAGCGACTACTTCGTCGCTTACAGCCCCGAACGCGAGGACCCCGGTAACACCACGTGGAACACCCAAAGGATCCCCAAGGTGGTCGGAGGCAGTGACCCTGTTTCGGGCGCGCTGGCAGTTGCGCTGTATTCGCAGATAGTTGCCGAGGTCGTCCCCGTTAGCAGTGCCGAAGTTGCCGAGGCCTGCAAGATTCTGGAAAACACCTACCGGGCGGTTAACATCGCCTTGGTAAACGACCTAAAGGTCCTATGCCACCGGATGGGCATTGACGTATGGGAAGTGATTGATGCCGCAAAAACTAAACCTTTTGGATTCCAGGCATTCTATCCAGGTCCTGGACTAGGCGGACATTGTATCCCGATCGATCCATTTTACCTCTCTTGGGTGGCACGGAAATACGGTCTCTCCACGCGCTTCATAGAGTTGGCCGGTGAAGTGAACACGGAAATGCCGGGCTACGTCGTTCAACGCATTGCTGAGGCGCTCAACGATCGCAGCAAACCAATCAAGGGCAGCCGCATTGCTTTACTGGGAGTTGCGTACAAGCCGGATGTTGACGACGCTCGCGAAAGCCCCTCCTTCCGCATCATGGAGCTGCTGCAGCGCAGCGGTGCTCACCTTTCTTACAACGATCCCTACGTTCCACTGCTTCCTCGCTCCCGTAGCCACCAGCTGCCCGAGTTGCACAGCCAATCCCTCTCGGCGGAATACCTTGCCACGCAGGATTGCGTGGTGGTCGCAACGCATCACAGTAGCTATGACGCCGAAATGATCGTGCGTCACTCGCCACTGGTAGTTGACACCCGTAACCTCACTCGAGCGTTTCCCGCACCGCATGTAGTCAAAGCCTGACGTTTCGACGACCTCCAAGCCTGGCCCCTACTCAATGCTGCCGGACTGACGCACTGTTTTCAGATCCGAAACGTCGAGCGGAGTCGGGCTCTAGAACGCGGCCGGGTTAGGCATCGGTGCGGTAACGGTCTTAGGATAACACTAACAAATCTAATTTCGAGCGGAGCGTTGGAGGCGACGGGAAGGTTTGAAAGGGCACAGCCCTCGCTCGCGGCGAATACAGCTCGAATGCCTCAAGCGGATTGAGGCATTCGATTGTGGTCTACCCGCAGAAAGCTCGTCGCCCAGCAGCAACACATGCTCAGAAACAATGTCATCGCCAACTTCTTGGGGCAGGGCTGGACTGCGGCGCTCGGGCTAGCGTTCGTGCCGCTCTACGTGAGCTATCTTGGCCTTGAAGCCTACGGACTGATCGGGCTGTTCGCCGTGATGTCCGCATGGCTATCTCAGTTCGACGTGGGCATGACCCCCACGCTTAACCGGGAGATGGCTCGTTTTCGTGCAGGAGCGCACGATCCTCAATCTATAGGGAATCTGCTGCGAAGTTTGGAGTCGATCTGTGCCTTCCTTGCTGTGCTGGTCTTTAGCCTAGTTTGGTTCGGCGCAGACTACTTGAGTAAGAGCTGGATCAAACCTGGTGAGAGTGGCCCAGAAGTTATCGCGAGAACGCTGCGGGTTATGGCGGTCGTTCTCGCGCTGCAGTTTTGCGAAAGCATCTACCGAGGCGCACTACTCGGCCTACAAAAGCAAGTGCAGTTCAATGCTGCGTCGGCTGCGCTGGCGTCGGTGCGTCACGGTGGCGCCTGGATAATCTTAGCGTACGTGTCGTCAACGGTGGAAGCCTTCTTCATGTGGCAAGCGCTGGTTGCTGTGTTTCGCGTGCTGACGATGGCGGGGCTTGTATATCTGACGCTGCCGAAGACCCCGAAGCCCGCCAGCGTTTCTATAGTTTCAATTCGCTCCGTAATGAGATTCTCGGCCGGCATGCTCGCCATCACTACGCTGTCAGTCCTCCTGATGCAGATGGATAAGTTGCTGCTCTCGCGGCTTCTACCGTTAGACCAATTTGGCATGTATACGCTAGCGACGACCGCTGTTGGAGCATTGAGCCTTATGGTCTCTCCTGTCCTTCAGGCCATCTATCCGCGGCTGGTCGAGCTCGTGGCCCAGAAGAAGGATGGGCCACTGGCGGAGATGTATCATCTGACGTCGCAAACAGTGACCGTTCTAGCGGCGCCCGTAGTGGTCATCTTCGTCGTTTTTGCTGACGGCGTATTGTATGCGTGGACAGCCGACGTCCAAATAGCTACGTCAGGGCGGAAGCTGCTTGCGGTGTTGGCCCTAGGGACCTTCTGCAATGTGTTGATGCGGACTCCATACATGTGCATGCTAGCTTACGGTTGGACGAGCCTTACCATTCGCGTCAACATCGTGGCCGTGGCTCTAGTCGTTCCTGCACTTTTGGCGGTGGTTCCGCGCTACGGGGCTGTTGGAGCTGCCCTTACATGGTTTGCGCTCAATTTTGGATACATATGTATAACGGTTCAGCTGATGCATCGCCGCATTCTCGGTAGAGAAAAGCTGAACTGGTATCTTTCGGACGTTGGCTTGCCATTTGCCTTGGCGCTTGGCTTAGGAGGGGCGCTCGCTCCGCTTGCTCCGCAAGGACTTGCCTCTCGAGCTCACTGGGGATTGTTCCTTTTTATCGTGGGCGTTATAACGCTCTGTGGCGCTTTCCTAGGGGCACCTTCAGTGAGGCACGCAAGCCTCAAGTGGTTTCAAGAGCGCACCGGGCGCGCTCGATAATCCGTCCGTGGTCTTGGCAAAGGGAGAACTGCGGCTATGGTCCGGGAACTGCGCGTCCCTCCACGGCTCAGCCATAGTACCGAACTCCTCTGGCTCGAGGTACCGCGCAAATGACCCGAGCACTTAGCGGGAGACTAGAGCAGCTGTTTATGCGAGCCAGGTGCGCCAATTGGACCAAGCGCGCTAAGCGAGGGAGGGGATCTGCTTGGGGGGTGTGGGCCGACTCGTAGGGGGCACTGGCAATATCTTCGTTCCGTCTGGAGTCGCTGGACCGCCGGCAGAGTA
>CAYNED010000170.1:0-6517 GCA_964396135.1 uncultured Neorhizobium sp.
ATATCGGCTCGATGCCTGGCAAGGTCATCCAGTCGATGAAGAAGGCGAAGAAATCCAACCCGCTCTTCCTTCTCGACGAGATCGACAAGCTCGGCCAGGACTATCGCGGCGACCCGTCGTCGGCTCTTCTGGAAGTGCTTGATCCGGCGCAGAACTCGACGTTCATGGACCATTATCTGGAGGTCGAATACGATCTGTCGGATGTGATGTTCATCACCACTGCCAACACGCTGAACATCCCCGCGCCGCTGATGGACCGTATGGAGATCATCCGGATCGCCGGCTACACCGAAGATGAAAAGCGTGAGATCGCCAAGCGTCACCTTCTGCCGAAGGCGATCAAGGAGCACGCGTTGCAGCCGAACGAATTTTCGGTGAGTGACGATGCGCTGATGGCGATCATCCAGCAGTACACCCGCGAGGCTGGCGTTCGTAACTTCGAACGCGAACTGATGAAGCTCGCCCGCAAGGCAGTGACCGAGATCATCAAGGGCAAGACAAAGTCGGTCGATGTCACGGCGGCCAACATCCACGACTATCTGGGTGTGCCGAGGTTCCGCCACGGCGAAGCCGAGCGCGACGATCAGGTTGGCGTGGTCACGGGCCTTGCCTGGACCGAAGTCGGCGGCGAACTGCTGACGATTGAAGGCGTGATGATGCCCGGCAAGGGCCGTATGACGGTGACCGGCAACCTGAAGGAAGTGATGAAGGAATCGATTTCGGCGGCGGCATCCTATGTCCGCTCGCGCGCTGTTGATTTCGGCATCGAGCCGCCACGCTTCGACAAGTCGGACATCCACGTTCACGTGCCGGAGGGTGCCACACCAAAGGACGGTCCGTCTGCCGGTGTCGCCATGGCAACGGCGATCGTCTCGATCATGACGGGTATCCCAGTCGACAAGAACGTCGCAATGACCGGTGAAATTACGTTGCGCGGTCGTGTGCTGCCAATCGGCGGCTTGAAGGAAAAGCTGCTTGCAGCACTTCGCGGCGGCATCAAGAAGGTTCTGATCCCGGAAGAGAATGCCAAGGACTTGGCTGAAATCCCGGACAACGTGAAGAACAACATGGAGATCATCCCGGTTTCCAGGATGGGTGAAGTCATTGCACATGCGCTTGTGCGTGCGCCAGTACCTATCGAATGGGACGGTTCGATCGAGACGCCGGTGATCGCCACGGTCGAAGGAGTCGATGACACGGGAAGCACATTCGCCCATTGAGGCGGCACTTCTCGCTATGCCAAATTGGTACGATGACGAAAAAAAGCCGGCTACGAGCCGGCTTTTTTTGTGAAAATGCAGCGCTACCCCTTGTTTTTCAGGCTTTCTCGGCGCTTGTGGCTTGTGAAGGCCGACAGCCAGATTATTGTCGAGCCCGAATTAACTTGAGTCGTTTCAATACCGTTTGAAAGGGGTGGAAACATGAACAAGAATGAACTGGTTGCCGCAGTTGCGGAAAAGGCTGGCCTGTCCAAGGGCGATGCTGCTTCGGCCGTCGACGCTGTATTTGAGACTGTTCAGTCCGAATTGAAGAATGGTGGCGATATCCGCCTTGCCGGTTTCGGCAGCTTTTCCGTTTCCCGTCGCGAAGCCTCGAAGGGCCGCAATCCTTCGACCGGCGCTGAAGTTGACATCCCGGCTCGCAACGTGCCGAAGTTCTCGGCCGGCAAGGGCCTGAAGGACGCTGTCAACAACAAGTAAGTTGTTCTTCTATCTGCATCAAAGGCCCGGTTTTTACCGGGCCTTTTTTGTTGCTCCTGGAGGCGTCTTTCAGCATCCTCTAAGATGCGTTGCATGTCATCTGCCTGTCACGCAGTTGCCGCACAAGCGCCCCTGTTCGCTTCATGGACAGGAGGGCTTCCCATGAAAAATTCCGTACGCGCCGCATTGATCGCGGCCTTGCTTGCTTCCGCTGCACTTCCCGCTTCCGCCGATCCGGTGTTCAACCGCATCTCGTCATTCTCGGTCCCATCCAATCTGCCGACTGACAAGGAAAAGGTTACTGCGACGTCTGCCGAGATCATCACGGCGTCGGAAGACGGCAACATGCTGATCTACTCCGACAGCCCGCTCGGCGGCATCGGATTTGTCGATATCACTGATGCCAGAGCGCCGAAGGCGGCCGGTGCATTGATGATGGACGGTGAACCGACGTCGGTCGCTGTTGCAGGCAGCAAGGTTCTGGTTGGCGTAAACACGTCTGAAAGCTTCACCAGCCCGTCGGGTCGTCTTGCTGTCGTGGACATCGCGTCCAGATCGATCGACGCGACCTGCGACATCGGCGGCCAGCCCGACTCGCTTACGGTGTCGGAAGACAAAAGCTTCGTTGCCATAGCGATCGAGAACGAGCGTGATGAGGACGTCAACGACGGCGCCCTTCCGCAGATGCCCGCCGGCGACCTCGTGCTTATCTCGCTGAGGGATGGCGTTGCTGATTGCGGCACCCTGAAGCGCGTCGCCCTGACGGGTCTCTCGGAAGTCGCCCCGGAGGATCCCGAGCCCGAATTTGTTTCGATCAACAGCCTCGGTGAGATCGCCGTGACGCTGCAGGAAAACAATCACATCGCCATCATCGACGGCAAGACCGGCCAAGTGACCTCCCATTTCTCTGCCGGCACCGTTGATCTGGATGGTATCGACACAAAGTCGGACAGCACCTTGTCCTTTGCAGGGAAGAGGGAAGGCGTTCCGCGCGAGCCGGACGCGGTCAAGTGGCTCGATGATGATCGCCTCGTTGTTGCCAACGAAGGCGACTGGAAGGGTGGTTCGCGCGGCTTCACCATCTTCAACAAGACCGGCGAAGTGGTTTACGAAGCAGGTGCGTCGCTCGAACATGCCATTGCCCAGATCGGTCACTTCCCCGATAAGCGCGCCAAGTCCAAGGGTGTAGAGCCGGAAGGCCTCGAAGCAGCCACCTTCGGCGACAACAAGTATTTCTTCGTGCTGTCCGAACGCGCTTCGATCGTCGCGGTCTACAAGGACGCCGGTGCTGAGCCGGAACTCATGCAACTCCTGCCGTCGGGCATTTCACCAGAGGGAGCTGTCGCGATCCCGAGCCGCAACCTGTTGGCCACAGCCAATGAAGCCGATCTCGGGGAAGATGGCGGTGCCCGTTCGCACGTCATGCTTTATGAACTAGCGGAAGGCGAAGCTGCTTACCCGATGCTCCGGTCCGACATGGTTGACGGCAAGCCGATCGGCTGGGGCGCGCTTTCGGGTCTCGTCGGCGATGCCGAGAAGCCCGGTATGCTCTATGCCGTCAACGACAGCTTCTTCGGCGCGCAGCCGACAATTTTCACCATCGATGCAACGCAGAAGCCGGCCGTCATCACCTCAGCGCTGCCGGTTACCCGCGGGGGTGCGGCTGCACAGAAGCTCGACCTGGAAGGCATCACGCTCGACGGCAAGGGCGGTTTCTGGGTTGCCTCGGAAGGTGACCAGGCGAAACTCGTCGGCCACGGCATCTATAATGTCGATGCCAAAGGCGAGATCAAGGCGGAGATCGGCTTTCCGGTTGACTTGCTAGCCGGGCAGACCCGGTTCGGCTTGGAAGGCATTACCTCCGTTGGCACCGGCGACGACATGACGCTCTGGATGGTAGTCCAGCGCGAGTGGAAGGACGATGCGAAGGGCACCGTCAAGCTTGTCTCCTACAATCCGAATTCGAAGGAATGGGGCGCGGTCAGCTACCCGCTGGACAAGACAGAAGCCGGCTGGGTCGGCCTTTCCGAGATCACCGCCCATGGCGATCACGTCTATATCGTGGAGCGCGACAACCAGATCGGCGACGCTGCCAAGCTGAAGAAGCTCTACCGCGTTGCCATCGCCGACCTGAAGCCCGGTAAGATCGGCGAGACCCTGCCGATGGTCACCAAGGAAGAAGTTCATGACTTCGTTCCTGACCTGAAGGCTGCCACCAACGGCTACGTGGTCGACAAACTTGAAGGCTTTGCCTTCGACGCCGCCGGTACGGCCTATGCCGTCACCGACAACGATGGCGTCGACGACTCCTCAGGCGAAACGTTGTTCTGGCAGGTGGAACTCAACGTCACCAACTGATCCTAGTAGGATCGGAATCGAAAAGGCCGGGCCTCGCTGCCCGGCCTTTTTTTTGGAGTTCGTCTACCAGCGCTGGTGGACATGCGGCGCGATCAGCCGCGCGTAGACTTCCCTGGCTGCCGTCATCACGTCGTTGGAAAGCGCGGCAAGATCAGCCGCCGCGGCATTGGACCGAGCCTGCTCGGCATTGCGGGCGCCGGGGATGACGACGGTGACCGCCTCATTCATGAGGATCCATTTCAGCGCGAAGGCTGCCATGGACGCGCCCGCCGGCACCAGCCTTCGCACCTCCTCCACGGCCTGGAGCCCAACCTCGAAGGGCACGCCGGCAAAGGTCTCGCCGACGTCGAAGGCTTCGCCGTGGCGGTTGAAGTTGCGGTGGTCGTCGGCTGCAAAGGCCGTCTCGCGGCTGATCTTGCCCGACAGAAGACCGCTCGCCAGCGGCACCCGGACGATCACCGCCACGTTCTTGCGCTTGGCCTCCTTGAAGAAGAGGTCGGCAGGCCGCTGACGGAAGATGTTGTAGATAATCTGGATGCTCACGACGTCGGGATACTCGATCGCCTTCAGCGCCTCCTCGACCTTCTCGACACTGACGCCATAGTTCCGGATCATGCCAGCCTGGCGCAGGTCGTCCAGCGCCCCAAAGACCTCCGGCCGGTAGAGCACTTCCGTCGGCGGGCAGTGCAGTTGGACGAGGTCGAGGCTCTCAACGCCGAGATTGGCAAGGCTGCGGTCAATGAATCTCTCGAGGTTCGCCTTCGTGTACCCTTCGGCATTGTGCGGGTTGAGACGCCGCCCCGCCTTGGTCGCAACCATTGGGCGGTCTCCGCCATGCGCGCCCAGCACGCTGTGGATAATCTTCTCCGAGCGCCCGTCGCCATAGACGTCTGCCGTATCGATGAAGGTGACGCCTGCATCGAGGGCGGCTTGCAGCGCTGCGCGTCCGTCTTGCTCGTTGACGTCGCCCCAGGAACCGCCAATCTGCCAGGCCCCAAATCCGATTTCGCTGACGGTGAAGGATGTGCGTCCGAACGCGTGCTGTTTCATGATGTCCTCCGTATCGGGGCAGGCTGTCCACAGGGGCAACACGCCCGCGCTATCGCCATGCCCGGCAATTGCCTAAAACACCTGCTCAGCAGAGACAACAAAAGCAAGCGATTCGATGTCCTCCTTCCGTTTCATCCATTCCGCAGACCTGCATCTGGGCAGCCCCTTTCAGGGACTTGCCATGAAGGATGCCGCCGTCGCGGAGCTCTTCCTGGAAGCAAGCCGCAAGGCCTTCTCCACGCTCGTCGACCAGGCGGTCGAACGGCAGGTGGACTTCTTTCTGGTCGCCGGCGACGTCTATGACGGGGACTGGAAGGACAACAAGATCGGCCTCTTTTTCAACCGCGAGGTCGCACGCCTGGAGCGGGCCGGCATCCCGGTCTTCCTCCTGAAGGGCAACCACGACGCCGAAAGCGTCATCACCAAGACGATCACCCTGCCGAAGAACGTCCGTGAGTTCCCCGTCAACAAGCCCGGCAGTTTCACGCTCGACCACCTGAAGGTGGCGCTGCACGGCCAGGGGTTTGCTGAACGCTCGGCGACAGAGAACCTTTCGCTCGCCTATCCGCCGCCGCAGCCCGGCTGGTTCAACATCGGCGTGCTGCACACCTCTCTGACCGGCCGCGAACCGCATGCGACCTACGCCCCCTGTTCGGTCGAGGACCTGCGCTCGCGCGGCTACGACTATTGGGCGCTCGGTCATGTGCACGACTACGAGGTGGTGGCGAAGGATCCGCTGATTGTCTTCCCTGGCAATCTGCAGGGGCGCAGCATCCGCGAGCAGGGCGCCAAGGGGGCAGTCCTCGTCACCGTGGAGGATGGCGAGATCCGCCACGAGCGGATCATCACCGATGGCGCCCGCTTCGCCGAAACAAGCCTAACGTTGGAGCCGGACGAGGACCTTCCGGCGATCCTGCGGCGCATCGAGACGGCGCTGGAAACCGTTGCCGAGGTCATGGAAGGTCGTCCGCTGGCGCTGCGCATCCGCCTGAGCGGCAGAACCCGCTTCCGCCGAGAACTCCTGGCCCGGGTGCAGGACTTTCGCGACGAGGCGCAGGCCGCCTGCCACCGCTGCCACGAGGACATCTGGCTGGAGAAGCTCGACGTGCGCGTCGAGGATGCCGGGACGCCTGGCGCAACGGCGGGTCCGGCCGGCGGGCTCGGCCTCGAGGGGCTGATCTCCGGCGACCTGCCGCCCGAACTCATGGAGGAGGCCGAGGCACGGCTGGCGGAGATTTCCGCGCGCCTGCCGGGCGGCATCGGCGCCCGTGAGCTGGCGCTCGGAGACGATGCCGCTGCACTTCTGGCCGAAGCCCGCGAGCTTCTGATCGGGCGTGCCGGAGGGGCCGGCTGATGCGCTTCGAACGCCTCGACATCCTGCGCTACGGCGCGCTCACCGACCGCAGCCT
>CAYNED010000171.1:0-6507 GCA_964396135.1 uncultured Neorhizobium sp.
TTCCGATCCGCCGGTAACGGCGCCGGAAAGACTGTCGGTCACCACATCTTCGGCCTCCATGGACCGCGGCAGATAGATCCGCACCGTCGTACCACTGCCGGGTTCGCTGTAGATCTTGATGTGGCCGCCGGACTGCTTGACGAAGCCATAGACCATGGAAAGACCAAGCCCCGTTCCCTTGCCGTCCGGCTTGGTGGTGAAGAAGGGATCGAAGACCTTCTCCAGCACGTCAGGGGTCATGCCTGTGCCGGTATCGGTCACCGCCAGCATCACGTATTGCCCGGGCTTCACGTCAGGCCCGTTGCCACGCGCATACTGGTCGTCGAGGAAGGCATTGCCCAGTTCCACCGTCAGCTTGCCCTGCCCTGCCATGGCATCACGCGCATTGATCGCCAGGTTGAGCAGTGCGTTCTCGACATTGCTCGGGTCCACATGGGTGTTCCACAAGCCACCGCCGACAATGGTGTCGATTTCGATCGCTTCGCCCAGGCTGCGGCGCAGGAGGTGGTCCGTCTCGCGGATCAGCCGGCTGAGATTGATGACCTTCGGCTCGAGCGGCTGGCGTCGACCGAAGGAAAGAAGTTGCGAAGCAAGGCGCGCACCGCGAGCGGCGCCCGCCAGTGCCCCGCTCACCCGACGCTCCGCGGAATCGTTTCCGGCAACGTCCCGGCTCAATAGCTGCAGGTTGCCGGTGATGACCTGCAAGAGGTTGTTGAAGTCATGGGCAATCCCGCCCGCCAGATTGCCGATCGCCTCCATCTTCTGGCTCTGGCGCAGGACTTCCTGTGTCCGTTCCAGCTCGATCGTGCGAGCTTCAACGGTCTGTCCAAGCGATTCCGCCAGATATTCCAGATGTGACTCGGTCTTCTTCTGTTCCTCGATATCCGTATTGGTGGCGACCCAGAGGATGATATCGCCATCGCTATTCGTGATGGGAACGGCTCGGCTGATGAACCAGCAGAAGTGGCCATCATGGCGCCGTAGCCGCATTTCCATCTCGAACTGCTGCCCGCTACGAAGCGAATGCTGCCAGTTTCTGCTGACCACATCCTGTTCTTCCGGGTGGATCATCACCGAGCGCGTTGCAGAATCGAAATATAGGCTGTCGAGCCCGCTATAGCGGTAGACTTGGTCGTTGCACCACTCGACCTCCCCGTTCGGCTTTGCCGTCCACACCTGATTGGGGAGCGACTGGGCGAGCGTGCGGAAGCGGATTTCGTTCTCTTTTGCCGCCTCCTGCGCTTGTCGCAACTTGGTGACGTCGTGGCCTTGGACGAAGATACCGATTACGCCTCCGGAACCGTCGAAAATCGGTTGATAGACGAAATCGAGATAACGTTCCTGCGGCTCCTCCGTAGTTCCTCGACGAATAGTGACCTTCGCAGCGTTGGCGGAATACGCAGTACCGTTATTGTAAACTTCATCCAGAAGCTCGAAGAAACCTTGTCCTGTCAGGTCGGGCAAGGCGTCCCGCACCGACTTTCCGACCAGATCGTCTCGCCCGACCAGCTCTCGAAAGGCACGGTTGGCGATTGTGAAGACATGCTGCGGCTCGCGTAGAACCGCCATGAAGCCCGGCGCCTGCTCGAAGAGATTGCGAAGGTATTCCCGTTCCTCGCCCAGAACCCGGTTCTCTCCCTGGACTGCATCTGCGCGACGCAGCAGATCGGTCTGCATCTTCCAGTTACTGTCGCCATTGGTCTGGCGCAGCACCTGCAGTTCAGTGACATCGACTGTGTGCTGAAGAATGAAGCTTACTCGACCCTCGGCATCCCTGATCGGAGTATGGGTTGCGCTCCAGTAACGGTTCTCCATCACGCCGTCGGCGCGCGCAATAGGATAGGGGATCAACGGCAGGTGATCGATCACACCCGTTTCCAGCACCTTCGCAAAGGACTGACGAAGCATCTTTCCGTACACGGAATCCGGATCACTTGGGAAGACATCGAACATGTACCGGCCGATGATCTCCTCTTCGCTGCGTGCAGTAGCTGCGAGATAGGCATTATTGGCCCCCACCATCCGCAGATCCCGGTCCATCAGGACGTAGGGATTCGGTGACAGGTTGAACAACTCGTTGATGTCGATATTGGATAGCCCAGTCCGCCGAAACATACCCGTTCCCATGCCGCATTTGCGATTTGTTATAAAGCTTCTGCCGTCAATGACAATTGCCGCAGGAGGTCGCGGTTGAGCAGAGGTTACCGCGGATCCCGACGAGCCTATATCCGGCGATCGGCCGCTTTCGTGGCCGCTTCCTTCGAATAGATTAAGGAAGCTTTAGGCGCATGAAGAACTCGTGATATGCTTGACGTGTGGCGCGTCTGTTGAGTTTCCTGAACGTCAGAGAGAGCGCGCCGCCTTCGGGCAAAGCGTGCACTACCTTGGGAGGAGAACATGCAAAATGAGGTCTGGCAGCAACCGGTGAGGACGCGATCCGACGCGGTGAAGAGTACGTTCGAGGCCATCGATTTCCTTGATCATCATTGGCCGAATATCAAAGGTCCCCGGTTCGTGAAGGCGCGCTACGCATGTCTGGCAGCCTTGGACGGACGGGAGTCCGCCGAGGTTGCGCGAGCAAGATTCGCAGAGGCGGTCGCTGAAGCACAGCTGAATTGAGAGCAGCGGAAGCTCCCAAAAAGCATCTGGAACAAGGAGGGAGCCCGGCCGTTTAGCCCCGAAAGCTAACGTAGGGCTCCCGCTATGAATTCCCTTATCAGGTTCGATGCGCCAGTCTCACGAGTGACGCAGTCGCCGAGGATCTATTACGTCCATCCCTTGCAACTGAACGGGATCGCGTCCTGGCGCGAAACCTTCCGCCACGCCTCGAGCCTCGGTTTCAACACCGTCCTCACAGCCCCGATTTTCCAGCGTGGCAAACAGACGAGCGTCTTCGTCAGCAGTGACTTCGACCGGATCGACCCGACGCTAGGGCTCGGTGAAGACGTCGCAGAAGTTTCGGGCGCCCTGGCTGCGGCAGCAGCAGAGCACGGCCTTTCGCTGATGCTGGATCTCGTGATCGATCGTGTTGCGACCGATGACCGCGGCGGCCGGCATATTGCCGCCGATCCGCGCACTGCACCGGAACAAAGCTGCAGCCAATCGATAGATTTGTCTCCCAGCGACCAAACGTTTCGCTACCTTGAAGAATGGCGCGAACGCATAGCGCTGCTTATCAAGAGTGGCGTGGCAGGCTTTCGCTGCCTCGGTATCAACCGTGTGCCTGCTGAGGTTTGGCCGTCGCTGATCGGCCCCGCGCGCGCGGACGGGAATGAAGTACAGTTCATCGCCTGGACGCCGGGCACTGACTTCGGCAGTCGACGCGCTTTGCAGGGCGCAGGCTTCGACGGCACCTTCTCCTCGCTGGCCTGGTGGAACCTGGAAGACAGCTGGTTGCCCGAAGAGCATCTGATTCAGCGTTCCCTGGGCTATCAGATTGCCTTCCCCGAAGCACCCTTCGGCAAGCGCCTCGCCCATGGCACCGAGAGCTGTGAGGTGCTGGAACGGCGGGCTCTGCGTTCTCTGAAGCTTTCTGCTCATCTGGGTGGTGGCTTGATGATCCCGATGGGGTTTGAGTTCGGAGCATCGATGCCGCTCGACCAGATGAGTGGCGATGGGCTGGGCCTTGCCGGCCTCCGCGATCAATCGTCCTTTGATATCTCCGGAGAAATCCGCGCGACCAACGAACAGCTGCAGCAGAAACACGCGGAATTCGACCGACGTCCGCTCACCCTGATTGCCGGCAGCAACACGTCCGCCATCGCTATCCTGCAGTCGGATCGCGAAGATCTGCGCGTGTCGGAAAGGGTCCGGGCCATCATCGTCAATCGTGACCTTCGGCAGACTGCAGCAGCGCCGCTAAACGCCATCCAACAAGTTGCCTCAGCCTTTCTTCCCCTGAAGGAGGCCGACGGCACATCAGCACCAAGGTTGAAGCCTGGGGAGGTTCGGGTCCTGGAGGGACGAATTTCCGACCCTATCCATTCGGCATCACCCCTTCCTGACCTGAAGGTCGCCGCCGCCGCGCCGCGATTAGCCATTGAGAACATCACCCCTGCGGTAGATGACGGTCGCTTTGCCGTCAAACGGGTCGTCGGTGAAACCATTCGCGTCGAGGCGGACATCTTCGGCGACGGGCATGACCCGCTTGCAGCAGCATTGCTTTGGCGTGCAGCCGACGAGACCGAGTGGCAGGAAGTGCGTATGCAGCTGTTTGAAAACGACCGCTGGCAGGCGGAGTTCACGCCCCGCAGAATGGGTCGGCACGAATACGCGATAGAGGCCTGGAAGAACCTGTTTGCGATCTTCCGCTATGAGCTCGTCAAGAAGCACGACGCCCGGCTGGATCTCAAGCTGGAACTTCAGGAAGGGGCAAATCTGATTGCTTCGGCCGTAGATGGCAGCTCCGCCGACCTGAAAGCCGATCTCAAGCAAATCCTTGATGAACTTCGCAAAGCGCCGGAAGCACGACAGATCGAGCTGCTTCTCGATCCCAATACCTCGGAACTGATGGCCAAGGCCGACCGCCGTCCGTTTCGTATCCGCTCCCAGGTCATGCCGCTCGAAGCAGAGCGGATCGGGGCAAGCTTCGCCAGTTGGTACGAGCTCTTCCCCCGTTCGCAAAGTGGCGACCCCAACCGGCACGGTACCTTTGACGACGTGATCGAGCGCCTCCCCGCTATCCGGGAGATGGGTTTCGACGTGGTCTACTTCCCCCCCATCCATCCGATCGGCAGCACGAACCGCAAGGGCCGCAACAACAGCTTGAAGGCAGCGCCCGGCGATCCTGGAAGTCCCTATGCTATCGGATCGGAAGATGGTGGTCATGACGCCATTCATCCCGAACTAGGGAGTTTCGACGATTTCCGTCGGCTGGTTGCCGCCGCTCACGAAGAGGGAATGGAAATCGCACTGGACCTTGCCATCCAGGCATCACCGGACCATCCATGGCTAAAGCAGCATCCGGGCTGGTTTGACTGGCGTCCGGACGGCACGATCCGGTATGCGGAGAACCCGCCAAAGAAGTACGAGGACATCGTCAACGTCGACTTCTACGCGAAGGACGCCATCCCCTCGCTGTGGCAGGAATTGCGTGACATCGTGCAGATGTGGGTCGACCAGGGCGTCAAGCTCTTCCGCGTCGACAATCCCCACACCAAGCCTTTCCCCTTCTGGGAGTGGATGATTGCCGACATCCGCTCGCGCCATCCGGATGTCATCTTCCTTTCCGAAGCCTTCACCAAGCCCAAGGTGATGTACCGCCTGGCGAAGATCGGCTTCTCGCAGTCCTACACCTATTTCACCTGGCGCAACGCCAAGTGGGAACTCGAGCAGTATATGCGCGAGATCACCACCGAGGCTCCAAAGGAATTCTTTCGCCCGCATTTCTTCGTCAATACGCACGACATCAATCCGGACTTCCTGCAGAACGCACCGCGTCCGGCCTATGTCATCCGCGCTGCGCTTGCTGCGACGCTTTCTGGCCTTTGGGGCGTCTATAACGGGTTTGAACTCTGTGAAGGACGTCCGGACGCCAAGCGCAAGGAATATGCCGATAGCGAGAAATACGAGATCCGTGCCTGGGACTGGGACCGCCCCGGCAACATCAAGCACGAAATCGCTCTGCTCAATCGTATCCGCAAGGAGAACCCCGCTCTCCACACGCATCTCGGGCTGACGCTCCTCACAGCATGGAACGATAACGTCATGTTCTTCGAAAAGGCCAGCCCTGGCCGGGAGAACGTGCTGCTGATCGCGATCAGCCTGGATCCCTACAACACGCAGGAAGCGGACGTCGAAATCCCGCTCTGGTCGTGGAACCTGCCTGACCATGGATCGCTTTCCATGGAGGACTTGATCACGGGCAACAAATTCACCTGGACCGGCAAGTGGCAGCGCCTTCGGCTCGACGCTGGAATGCCATTCGCCGTCTGGCGTGTGAGATAAGGGAGAACAGCATGGATACCCTGCAGGCGCAGGCGCAGAACCAGACGGCCCAGGATCCGTTGTGGTACAAAGACGCGATCATCTACCAGCTACACATCAAGTCTTTTTTCGATGCCAACGGCGATGGTATCGGCGACTTCAAAGGCCTGCACGAGAAGCTCGATCATGTCGCTTCGCTTGGGGCAACGGCAATCTGGCTTCTGCCCTTCTTCCCCTCGCCTCGTCGCGATGACGGCTATGACATCGCTGACTATGGCGACGTCAGCCCGGACTACGGGACGATCGACGAGTTCAGGGCCTTCGTCCAGGCCGCCCACGAGCGCGGCATCAAGGTGATCATCGAGCTGGTCATCAACCATACATCCGATCAGCACCCCTGGTTCCAGCGTGCGCGCCAAGCGCCGGCAGGCTCTCCCGAGCGAGACTTCTATGTCTGGTCGGATACGGACCAGAAGTTTCCCGAAACACGGATCATCTTTCTCGACACGGAGAAGTCGAACTGGACCTGGGACCCGGTCGCGGGCGCCGATTACTGGCACCGCATCAATTACCACCAGCCGG
>CAYNED010000172.1:0-6496 GCA_964396135.1 uncultured Neorhizobium sp.
CGGGACGTCGTACCCAGGCGTTTTGCTTGGAAGTCGACGGTCAGCTCAGCTTGGCGACCATGTCCTTCAGCGGACCCTCAATGGCTGGACGGATGTCGCCACGCTGCAGGGCGAAGGCGAGGTTGGCCAGAATGAAGCCGTCCTTGGCGCCGCAATCGAAGGTCTGGCCCTTGAAGTGATAGGCGGCAAACTCCTGGCTCTTGGCCAGCGCCAGCATCCCGTCGGTAAGCTGGATCTCGTTGCCTGCACCACGCTCCTGGGTTTCCAGGATGCTGAAGATCTCGGGCTGCAGGATGTAGCGGCCGTTGATGTAGAAGTTCGACGGCGCGGTGCCCTTGGCCGGCTTTTCCACCATTTCGGTGATCTTGAACCCTTCGCCGACCCTGTCGCCGACGCCGACGATCCCATATTTGTGGGCCATGTCCGGATCGCATTCCTCGACCGCCAGCACATTACCGCCGGTCTGTTCGTAGATCTCGACCATGCCCTTCAGGCAGCTCTTTTCCGACGACATGATCATGTCGGGCAAAAGCACGGCAAACGGCTCGTTGCCGACGATGTCACGCGCACACCACACGGCGTGGCCAAGGCCCAGCGGAACCTGCTGGCGCGTAAAGCTGGCGGTACCGGCTGTCGGCAGCAGATCTGCAAGCAGGGTGAGTTCGGCATTCTTGTTGCGTTCACGCAGCATCTGCTCGAGTTCGAACTGGATGTCGAAATAATCCTCGATCACACCCTTGCCGCGGCCGGTAACGAAAACGAAATGCTCAATACCCGCCTCGGCCGCCTCGTCGACGACATACTGGATGACCGGCTTATCGACCACCGTCAGCATTTCTTTCGGCACTGCCTTTGTTGCCGGTAGGAACCGGGTGCCCAGTCCTGCAACAGGAAAGACAGCCTTACGGATTTTTTCTTGTGCCACGCACACCTCCTGAAGCACACCTCATGGTGCTAATCACAATTCAGTTATTTAGGGCTGATTTATGGATGTTTAACGACCGATGACGCCACCCGCCTTATTATGGTAAAGGGTTTGTTGACTCTGTGCTGTTATCCATTCGTTAAGCCGGACGCCATGCTCGGTGAAGTATGAACTTGAAGAGCAACGGACACGACTGCCGATGACCATTTCACCCAACAATCGCTTTCGCAGCCTCGCCTTTGCCCTGATCGCAGGGGCAGCCCTCGCGACCAATCCGATACATGCCCGTGCAGACACCGGTTTCAAGACGTGGGTCTCGGATTTCTATGCTACTGCGGCAAAGAGCGGGATCAGCCGCTCGACCTACCAGAAGGCCTTCGCCGGCATTGACGGCCCTGACAAGCGCGTGCTCGAGAAAGCAGCCTACCAGCCTGAATTCAAGTCGCAGATCTGGGAATATCTGGATTCACGCGTAAATCCTTACACCGTCAAGATCGGGCGGGAGATGCTGGCCAAGCACGGCCGTACACTTGCATCGATCGAGAAGCATTTCGGCGTTGATAAGCATGTACTTTTGGCCATCTGGTCGATGGAGTCGAACTATGGCGCCGTGCTGGAAAAGCCGGACCGCCTGCATCACGTTCCTCAGGCACTGGCAACCTTGGCATGGGGTGATCCAAAACGAGGCAAATTCGCCCGCACGCAGCTCATTTCCGCGCTGAAGATCCTGCAGTCGGGCGAGGTGACGCCGGGCCATCTTACCGGCTCCTGGGCTGGCGCAATGGGTCATACGCAGTTCATCCCGTCGAGCTACCTGCTCTACAAGGTCGATGCCGACGGCAGCGGCAAGGCAGATATCTGGAGCTCCATTCCAGACGCCCTTGCGACCGCAGCCAACCTTCTGGCCAAGAACGGCTGGCAAACGGGCAAGACCTGGGGCTACGAGGCCGTGCTGCCCAACGGAGCGGCAAAGTATGCGGGTCAGACCAAGACGCTTGCTCAATGGGCGGCGCTCGGCTTCACGCGACCAAACGGCAAGCCGTTCTCCAGGCCCAATGATCGGGCGGAGCTTAAACTGCTGGCCGGCGCCAACGGCCCCGCCTTCCTGATGACCCGCAACTTCTTCGTCATCAAGCGCTACAACGCAGCGGACAGCTATGCGCTCGGCGTCGGCCTGCTTGCCGACCAGATTGCCGGCTATGGCGGGATGCTGCAGCGTTGGCCGCGTCCAGACGGCACGCTCGACATGGTGGAAAAGTTCGAGCTCCAGACGAAGCTCAAGCAGCTCGGCTATTACGAGGGCGAGATCGACGGCAATTTCGGCTCCGGTTCGAAGGCGGCAATCTCGGCGATCCAGCAGCGTCTCGGCATGCCAGCCGACGGCGAGCCATCGCATCACCTGTTGCGAGCGCTTCGTTGACAATGACATCCTTTCGCTCCAAACCGCGACCTTGAGCGGCTTGGGGCGGAAGCACCCGGCAAAAACATGAAGGTTTTGCACGATATGAGCGGCGGACGCTTTTTCAGCCGATGCGGCGCGATGATCCTCACTCTGGCGCTCGCATGGCCTATGCAGTGGTCCGCTGCCTCGGCGCAGGAGCCCGTCCCGCGCCGCAACCTCATCGAGATGCTTTTTGGCGGCGGCCGTCGCTATATCGATCCTCAGCCACCAATGCGCCAGGTCGCGCCCCGGCGCCAGCGTCAGCGCGAACAGTCGCAACCGCGCAGGAACCGCCCGCAAAATACTCGCGCGCCGGCTCCCCGGGCCTCTGCGACCCGGCGGGTAGCGCCAGCCGCTCCGGCCGTTCCTGCCAAGCCAGATCCGGTGGCAAAGCTCGACGATGCGCGCCAGATCCTGGTCATCGGCGACTTTACGGCTGGCGGCCTCGCGGACGGACTGAAGATCGCCTTCGAGCAATCCCCCGGCGTGGCTGTCACCGAACACAGCAATGGGTCGTCGGGGCTGGTTCGCCAGGACTATTACAACTGGCCCGAGCAACTTCCCACCATGATGGACGAAGTGAAGCCGGCATTGGTCGTCGTGATGATCGGCGCGAATGACCGGCAGCAGATGAAGACGCCCGATAGCCGGCTCGACTTCCCGAGCGATGCCTGGTTCAAGGAATACGAGCGGCGCGTCCGAGAGCTTAGCACCCTTGTCGCCAGCCGGAAGCTGCCGCTTCTATGGGTGGGCCTGCCCTCGTTCGAGTCTCCCTCGCTGATGCGCGACGCTGTCAAGCTGAACGGAATCTACCGCGCTGAAGTTGCCAAGATCGGCGGCGAGTTCGTCGACATCTGGGACGGCTTCGTCGACGAAGACGGCAAGTTCATTGTCACCGGGTCGGACATGAACGGTCAGCAGGCCCGTCTGCGAGGCTCCGACGGCATCAACTTCACCGCTGCCGGAAAACGCAAGCTTGCCTTTTACGTGGAGAAGCTGGCGCGCCGGCATCTGGGGGAAATGGCAAGCCCCGAGTTGGTGAAGCTTGACGCGAGCAACCTGCCGGAACTGCAGATCCTGCCACCCTCGCCGACAGCCGCAGTTCCCGCGCAACCCATCAGCCTCATGGATCCGGAACTGGATGGCGGAGCCGAGCTCCTAGGTGGGGCACCGCTACCACCCCATATCGTGGAATCGCCGCGCGACATGCTGATCAAGCGCGGCGAGATTCCTCCGGCGCCTGAGGGCCGGATCGACAACTACGCGACGCCGTCGACCCGGTAGAGGCCCGAAGAGCTGCCGTCAAACCGGCAGCACCGAGGCACCCATCAGCGCCTCGTCGATTGCACGGGCTGCCTGACGGCCTTCACGGATCGCCCAGACCACCAGCGACTGACCGCGGCGAACGTCGCCGGCCACCCACAACTTCTCCACCGACGTCTTGTAATCGCGGTCGTTGGCAACGACGTTGGTCGAGCCGCGGCGGTCGATGTTGAGCGTCAGCTTGCCGTCAAGTTCGGTCAGGGGACCGTCCTGCAGCGGGCCGGAGAAGCCGATGGCGATGAAGGCAAGGTCCGCCTTGATGATGAAGTCTGTCCCAGCAATCGGCTGGCGGCGGTCATCCACCTCGCAGCAGCGCACTCCGGTGAGGTGGCCATCCTCGCCCACGAATTCCAGCGTCGCCACCTGGAACTCACGAAGCGCTCCTTCGGCCTGGCTGGACGAGGTCCGCATCTTCGTGGCCCAGAACGGCCAGACCGCCAGCTTGTCTTCCTTTTCAGGCGGCTGCGGGCGGATGTCGAGCTGGGTTACCTTCACGGCGCCCTGGCGGAAAGCGGTGCCAACGCAGTCCGACGCGGTGTCGCCGCCGCCAACGACCACGACATGCTTGGCACCGGCGAGGATTGGATCAGCCGGCCAGCCGACGCTGTCGATGTTCTCGCGGCCAACGCGACGGTTCTGCTGCACGAGGTAAGGCATGGCATCGTGGACGCCCTGCAGGTCAACGCCCGGGATGCCCGCCGAACGAGGTGTCTCGGACCCGCCGCAGTAGAGCACGGCGTCGTGTTCGGCCATCAGCTCTTCGACAGGCTTGTCTACGCCGACATTGACGCCGCAATGGAAGGTGACGCCCTCGCCCTTCATCTGTTCGATGCGGCGATCGATGAAGTTCTTCTCGAGCTTGAAGTCAGGGATGCCATAACGCAGGAGCCCGCCGGGCTTGGTCTCGCGCTCATAGACATGGACTTCATGACCTGCACGCCCCAACTGCTGGGCTGCTGCCATGCCTGCGGGACCGGAGCCGATCACGGCAACCTTGCGGCCTGTCTTCTCGGTCGCCGGCTGCGGACCCACCAGACCAAGCTCATAGGCCTTGTCGGCGATCGCCTGCTCGATCGTCTTGATCGCAACAGGCGCGTCCTCGAGGTTCAGCGTGCAGGCTTCCTCGCACGGTGCCGGGCAAACGCGTCCCGTGAATTCCGGGAAGTTGTTGGTCGAGTGAAGGTTGCGGATCGCCTCTTCCCACTTGCCGCTATAAACGAGGTCGTTCCAGTCCGGGATCTGGTTGTGAACCGGACAGCCGGTCGGCCCATGGCAGTAGGGAATGCCGCAATCCATGCAGCGTGCGGCCTGCTTGGTCACCTCGGCGTCCGACATCGGAAGCGTGAACTCGCGGAAATGACGGATACGGTCCGATGCAGGCTGGTACTTCATCACCTGCCGGTCGATCTCGAGAAACCCCGTTACCTTGCCCATGTCTTAACCCCTTGTCCGCTGCTAGCGCAGCCAGTTCTCTATTCGGAGCCCCGGCACCCGGGAAAACTCTCGTTCATTGTCAGTTACCAGAACCGCATCCAGCGTAAGCGCGTGAGCGGCTATCAGCATGTCCATGTCCCCGATCAGCTGTCCGCTTCGGCTGAGACTGTCGCGAACGGCCGCATAGTGGACGTCAGCGGGAGCTTCCCAGGGCAGAACCTCGAAGTCCGCCAACACGTCCTCCACCAGTTTCGTCAGACGTTCGGACGCCTTCTTGGCGACCCCGTACCTCATCTCTGCAGCCACGATCACGCTGGTCCTCAGTTCACCTGCCTGGAGAGCCGCTATACGTTGTCCCGCTTTGCCACCCGGATTGCGGATCAACTCCGAAATCACGTTGGTATCGAGCAGGTAGCTCATTCGGGGAGGTCCAGATCGACCGGACGAAGAGGAAGATCCTCGACATGTGGAAACTCCTCACCCAAAGGTCCCGCCTGCAGGAGATACTCAACCAACGCAGCCGGCGAACGCTTCTGCAGGGCAGGTTGAATGGTGATCACGCCATTCAGCTCCTGTCGAAGGAGAACCTCCTCACCTTTGAGATCGAAATCACTCGGGATCCGCACGGCTCGGCTACGCCCGTTCATGAATATCCTGGCTTTGCGCTCCTTCGGCGTGGGGAACATCATTATCTCCATGTGTGATATCACACGTCATATCACACGCTTCTTCTGACTCCAATCACTCCGCGGCCACGCCCATGCGCATCCGCTCCATCTCCTCCAGCGCGCGTCGATACTCGACCGGCATGACCTTGCGGAACTTCGGCCGGAACTCGGTCCAGCGGTCGAGGATCTCCTTGGCCCGCTCTGAACCTGTGTAGTGCATGTGGTTGGAGATCATCTGGTAGAGCCGCTCCTCGTCGTGGCGGGTCATGTCCTCGGAGACGTCAACGCGTCCCTTGTGCATGAGGTCGCCGCCGTGGTGGTGCAGCTTCTCCAGCATGTCGTCTTCTTCCGGCACCGGCTCCAGTTCGACCATTGCCATGTTGCAGCGCTTGGCAAAATCGCCGCTTTCGTCGAGTACATAGGCAACGCCACCCGACATACCCGCCGCAAAATTGCGTCCCGTTTCCCCGAGCACGACGACAATTCCACCCGTCATATATTCACAGCCATGATCGCCGACGCCCTCGACAACGGCCAGTGCCCCGGAGTTGCGGACGGCAAAGCGTTCGCCTGCGACGCCGCGGAAGTAGCACTCGCCGGTGATGGCACCGTAAAGCACCGTGTTGCCGACGATGATGGCCTGCTCCGCCTTGAGACGAGAATTTTCCGGCGGGCGCACGATGATGCGGCCGCCCGACAGGCCCT
>CAYNED010000173.1:0-6422 GCA_964396135.1 uncultured Neorhizobium sp.
ATCTCCGAAAAGGGCGAGCTTCTGGCTGCCCGAATCGCGATGGGCGGTGCAATCCTGGTTGCTACCCTGCTGGGCCTCAATCCTCCTGGATTTGCGGCACAGACAGTTGCCCTCGCCTTCGGCCTAGCCGCAGCCAGCATCTTCCCTGTCCTGATGATGGGCATCTTCTCGAAGCGGGTGAACTCCGCCGGCGCAACGGTTGGCATGTTGGTCGGCCTTATCTCGACCTGCGTCTATCTGTTCACCTACAAGGGCTGGTTCTTCATTCCAGGTACGAACATGCTCGAGAATGTACCCGCCAACTACCTGTTCGGCATCTCGCCGGCAGCGTTCGGTCCCATCGGTGCATTGCTGAACTTCGCAGCGGCCTACATTGTCTCGATGATGACGCAGGCTCCTCCGCAGCATGTACAGGACCTGGTTGAATCGATCCGCGTTCCCCGTGGCGCCGGTGCAGCAACCGGTCACTGACACGCACTGACAAGAGAACGGGCGGCGTGAGCCGCCCGTTTTTTTTCTGCAGGCCGTTCGGCCGATGACGGCCAATCGAGAGAGGCTTGTTATGGCGGATGCCGTTTCAGACATCGCCAAGTTCGTGGAAACGGTCCATCCCTATGACAGCCTGCCGAGGGATGAGCTGGAACGGGTAATTCAGCGGTTTCAGCCCCGCCCGTTAAAAGCTGGCAGCACAATCTACGCCCTCAACCAACCGCTTCCAGGCCTCTTCCTGATCATGGATGGAAGTGTCGAAGTCAGAGACGCCTCGGGCAGTCTCATTTCACAACTCTTCGCCCGCAATACATTGGGCGAGCGTGGCCTTCTGGCCGACGGACGAGCAGCCACCAATGCCACGGCATTAACGGATGTTCTCCTTCTTTTGTTGCCGCCTTCCGAATTCAAGCGGCTGATGAATGACTATCCCGTCTACAGCCGCTTCTTTACCCGAGGCAAAGCCGGCGACAATCGGCGGGCAGACCTGGCTCTGCGCAAGGTCAGCGAACTCATGTCGTCGCCGCCCCTCGTGTGCACGCCTCGCGATACGGTGCAGCATGCGGCGATTGTGATGCGGGACCGGCGGGTTTCGAGCCTGGGGGTCGTCAATGGTGACAGCTTGGTCGGGATCATCACGACCCGGGATCTCGCGGCTCGTGTCCTTGCCGAAGGCCTGGATCCTGCATCAACGCCTGTCGCTGCCGTAATGACGGCTTCTCCCGTGGGACTGGATAACAATGCACTGGTCTCGGATGTCCTGAACCTCATGCTGGAGCGAAAGATCGCGCATCTGCCGGTTATGGACGGTGATCAGATCATCGGCATGGTCACGCAGACTGACCTCACCCGCTATCTCGCGATCTCGGCAGCATCGATGGTCGGCGAGATATCAAGTGCCGCAGGAGCGGCCGACCTGCCCAAAGTCACGGCTCGCATACCCCAACTGCTGGTGCAGCTAGTGGGCGGCAACCATGCCCACGAAGTGGTTACACGCCTCATCACCGATGTTGCCGATGCGGTGACCCGTCGCCTGATCGCGCTTGCGGAAGAGCAGTTTGGTCCTCCTCCGGTGCCTTACCTTTGGCTCGCCTGCGGCAGCCAGGGAAGACAGGAGCAGACGGGGGTCAGTGACCAGGACAACTGTATCTTCATTGATGACAGCTTCAGGCAGAGCCACCGCCCCTGGTTTGAGCAATTTGCACGCTTCGTCAGCGAAGGGCTCGATGCCTGCGGATATGTTTTCTGCCCTGGCGACATGATGGCGACCAACCCCCGCTGGTGCCAACCCGTGAGCGTGTGGCGCAACTACTTCCGGCAATGGATCCAGACGCCGGAGCCGATGGCGCAGATGCTAGCGAGCGTCATGTTCGACCTGCGCCCCATCAGCGGCAAGATCTCCTTGTTTGAAGAACTGCAAGCGGAGACGCTCGAACAGTCAAGCCAGAACTCGATCTTCGTGGCGCACATGATTGGCAACTCCCTGAAGCACGCTCCGCCGCTCGGGTTGCTGCGAGGCTTCGCAACGATCCGGTCAGGGGATCATCGCAACCAGATCGACATGAAGCACAACGGCGTCGTTCCCGTGGTCGACTTGGGCCGGGTCTACGCCCTGATGGGGCGTCTCACAGCCGTCAACACACGCGCACGACTGCTGACGGCGGAGGAAGCTGGAATCATCTCTGAGAGTGGCGCGCGAGATCTGCTTGCAGCTTACGATCTGATCGCTGAACTTCGGCTTCGAAACCAGGCGGCACAAGTGAAGGCCGGCAGTTTACCCAACAACTACCTGGGCCCCTATGACCTTGGAGACTTCGAACGTTCCCACCTCAGGGATGCTTTCGTTGTTGTGCGAACTATGCAATCTGCGCTGGCCAATGCTGGCGCGGCCCGATCCTAGAAGGAAATCCCTGAATGATATTCGAGTTGATCGCTGCCTTCGTGGCGGGTCTCGCCGTCGCTGGAATTGCAATGGCGCTCCGGTGGCTCAGTCGTGGCCTGCTTCCGAAATGGATAGTTCCCGCCGCCGCAGGCTTAGGCATGCTCTCCTATGCGATCTGGAGCGAGTACAGCTGGTTCTCGCGCGCAACCAATGCGATGCCTGCCGGTGTGGAGGTAGCTTGGCTGAACGAAGACCACGCCTTCTGGCGCCCATGGTCCTATTACCGCCCGGTCGTCGATCGCTTCACGGCTGTCGATACCAGAAGCGCTCAACGTCATCCAAACCAGCCAGGCCAGGTGATGGTAGACGTCATTCTTTCTGCCCGCTGGCAGCTTCCGACCCAGGTCAGGGTTCTCTTCGACTGCACCAATAATCGTCGCGCAGATCTTCTGGGCAACGACGTCACCGTTGCCGAAGATGGCACAGTGACCGGTGCGCAATGGGTCGACCTGGAGGCGGACAATCCGGTTCTGCAAGCTGCCTGCCGGGAGAGATGAGGGCCGATCGTTATCGACAGCAGCGGCGGTGCGGCAATACGGCAACGTGAGGATGGATAGGCTCGCGAAGCCTTCAATGTGTTAATCGAGAACGGCGGCGTTAACCTTTTGTTAACCAAATCGCCGCTAGACATAATCAACACATTCTTCACCAAGATGACCAAAGTGCTAACTGACGCTCGCTCAATCCGTATCAAGGGCCGCTCCTTCCTCGCGGTCGTCCTTTCCCCAGATCTGCCGCTCCATGAATGGCTGCTGCGACTGGACGATCTTGCTGCTCGCTCGGCCGGCTTCTTCCTCGGACGTCCTGTCGTCGTGGACGTTTCCGATCTGGATATCGACAGGACGCAACTGACCGAACTGATCGCTGGCCTTGGGCAGCGGGGCGTCAGCATCATGGGGATCGAGGGTGCACGCCCCTCCATGCTGAGCCCTGGCATGCCACCGATCTTGAAAGGCGGCAGGCCGGTCGCCGATTTCGAACCACCATCCACGGACACAAGCGCTACACCGGCGACGCAACCGACCAAACCTGCCACCGCCGAAGCACGCGCGCCGGTGCAGTCGATCGTGATTCAAGAGCCTATTCGGTCGGGCCAATCGGTCATCTTCCCGGAAGGCGATGTGACGGTGGTGGGATCGGTCGCTTCGGGTGCAGAGATCATCGCAGGTGGCTCTGTGCATATCTACGGTGCGCTTCGAGGCCGGGTCATGGCCGGCTCGGTTGGCAACGCGGCCGCGCGCATCTTCTGCCGCAAGATGGAGGCAGAACTGCTGGCGATCGACGGCATCTATCAAATGGCCGAAGACATGGCGCCCAGCCTTCGCGGACAACCTGTCCAGCTTTGGCTCGAGGGCAACGTGATCATGGCAGAAACAATCAGCTGAGCCGGGGCGGCCAGGGAAAACAGGAGAGCAGAATGGGGAAGGTTATTGTAGTTACTTCCGGCAAAGGCGGCGTCGGCAAAACGACCTCGACGGCTGCACTGGGCGCGGCCCTCGCACAGCGGAATGAGAAAGTCGTCGTCGTGGATTTCGATGTCGGCCTGCGCAACCTCGATCTCGTGATGGGTGCCGAACGTCGCGTGGTCTATGATATGGTCAACGTGATCCAGGGCGAGGCAAAGCTTCCGCAAGCGCTGATCCGCGACAAGCGTTTGGAAACGCTGTTCCTGCTGGCGGCATCGCAGACTCGTGACAAGGACGCCCTCACCCCGGAAGGCGTGGAAACCATCATTGGGGAACTGAAGAAGTACTTTGACTGGATCATCTGCGACAGCCCTGCCGGGATCGAACGCGGCGCAACGCTCGCGATGCGTCACGCCGACATAGCTGTTGTGGTCACCAATCCGGAAGTGTCTTCCGTTCGCGATTCAGACAGGATCATTGGTCTGCTGGACGCAAAGACGTTGAAGGCGGAACGGGGCGAGCGCATGGAAAAGCACCTTCTGCTGACCCGCTATGATGCCAATCGCGCCGAACGCGGTGACATGCTGAAGGTGGACGACGTTCTCGACATTCTCTCGATTCCGCTGCTCGGGATTATTCCTGAGAGCATGGATGTGCTCAAAGCCTCGAACGTCGGCGCGCCGGTCACACTGTCCGATGCCAAGAGTGCCCCTGCGATGGCCTATTTTGATGCGGCAAGGCGACTTGCCGGCGAAACTTTGCCCATCACCATTCCTGGCGAAAAGCGCGGCCTGCTTGGCAAGATCTTCGGAAGGAAGGCGGCATGAGCATATTCAACCTATTCCGCAAGAAGACCTCTGCACCCCTCGCGCGGGAACGTCTACAGGTATTGCTTGCACATGAGAGAGCTTCTGCCGGATCTGACCTCGTGGCTATTCTGCGCGAGGAAATCCTTGCCGTCATCGCCAAGCATGTGGAGGTCGACGCAGACCGGGTGCAGGTGAGGATGGATCGCGACGAGGACGTTTCGATCCTCGAGATCGAGGTCGAGATCCCCCTGCCCAATGCAATGAAGGCGGCGTAAGGCACTCCAGTGGATATTCGATGATAGCCGGGTGAAGACGCGGCTATCATCATCAAAGCAGTCAATGAACGACCGTTTTGCACGCCTCCTCGCAGCGTGCGCATGCATCTGCACAAATCCTGCAATGATCATGCATCTCGGCGTGCTTGGCGCATTCCTCTCCGCAAGCGCGACAAGCTTCCGCGCAAGCCGCGATTGTGGCACGCAGTACCTCGTCGTTGCTTCCGGTTCGACGGAGCGCAATCGACCCCGTGGCGGCGCAGAGGTCAGCGCAATCCAGGTTCTTGCGAATGCACGCGCCCAGTTCGCTGACCATCTCCTCCGACAGGCAGGCATCGGCGCAACTGGTGCATATCAGCGCACAGGATTGGCATTCCTCAATGCAGCGCAGCAGCGCCTCATTGATACTTCCCTGAACCCGGGGATGAGTTGAGACCATCTCTCGTATATTCACGTCCGCTTCTCCCTGTGAGGCAATCATCTAGCAGATAGAATGGAGAACCGGCTCGCCATCCGGTGGTTCCGGATGAAAGTCAAAGCGGGGCGCTATACCCTTTCCCGATGGAAACGTTATCTTTAGCGGCAACTGGCGCTGTTGGCGCTTCAGACAAGCAATGGCCAAGCTTCAACGGTCAGCCCGAAGACATGATGGACAGGTGGAATGGGTATCGAACGCGTAGGCTTCCACATTCTCCTCGTATTGGTAACGCTCGCGTTCATCGCAATTATCCTGCCATTCTACTCGGGGATCTTCTGGGCCCTCGTCTTTGCAATTCTCTTCTTCCCGCTGCACATCAGGATTGAACGGGGATTGAAGGGTCGCGAGAATGCGGCCGCTGCGCTTTCTGTGCTCATATGCCTTTGCCTCGTCATTGTGCCGGGACTGGTCATCCTCACCTCCCTGGTTCAGCAGGGCAACGAGCTCTACCAGCGCGTCAGCAGCGGCGAGATCGACATCAGGCAGCTTCTCGCGCAGTTGCAGCAGGCGCTGCCGGCTTTTGTTCAGGAGCGCCTGAAGGCGATCGAGATCGGAGGTTTTCAGGAACTGCGGGAGCAGATTTCAGCCCCTCTGATGCGCGGCGGCAGTTTCTTTGCGGGCCAGGCACTGAGCCTGGGACAGAATACGGTACAATTCGTCATCGCCTTTGGCCTGATGCTCTACCTCCTGTTTTTCCTCTTTCGCGACGGCCGCTCCATGGCACGTGCAGTGGGGCGGGCAATACCGCTGAGCGATTCTCACACCAGCAAGTTCATGGCCAAGTTCACCTCTGTTGTCCGTGCGACGGTCCGCGGCAACGTGATCATCGCCATCATCCAGGGCGCCATCGGCGGTGTGGCCTTCTGGGCGCTCGGCCTTCAGCCGGCGCTTCTATGGGGCGTGGTCATGGCCTTCCTTTCCCTGCTTCCCGCAGTCGGAGCAGCCCTGGTTTGGGTTCCAGCTGTTGTCTACTTTATCCTGATGGGCTTGTGGTTGAAGGCGGTGATCCTGTTGCTGGTCGGC
>CAYNED010000174.1:0-6404 GCA_964396135.1 uncultured Neorhizobium sp.
GAAGAGAGTCGGCCTTAGCGCTTCTTGAAGGGTGCCATCCCGAGCCTTGCCAGTTCGTCGGCGCGCTCGTTCTCCGGGTGGCCCGCGTGGCCTTTGACCCAGTGCCACTTCACCTTGTGGCGCTGGTTGGCCTTGTCGAGCGCCTGCCAGAGTTCACCATTCTTCACAGGCTTCTTGTCTGCCGTCTTCCAGCCGTTCTTCTTCCAGCCGAAAATCCACTTCGAGATGCCGTCCATCACATATTTGCTGTCGGTATGAAGATCGACCTCACAGGCATCCTTCAGCGCGTCCAGCGCGGTGATGGCAGCCAGCAATTCCATGCGGTTGTTGGTCGTGTTGGCCTCGCCGCCGAAGAGCTCCTTCTCCACCTCGCCGTAGCGAAGGATCGCGCCCCAGCCTCCTGGGCCGGGATTGCCGGAACAGGCGCCGTCGGTGAAGATATCGACGTGCTTCATGATGCGAGGTCCGGTGCAATGCCGTATTCGAGGGCGGAATCAATTGCCCGGTGAAAGCGCAGTTTCTTCAGGTATTCCAGCGGATCCTTCTTTACCACGAGAGCGCCGGCCGGCGTCGTCAGCCAATCGTAGAGACGCGTCAGGAAGAAGCGCAGAGCCGAACCGCGGGCAAGGATTGGAAGCGCCTCGATCTCTTCCGGCGAAAGCGGCCGAACTTCCCGATAGCCTTCCAGGAGCGCCATGCCCTTGGTCAGGTTGTAGGATCCGTCTTTTTCGAAGCACCAGGCGTTCAGGCAGATCGCCACGTCGTAGGCGTAGAAGTCGTTGCAGGCGAAGTAGAAGTCGATGACGCCCGAAAGCTCGTCGCCGAGAAAGAAGACGTTGTCCTGGAAAAGATCGGCGTGGATGACGCCAGCGGGTAGATCCTGCGGCCAATGCGCTTCCAGATGCGCGAGCTCGGCGGAGATTTCATCCTGCAGCCCCGGCTCCACCTCATCGGCTCTTGCGGCCGACTTGTCCCACAGCATCGACCAGCCGGCAAGCGACAGAGCGTTTTCGCGCTTCAGCTGAAAGCCTTCGCCAGCGATGTGCATCTGTGCCAATGCCTTGCCGACCTCGCGGCAGTGTCTTGCTTCCGGCTTTCTCAACCACATCCCTTCCAGGAAAGAGATGACCGCAGCCGGGCGGCCCGAAAGCTCGCCAAGCAATTGACCGTCGCGGCGCGGCAGGGGTAGCGGGCATGAGAGTCCGCGTCCGGCGAGGTGCTGCATCAGGCCCAGAAAGAACGGCAAGTCATCCTTGTCCACGCGCTTTTCATAGAGCGTCAGGATCAGCGGTTCACGAGTGGTGTGGAGCAGAAAGTTGGAGTTCTCCACGCCCTCGGCAATGCCCTTGTACGACGTAAGCTCCCCTACCTCGTATTGGGTGAGGAAGGCGTTCAGGTCGTCTTCGGTGATATCGGTATAAACGGCCACGTGGGTTCTCGCAGTCAGGGAAGGGAGCCAGCAACCGCAAAAAGGCGGCTGCCGGAATCACCGGCAGTTGTAGCTCATGAGAAAGGGTAACGTCACCCGTTGACGAAGGCCATGTCTTCACGGGTGAGAGGAACGCTGCGAAGCTCTCGATTGACGAGGAAGTTTTCGGTCTCCTCGGCCGTTATGGCCAGTTCGACGGTTGCATGGTAGCGCGACCGGAAGGCTTCGATGATCTCCTCGACGATGACCTCGGGAGCAGAGGCACCGGCGGAAATGCCCAATGTGGCGATCGGACCGATGGCATCCCAATCTAGCTCCGAAGCGCGTTGAACAAGCAGCGAGCGGGCCGCGCCGGCGCGCAGCGCCACTTCCACCAGGCGCTTGGAATTGGACGAGTTCGGCGCTCCGACGACGATGAAGAGGTCGCAACCGGGTGCAGCTTCCTTGACCGCATCCTGCCGGTTCGTGGTGGCGTAGCAGATGGAGTCCGCGGCGGGCGCCTGGAGGTTCGGAAAGCGCTCCTGGAGCTTGGCAATCACGCCCGCGGTATCGTCGACCGAAAGCGTGGTCTGCGTGACGAAGCCGAGGTTGTCGGCGTCCAAGGGTGCATAAACGGCAGCATCTTCCACCGTCTCGACCAAGGACACCGTGCCCTCCGGCAACTGTCCCATGGTGCCGATCACCTCCGGATGTCCTGCGTGGCCAATCAGGATCACGTGGCGGCCGAGACGCTGATGGCGCATGGCCTGCTTGTGCACCTTGGAGACGAGCGGACAGGTGGCGTCCAGATAGAAGAGGTTGCGGGCCTGCGCGTCTGCCGGAACCGACTTCGGCACGCCATGCGCCGAAAACACGACCGGCTGCGCACGGTGCTCCTCTGGAATTTCATCCAGTTCCTCGACGAAGACCGCGCCCTTTGCCTCGAGCCCTTCGACCACATAGCGGTTGTGGACGATCTCGTGGCGGACATAAACCGGCGCGCCATAGGCCTTGAGCGCGAGCACTACGATCTGGATGGCGCGGTCGACGCCGGCACAGAACCCGCGCGGCCCGCAGAGTCGGATCGTCAGCGGCGGCTTCTGGACTGTCTGATCAACGTGGATATTCATTCCGTTCCGCTGCAAAGAGTTCGGCGATGCCGTTCATATAAGCGAGCAACTCCCGCTCGCCAATGAAAACTTCATGTTACCTGGTGCGCGCAAACGGGCGGCGACGCCAGACAACCCCGATAACCACCGCAATAAGAGCGCCTGCAAGGCCGTACCAGGTGACGGCATATTGGAGATGGTTGTTGGAAAGGGTGAACTGCGTCACGCCCCCTTGCGGCCAGCCTCCAGGGGTCGCCTGCGACGCATCGGCATCCATGAAGAAGGGCAGGACGCGAGCCGTATCCAGCCCCGCCGTCGCGGCCATGGCATCAAGATCCTTCCAGTAGAAGAGGTTCTTCGCCGGATCATTGTCAGGCACGATGGCCGAGGGCTTGCCCGCGAGGCGGGACCGGGCATAGCCGCTCACCGTTACCTCGCCTTCGACCTGACCTTCTTCACGTAGCACCGGATCCTTCAGGTCGTAGGGCACGAAGCCACGATTGACGAAGAGGACATCCCCGCTGGGAAGCGTGAATGGCGTGTAGACGTAGAAACCCGTGCGCCCTTCGTGCGTGGCAAAGAAGTGTCGCTCGCGTCCGTGGTCAAACCGTCCAGTGACCCGCATCGTGCGGTATTCGATGTCCCGACCGCTCCCAAGCATCGCGCGGATTTCGTCGGCCCCTACCGGCGGCGCATGCTGCCGCTCTGCCATATCGGCCAGAAGCTGCTCCTTCCACTGCAACCGCTGGACCTGCCAGGTTCCCAGCGTCAGAAGGAGCGCCAACGTGAGAAGCACCAGCACGGACGTCACGACGATCTTCATCCGGCTTGCCGGTCGAACCTCGTTCTTGTCGTTCAGCATTTCCGTACCGTGTTTCATCCAAGACCCTCAAATGAAGAAGGGCGGCTTTCGCCGCCCCTCCTGCCAATTGGTAATCAACGCTCGCCAGATCAATGGGCGAGAGGTGCGCCCCAGCCGCCCCAGATGTAGATGGAGAAGAACAGGAAGAGCCAGACGACGTCGACGAAGTGCCAGTACCAGGCCGCCGCCTCGAAACCGAAATGCTGCTGGGGCGTAAAGCCGCCGCGCATCGCACGGATCAGGCAGACGAGGAGGAAGATGGTACCGATCAGGACGTGGAAGCCGTGAAAGCCCGTGGCCATGAAGAAGGTTGCGCCGTAGATCGAGTTTGAAAACTCGAACGGGGCAGTCGCATACTCGTAGGCCTGGACGAAGGAGAACAGGATACCGAGAGCCACGGTCAGAGCGAGGCCGCTCACCAAACCCTTGCGGTCATTGTGGAGCAAAGCGTGGTGCGCCCAGGTAACGCAGGTGCCCGACAGCAGCAGGATGACCGTGTTGTAGAGCGGCAGATGCCAGGGGTCCAGAACCTCAACCCCGACAGGCGGCCATTGTCCGCCCAGCGCCTCAACACGCGATGCCTGAATGGCTTCGTTTGCAAAGAGGCTCGCATCGAAGAAGGCCCAGAACCAGGCGACGAAGAACATCACTTCGGAGGCGATGAACATGATCATGCCATAGCGCAGGTGCAGCGAAACGACCCGCGTATGGGCACCCTCGCGGCCTTCCTTGATCGTATCGCTCCACCAGCCGACCATCGTGTAAAGGATGATTGCAAGCCCGATATAGAACAGCCACGGACTGGCCCAGTTCACGCCAAGCATGTTGAACTCACCACCATTCAGGTAGCGCATGTACCCCACGCCACCGAAGGTGATGACGAACGCCCCGATGGACGCAAGAAGCGGCCAAGGGCTCGGATCGATGATGTGGTAGTCATGTTGTTTCTGATGCGCGTCGGCCATGTCAGAATCCCCGGATCATTACTTGCTCGCCAGAAAGACGGCGAATCCTCTCAAAGTTGCCCATTGACCGGCTTACCCTTTTCCTCGACCGCTGCAACCGGCTTTGACGGCTGCGACGGGTAGAAGGTGTAAGACAGCGTGATCGTCTTGATATGCTTTGTTTCGTCCGCCTTGGCGATCTCAGGATCGACGAAGAAGACCACCGGCATTTCCAGTGTCTCACCCGGCTGAAGCGTGGTTTCGGTAAAGCAGAAGCACTCCACCTTGTTGAAGTAGGCACCAGCTTCCATCGGCGTGACGTTGAACACGGCCGTACCGGTCGTCGGCGTAGAGGAACGGTTGGTTGCCGTGAAGTTTACCTGCACCGTCTCGCCGATCTTCGGGGTGATTCCTTTCGCAGCCTTGAAGTCCCAGTTGAGGCCGTTAGACGTGTTAGAATCGAAGGTCACCGGCATTGTCTGGTCGAGGATGACCTCGGAATACTGCTCTGTCCGCTGCGTCGTGCCGTTATAGCCGGTCACCTGGCAAAAAAGCTGGTAGAGCGGAACGGCTGCGTAGGCCATGCCAACCATGCAGCCCACGAACACGAGGCACATGGCCAGGATCGTGCCGTTGCCAAGCCGATTGCTCCCTTGAACGCTCACCGTATCAGCCATCTCGACCTCCTCAGCTACCCAACCCGCCGATCTTGACGAGGGTGATGATGTAGAAGAGCAGGACGAGGCCTGCCAGGACCAGACCAAGCGCGATATTGCGGTTGCGCCGCGACTTCTTCTGGTTTTCGGTCACTTTGATCGTTTCGATCACAGCATGCCTCCTGCAATTGCCGCGACACCGCCGGCAAAGTGGTCGGCCAGCAATGCGGAGAAGATGGCGAAGAGGTAAAACACCGAATAGGCGAACATCTTCTTGGCTGCGATCATCTTCTCATCGCCATCCGGCATGCGCCAGACGGCGATGGAACAGTAGATGAAGATCGCGCTGAGAACAGCAGCAAAGAGACCATACCCTGCGCTGGCAAGACCGGTGAAATAGGGGGCGACTGCGACCACCGCGGTCAGCACCGCGTAGACCATCATCTGCAACTTGGTGGACCGCTCGCCAGCCACGTTTGGCATCATCGGGATCCCGACGGAACCGTAGTCGCGCATCTTGAAGAGCGCGAGCGCCCAAAAATGCGCCGGCGTCCAAAGGAAGATGATCAGGAAGAGGAGGACGCTGTCCAGCGAGACGCCGCCGGTAACGCAGGCCCAGCCGAGCATGGGTGGGAAAGCGCCGGAAGCACCGCCGATGACGATGTTCTGCGGGGTCGAACGCTTCAACCACATCGTATAGACGACGGCATAGAAGAAGATTGTGAATGCGAGAAGCGAAGCGGCAAACCAGTTAACCGCAAGGCCAAGGATCATGACGGAAAAGACGGAGAGCGTCACGCCAAAGGCAAGCGCCTCCCGTGGCTCTATCCGACCGGTCGGTATGGGGCGATTGGCGGTGCGTGACATCACGGCGTCGATATCTGCGTCATACCACATGTTGAGCGCGCCCGAGGCCCCCGCACCCACGGCAATGCACAGGATGGAAATCAGGCCAAGAACCGGATTGATCTCACCTGGGGCAAGCAGCAGCCCGACGAACGCCGTGAACACCACCAGCGACATGACGCGGGGCTTCAGAAGCTCAAAGAAATCGCGAGCACCGGCTTCAGAGAGGTGGAAGCCTCCGTCAACGCCTGCAGTCTCGTGATTGTCGATTACCGTCATCATGCCGTCCTGTTCTTGCCTGTCAGGGCACCGCGCTAACGGTGCCCTGTTGTCATTTATATCAGCGGATCTTCGGAAGCTGTTCCCACTGGTGGAACGGCGGCGGCGAAGACAGCTGCCATTCGAGCGTGCTTGCGCCCTCGCCCCACGGGTTGTCACCTGCGATCCGCTTCTTGGCGAAGGCTTCCCAGATGGAGAACAGGAAGATGATGACGCCAATGAAGGAGATATAGGAGCCGATCGAGGAGACCCAGTTCCAACCCACATAGGCATCCGGGTAGTCGATATAGCGGCGTGGCA
>CAYNED010000175.1:0-6371 GCA_964396135.1 uncultured Neorhizobium sp.
GAAGGTAACCGGTGCCAGAGCCGCGGCAACCGCATCAACGCCTGGTGGTGCTGGCACCAGCAACCGTGCCGGCAGGTTGGCCTTCTCCTGTGCAAAGCCATCCAGATGGAAGCCATGAACGCCCGACACGTTCTCACAGAGGTTGTCGCGCTTTTCCCGGCAGGGCTTGCAGACGCCGCAGGTGCGTGCGCCATAGATGGAGACCAGTTGCCCAGGCAAGACATTGGAGACACCTGGACCGATGGCTTCGACGACCCCGGAGGCTTCCGCGCCAATTGTCAGCGGCATTTTGCGCTTCGCAAAAGCCATGCCCCGCCAGCCCCACACGTCGATGTGGTTAAGCGCTACCGCCTTGACGCGGAGCGTGACTTCACCCGGACCAGGGGCTTCCGGTTCGGGAATATCCACGGCTTCGAGTTTGCGATCGTCAATCAGTTGCAGAGCGCGCATAACAGGTCTTCCTTCGCCCGAAGGCGTTCCAGATCGTCAGAAGGGATTGGCGACGGTCTCTAAGCCGGTTCTAGCGTCATGACAAGGCTGGCATTCTGCCCGCCAAAGCCGAAGGAGTTGGAAAGTACAGCTTTGACCTGCTGATCCCGCTTCTGGTTTGGCACTACATCGAGGATGATGGTCGGATCCGGATTGACATAGTTGATCGTCGGCGGGAGCGTGCCTGTCAGCATCGTCTGGATCGAAAATACGGCCTCGACGGCGCCGGCGGCCGTCAGCGTATGGCCGATCATCGACTTGTTCGACGAAACCGGAATGTCTTTCAGACGATCACCGAAGACGGCGAGCATGGAGCCATACTCCATCTTGTCGTTTTCTGGCGTCGAGGTCCCGTGGGCATTGATGTAGCCGATGCCGCTTTCGTCCATGCCAGCATCCTCCAGCGCCGCGCGAATGGTCGCGATCGCCGGGCCGCCGTCCGGTGAGGAACGGGTCCGGTGGAAGTGGTCCGCCTTCTCCCCACAGCCTTTGAGGATGCCGAGCACCTTCGCCCCGCGCGCAATGGCGGATTCCAACGATTCCAACACAAGCGTTGCCGCCCCTTCGGCGATGACGAACCCATCGCGATCCTTGCTGAACGGCTTGGAAGCTTTCTCCGGCGGATCGTTCTGCGTGGAAAGAGCCGAGAGCAACGAAAAGCGGATCAGCGCCTCGGCACTGACGGAACCATCGGTTGCGACGACCAGCGAACGGTCGGTGCGGCCTTGGCGGATCGCTTCAACACCCAGCTGAATGGCGGTGGCACCGGAAGCGCAGGCGGTCGACAGGGTGACCGGGAGGCCGCGTGTTCCGAAGGTGTCGGAAAGGCGTTCCGAGATCGAACCAAACTGGACGGCTTCCAGAAAGGCCGGGTCCGGACGCTCCCGCATTGCCGTGAGGAAACGGTCATACGCGTCACCTTCGGCTTGCGACGGCGGTGCACGATCGGCAAGCGCGAAACGCGCCGACCATTCCGGCTCGACCGGGGGTGCTGCGAGAAAAAGGGGACCTTCAAAGTCGCCAGACAGTCCGGCTTGTACCAATGCTTCCGCGGTCGTCTCGCGCGCGAAGGCATAGGAGCGCTCCACAGCATTGTCGGCCGGGACATCGATGAAATCGACGGTGCCGCTGATGCGCGTGGACAAACCTTCGGTCGGGAAGCGGCTGGTCTTGTGTATCCCCGAGGTGCCGGAGGTGAGCGCGGCCCAGTTATCCTGCAGCCCCTGCCCCAGCGAGGTGATAACGCCCATGCCGGTGACGGCGATGATTGGGCGACCGAGATGATCGGTGAAGCGGTTATCGCTCATGGTCGTTCTCCTCACGCGTTCGGCGACAGGACCGCAAGGCCCTCGCCGCGCGTATAGCCAACCGTCGTCACCACGGCGCGGTTCGCCGGCGACGGCATCGGCTGCTCAAGGCTGGAATCAAACGAAGGCACGCGAAGCCCACCGTCGAGCGCAAGCGCCGCAAGCGCAAGACCGAGCGGGAACTGTGCCTCCATGCCGTGGCCCGTCACCCCGCCATAGCCGCGTAACGTCGCACCGGGGAAGGATTTCTGGATCACGTCACGTTCGCGCGCGGTCGGATCAACCAATCCGCTTGCGCCGGAAAACACCAACGTGTCGGAGGCATCGACATCGCCTGCAAGCTTGGCGAGACGCTCGAGGCGCTTCTCGAGCTTGCCATCGCCCCGGCTGCCGCGGTCACCTTCGACAGCGTCGATCGTGGCATAGATATGAGCGCCACGCGCTTCGGCATTCGCACGTGATTCCAGAACGAGGAAAGCGCCGACGGAGCCCATGATCATGCCGCCGCCATTTTCAGGCGACCGCTGCCAGAGCGGGTGCCAGTCGCCGGTCGCATGGGCACGGATACCCTCGACGAGCAGGATGATGTCGGCGCGTTCCGCGACGAAGGCGCCACCGACCAGCGAGTGCGTCGACTGGCCGGACTTGATGCGGTGATAGGCGGTCTCTACAGCGGAAATGCCAGCCGCTTCCTCGCCCATGAAGGTGCGGGAGGAGCCGGTAACCTTGTGGACGATCGAGATATTGCCGGCGAGCAGATTGGAGAGCTGAGCCAGAAACAGGGTCGGGCGCAGTTCCGTCGTCAGCTTCTCGTTCAGCAGCACGTCGCGGTCGTTGCGCTTCAGCGCTTCGTCCACGATCAGCGAATCCACCTTGATGTCACGCTCGCCACCACCGGCCGCGACGATCATGTCCATCGTGGCGCAGGCTTCGGCATTGTCTTTCAGGCCGGCATCGTCAAGCGCCAGGCCGGCGGCGAAGACACCGAGCCGTTGCCAGTTCTCCATCTGCCGCTGGTCACCGCGCTTGGCGATCTGCTGCGACCAGTCGATCTCGGGCATCGGATGGACGGGATAGGGCTTGAAACGCTCCGTTTCGACCCGCGGCGGGTCCGCCTCGGCGGCCGACAGCAGCGCGACATGCGGCTCCTTGCCGACGCCGTAACAGGTGACAATCCCGACACCGGTGATCACCACATCATTGTCAGACTTGCTCATCCTGTCCTCATTGTCTGGCGGTCACGCGCCAGCTTGAAGCGCGTCCATGAGCCCGACTTCTTCAGCACGCTTGCGAACGATGTCGGCAAGCGGCACCTCACTGAACGGCATCGTGCGTAGCTTCAGCTGCGCGTCGCACACCTTCTTGCCGCCCGAAGTGATCTTCGCCTTCGTGACGGCGTAACCGGAACCCTCATGCTCCAGAAACGCCTCGATGTCGAGTACGGCCTCCGGCTCTACGAAGGCGCGCATCTTCGCGCCATCAACCGACATCAGGAACGGCATGGCGGCAAAGTCCGTCACCGCGAGAACGAGCATTCCGGACGCCTGTGCCATGGTCTCAATCAATAGAACACCGGGAACCAGCGGCATGCCGGGAAAATGTCCTTCGAAGACGGGGCTTTTCGCCGGAACGACCGACCGTGCCTTCAGCACCTTGCCGGGAAGGTCAACGCCCTCCACCCGGTCGATCATCTGGAAATACTCAAGCAGCATGCGATGCCTGCGAACGGCGTCTCAGCCTTTCGCCGCCTTCAACTCGTCGATCTTGGCGCAGAGGTTCTTGAGGACGAAATATTCCTCAGTTGAAACCTTGCCTTCGTTGACTTCTTGCGTCCACTGCTCGAGCGGGATCTTGATGCCGAATTCCTTGTCGATCGCAAAAACGATGTCGAGGAAGTCGAGGCTGTCGATGCCCAGATCGTCGATCGTGTGGCTCTCCGGCGTGATCGTCTCGCGGTCAATTTCGCTCGTTTCCGCAATGATGTCGGCAACTTTGTCAAATGTAGCAGTCACGCCAATGTCCTCTAAAATAGTCGATTCAGCCCCACATAGGGAAAACAGCGGCAAATGCCAATCCCCGTGTTCCCGGCACGATTGATTGGCAGCCCAATTGTGAGTCCACTGTTGCTCAAACAGCAATCGAATGGAACGGCGCTTTCATCCCTGAGGTCCTAGTTCATACCAACCAGCTGTTATCGTTCATCCCAGACCCGTCGCATCAACACGGCCATCAGCAGAGTTTTCCCGATTTTTGATGCAGATCAATTCGTGAGGGCGGAATTTGACGAAGATCAACACTATTCCGCAGCCGCGAAACCGGAACAGTATTCATGGATATGCCGAGCAGACACCTTTCTCACGCCAACCCTCCGCCAGTCTGTCGCGCGTGCGAGGCTCGCCATGGCGGGATCTGTTCCGCACTGACACCGGTGCAACTGGTTGAACTGAACAAGCACACCTCGCGCCGCAGGATCGAAGCCGGCAACGAATTCATCGGCCAGGGAGAGAACGTCTCCTCCTACAGCAACATCCTGAAGGGCGTGGTGAAGCTATCAAAGGTGATGGCGGATGGACGCCAGCAGATCGTCGGTTTGCAGTTCGCGCCCGATTTCATGGGACGTCCCTTCCTCGGGGAAAGCCGGATGGCGGCGGAAGCGGCGACGGATACGGAGATATGCGTTTTCCCGCGGCGCGCGATCGAGCGGCTGATCGCCGAGACGCCCGAACTCGAGCACCATCTGCACAACCAGGCCCTGAAGGATCTTGACGAGGCACGAGACTGGATGCTGACGCTTGGCCGCAAGACGGCGCAGGAGAAAGTTGCAAGCTTCCTGTCGTTGATCGCCAGCCACAGCGATCCCGAGGCGGAAGACAAGAACATCTTCGAACTGCCGCTGTCGCGTGCGGACATCGCCGATTTTCTGGGGCTGACCATCGAAACGGTAAGCCGCCAGATGACAAAGTTGCGCAAGGAAGGCATCATCCAAATCGAAAACAATCGCCACGTGACTGTGCCCGATCTGGACCGACTGGCGGCTGCCGCCGGCAACGACTGAGCCTCGCTAGGCGGCCCTGCCCTCGACGATGGCTGCGCGCAGAACTTCCAAGACCCGGTCGGCGTCGACATCGGTACAAATCAGCTGACTTGGATGTCCGTCCCAGTGCCCAGGGGGGAAAACACGACCGTCAGGCTTCTGGATCGTCTGACCGTCAGCGATCCCGCCGCAGACCACGCGGATCGGACCGCTTCGGGTTGTGAAAAGCTCCGGCGACACGACGTAGACGCAGGCGCAGCTGTCATGAACGACCATGCCGTCGCCGACACGGTGACGATAGAAATCGATGTAGAACTGCGAGATGTCGGAAAGCAGTTGCACCGGCTTTCCACCCGCGGACGCCATCTCGGCGAGAAAGCCACTCGTCATCACCGTCTTCAACGTCACGTCCAGTCCCACCACCGTCACCCGCCACGGCGCAGTGAACACCAGATCTGCAGCCTCGGGATCGCCGTGGATGTTCGCCTCGGCCGCGGGGCTGACATTGCCGTTCAGTTCGAACGCGCCGCCCATGACAACGACCTCCTTCACCAGGGCCGCGAAATCCGGATCCGCCTTCAGTGCCAGTGCAAGATTGGTCATGCGACCGACTGCGACGAGAGTAACCTCGCCCGGCTGCGACCGCACGGTTTCGATGATGAACTGCCAGGCGGGACGCTGGTCGGCCTTTGCGGCGATCTCTTCCGGGATGGCGATATCGCCGAGGCCGTTTTCACCGTGGATGAAGGTGGGCCAATGGCCTTCCTTCCGGGAAGGGTCGAGTGTCTCGCCAGCACCTTGTGCGACAGGCGCAGCGATGCCCCATTCCTGCTTCAGAAAAAGGGCATTGCGGGTGGTGAGGTCGATCGGTGCATTCCCGAACACCGTCGTCACGCCAATCAGGTCGATCTGCGGGTGCCGGTGCAGGAAAAGCAGCGCCATCGCATCGTCAATGCCGGGATCGGTGTCGAAAATAACCTTGTGCATGCTCACGCTCTGAAGATTGGGTGGAGCCGGGTGATCGGCTGCGGCAACATATAATGCTTTGGTTGCCGCACAAGTGCGCAAGGTTCTTTAGAACTGCCCGTTGCCAGCAGACCTCTACGGTGGCAGAGAGCGACTGAGCATCCCGCCCATCTCTTAACGTCCTGGCCTTCCCTTGCACGATCTTGCCCTACACCTCCTGGCGCTGCTTTTTGCGGCCGCCGTTATTGCTGGCTTTGTTGATGCAATCGCCGGCGGCGGAGGCCTGATCACCATCCCCGTGATGTTGATCACCGGGATCCCACCGCTCGAATCGATCGCAACGAACAAGCTGCAGGCTCAGTTCGGCGTTGCGTCCGCCACCATCGCTTATGCCCGCCGCGGTCATATCAACCTCAGGAAGCAGATGCCGATGGCGCTGATGGCGATCCTCGGCGGCATTCTAGGCGCCCTCCTCGCGTCACTTGTACCGGCAACAATGCTGGCCGCAGCCATCCCCTTCCTGCTGATTGGCATCGCGCTGTTCTTCGCGCTGAAGCCGAACCTCAGCGATCTCG
>CAYNED010000176.1:0-6366 GCA_964396135.1 uncultured Neorhizobium sp.
ATGGTCGTGGCGTCGGCAGAAACGCCCGAGGGCGTGTTCGAGATCGGCGGTGAAGGCTATGCGCCCAAAGGCCCAATCTTGCCGGCAGGGGATCTGTCGCGTTTGGCTTCCGCCGCCGCACTCTGCAACGATGCGGCGCTCAACCTGTGTGACGACCAATGGGCGGTCGAGGGCGATCCGATGGAGGGAGCGCTTCTTGCCTTCGCTGGGAAGGCCGGGCACCGCGGTGAGGCGCGGCGGCTGGATGCCATCCCCTTCGACAGCCGCCACCGCTACATGGCGGTCCTCACCGAAGGCGCCGATGGAAACGTGATCTATGTCAAGGGCGCGCCTGAGCGCGTGCTGAGAATGTGCGCCGCCCTGGACTACGACCACTGGCACGAACGGGCCGAAGCGATGGCACTGCGAGGACTTCGCGTCCTGGCACTTGCGGAACAGCGGGATGCGGGGCGGGAGATCGATAAGGAGAGCCTCTCCGGCAGCCTGACCTTCCTCGGCCTCGTTGGACTGATTGATCCGCCGCGTTTGGAGGCCGTCGCTGCGGTGGCAGAATGCCGCGCCGCCGGAATCAGGGTCAAGATGATCACCGGCGACCACGCGGGCACTGCCATCGCGATCGCCAGGCAGATCGGTCTGGAGAACAGCCGCCGCGTTCTCACCGGCATCGACATCGACAAGCTGGACGATGCGCAGCTGGCGCTGGAGGTGGCAACGGTTGATGTCTTTGCCCGCACAAGCCCGGAACACAAACTGCGGCTTGTGACGGCGCTGCAGGCCAACGGCCTGTCGGTTGCCATGACCGGCGACGGCGTCAATGATGCACCCGCTTTGAAGCGCGCCGATGCCGGCATCGCCATGGGCTTGAAAGGATCGGAAGCGGCGAAGGAAGCAGCCGATCTTGTGCTCGCCGACGACAATTTCGCAACCATCGCCGCAGCCGTCCGCGAGGGTCGCACGGTCTACGATAATCTCCGCAAGGTCATCAGCTGGACACTGCCGACCAATGCCGGTGAGGCGGCGACCGTCATTCTTGCCCTGCTCGCGGGCCTCGCATTACCGATCACCGCAGTTCAGATTTTGTGGATCAACCTCATTACCGGAATCACCCTGGGCCTTGCCCTCGCATTCGAACCAACGGAAGCGGGGACCATGGCAAGGCCGCCGCGACCGAGAAATGCCACCATCATGTCCGGCGTCCTTGTCTGGCATGTCCTCCTTGTGGCGATCCTCTTCGTCTGCGCCGCGTTTGGTGTCTTCAGCTACGCCGCGGAACGCGGCTATCCGCTTGCCCTGGCGCAAACCATGGCGATGAACACGATCGTCGTCCTGGAGATCTTCCATCTCTTCTTTATCCGCAACATTCACGGCACGTCTCTGACCTGGGCCGCAGTACGTGGCACCCCTGTGGTCTGGCTGGTGGTTGTCGTGATTGTCGCCGCGCAGTTCCTCGTCACCTACCTGCCACTCTTCCACACCATCCTCGGGACCCGCCCGGTCCCCTTCATGGATGGTCTGTTGATCGTGGGCGTCGGCGCGGCCTTCTTTGCGATCATCGAGATCGAAAAGCAGATCAGGCTCGGCCTGATGCGGCAGAGCAAGTAGGGTCCGGGAGCATCGTCAGGAAGCTGTGCGATGCTCGCGGGCAAAGGCGGCAATCTCGGTCTCTGCTTCGGCCGTCCACAGTCGGAGTGCCTTGAGAACTTCGGTGGTAAAGGTCACCGGCGCGCTGCCGGGCGCGGTGACGATGCCTTGATGCGAGACCGCTTGCGGCTGGTCCCGGTAAAGCCCGTGGCCGCCATAGCCGCGGTACTTGCTGTGGGAAGCCAGCGAATTTCCGGTATGGGCGACCGCGTTCAGAACACCCGTCGCGGCAAGGGCACTCGCTGCAGCGCAGATGCCTGCCACCACCTTGCCCGCCTGGTGAAAGGCAAGCACGGGAGCGGTGAAGTCCGGCGCCTCGCCTGCTTCCCATGAAAGGCCGCCGGGAATGACAAGTGCGTCGAAGGCTGCAGGGTCGAGTTCGGCATAGGCGATGTCCGGCGTGACCTTCAAAGCGCCCATGGAGGTAACGGGCCCGCCGCCTGGCGAAGCCGTCACGATCTCGACGCCAAGATAGCTGCGCGCCACCGCCATCAACAGCGCGCATTCCCAATCGGCAAACTCGGGTGTCAGTGCGATTGCAATGCGCGTCATCGGGTACCTCGTCGGGACATCAGGCGATCGCCTGCATATAGCGCATCCCAGTCACCGGACGAGGGCGGAAGTCGAGCTGCTCGTAGAAGCGGTGGGCGGCAAAGTTGCCCGTGGCGGCGCTGACGGAAAGGTAGTCGCAGCCGGCCGTGCGGGCAATCTCGCGGGCGCGCGAAACGAGATGATGGCCAATGCCGTTGCCACGCTGGCCGTCGCGCACGAAAAGGTGGTGAAGGTCCATGCCGCGGGTGCCGGTATCGGCCCTGTAGAGCGGTACGAGGATGGCATAACCCATCAGCCCGTCGCCGCTATCGGCCACCAGCGCCTGGATCCAGGGCATCGGACCGAACAGGTCGCGCTCCAGCTTGTCCGGCGTCATTCCGGCAGCGTCGCCATGATGAGCGGCGAGAAGCGCGATCATCTCGTTGAGTTCGGGAAGATCATGGCGCTTGGCGGCGCGGATGGTGACGACCGCCGGACGGGGGAGGGTGGTTTCGGTATCTTCGGTCATTTCAGCTTCCTCTTGAGTTCTGTGCCGTCAGGAGGAGCCGTCTTGAAACAACAAAGCCGCCTGACGGCGGCTTGTTGACATTGTGATCTGTCGAGCCGCCCGTTACCGGTAGGCCCAAAAATACGTGCAGGAGATGGGTGCGCGTGCGTCGATCATGCAGCGATAGATGCGCCGGAAATTTTAGCTTGTCAATTGCTTCAATGCTCCGCCTCGCACAGCCCATGGTCCGAAAGGGCCCGGATGACATAGCAGTCCTCCACCGAATGGCCGCCGCAGTGGGAGACGATGCGCTCGAGCTCCTGTTCCAGCTTCTTCAGCTTCGCGATCTTGTCACGCACCTCCGACAGGTGATCCTCGGCGATGCGGTCAGCCCCGGTGCACGGATTTTCCGGGTGGCGGCTGAGGGCAATCAGGTTGCGGATCGCAGGGATGTCGAAGCCCAGATCCCGGGCGTGGCGGATAAAGGCAAGCCGCTCCAGGTCGGCCTTCTCGTAGCGTCGCTGGTTGCCTTCGGAGCGATGCGCGGCACTGATCAGCCCCATCTGCTCGTAGTAGCGGATCGTCGGCACCTTGACCCCGGTGCGCCGGGACAGATCACCAATGGAATACATTTTCTTGGAAATTCCTCTTGAACCTATAGTGGCTAGAGGCATTAGCTATGGTGTCACCAAACGGAAAACAAGCAAAGGGTGACGATCATGAGTGCAGGCTGCGGGCACGAACACGCAACATTCGAAGGCCTCTCCACGGACTACAAGCGGCGGCTCTGGGCCGTCATCGCCATCAACGCGACGATGTTTCTCGTCGAGATGACGGCGGGCCAGATGGCACGCTCGCAGGCGCTCCAGGCGGATGCGCTGGATTTCTTTGCCGACGCCGTTACCTACGGCATCTCGCTTGCCGTCATCGGCGCCTCCATCCGCGTCCGTACGACAGCTGCCGCGGCCAAGGGACTGAGCCTCTTCCTGATGGGGCTGTGGGTCTTCGGCTCGACGATATGGCGTGTCTTCCAGGGCGGCGTGCCGGAAGCGCCGGTCATGGGCATCATCGGCCTTCTGGCACTGGCTGCCAACCTCGTCAGCGTCCTGCTGCTGATGAACTACAAGGACGGCGACGCCAATGTCCGCTCCGTCTGGCTCTGCTCGCGCAATGATGCAATTGGCAACGTCATCGTCATGATCGCAGCCTTCGGTGTCTGGGGAACGGCCACCGCCTGGCCGGATCTTGTCGTCGCCGCCATCATGGCTGGCCTGTTCCTATCGTCCTCGGTGCAGATCCTGCGCCAATCATGGAGGGAATGGAAAGCAGATGGCGTTCTGTCTCTGGATCCGCATGCCGGCCACAGTCACGGAGACGTCAGCCTGCAGGATGGGCACGATCACTCGAAGCCGACGCGCTCCCATTGAAGCGCGTGCTGGTCGTTAGAACTCGCTGAACTCGCGATACCGGTCAGAGACCCATTCTTCCGCCTGAGGCAGGGAGGCAGGGATGGCTCCCACCGGTTCGCCGGTCCTCTTGACTTCCACACCGAGCCAGAGCGCCTTGGCGAGCGAGTTGGACAGGAGCGTGCTGCTTTCTACTGTGAAGGCATTGGTGCGCTTAGGGCCATCGCTTTCCCGCAACGGAGCTTCCTCCGTGCGCCGCTCGATGTCGGTCGGACGGTTATGGTAGCTGTAGCCGCTGAGGCCGCTGTCGATCTTCATGGGAAGACACCTGGTTCATTCGTTAAGAAATGGTTAACGAGGGAACCTTGCGTGAAGCTTGCGGCGAGCGCAGGTCGAGCGAATCGGACTCTTGACAGATTCGTGAATAGCAGCATGCGCTGATTTGCGCCTTCGGGTTGTGCCATGCACGCCGACCATCAGACGACCGCAGCCGCGCCGGTCTCCGTAAGGAGCCGCTCCCGATCGGGCTCGAACTCCAATGTGTCCAATGCTCGCTGTTGTGCCATCGCCGCAAGCCGCAGCGCGGCAGGCCGCATGCCTGGGTGGGCGGCAGCGGCGACTGCTGACAGCGCCTTCTGCAGGCGGATCGACACCTCCACCAAACCTGCCCCGTCGCGTGAGATGGGCATGAAGGCAGCCTCGATGAGATCTTCCTCCCGCAGCGGCGAAAGATGGACATGTGGATAGGAAATTTCCCGGTCCTCCTCTTCCTGCTCCTCTGGACCCTTTGCAACCAGCACCCGCACCAGGGTAGCCAGGACGTCGATTGCGGTTCCGGGGTCGTTGATGCCGGGGGAGAGCGCGCGTGATCCGATTTCCGAAAGGGCAATCAGGCCAAAGCGGGGATCCTGATCGTAGGATCGGCGCTCGCCGAGCGTGAAGGCGGCCCGAATACCTGCCGTCAGTGCCGGATCATAGGTGGCGCTGGCATCGTGCATTACGACGCAGGCGATGGGCGTGGAAGGATCGCAATGCCCGCCCGGACGGCGTTGGACATAGATGTCCAGCTTTCCCTTCTCTGCAATGTCGGAGAGTGCCCGGACGTCGAGGTGCTGAAGGTAGCCCACGTTGTCGTGATAGATCTCGATCGCGCCGTCTGGCACGTCCTCCAGCAACGGTCGGCAGCCGAGATAGGGGAGGCGCCGGTGCGCGTGATAGGCCCGCGCGGCGGCTTTTTCCACCCGGCTGATCGTCTCGCCGACCCGCCCTAGTCCTGCAAGATGGTCGATCCATTGCAAAAGGGTGGCGACGATCAGCACGACCACGACCAGCGTCGCGATGAACAGGATGAACCGTCCGCCCGCTCCGTAGAGCTCGGTGTTGAGCGCGATCAGTCCGACCAGCGAGAAGAGAAAGCTGCCGAGAAAGGTAGAAAGCGCCCGCTGCGCCGTCGTATCCTCGAGAAGCAGGGAGGTTGCGCGCGGCGTGGTGCTGGATGAGGCGGCGGTGGTGGCGGAGACGAGGGTGGTCATGGAGAAGGTCGTCACCGCCAGCATGCTGGAGGCGATGATCGACAGGATGGAATCGACGGCGTCGGCACCGACCTTGCGCGGCAGGTCGGAGGGCATGTAGGGATCAGCGAGGATCGCCGCCACGGCTACCGCAACACCGACGAGGCAATAGAGCGTCGCCCGGACCCAGAGCCGCCGCAGGTAGCGCACCAGGATCCACCATCGCGTCGAAATCATGTCCGTTCCCACCGCTTCGTTGCGCAGTCAATTCGCCGGCGGCTATGGAGGTTCCACCCGCTTCGTGTCGCCACGCGATGGTAGTGGTGCCTACATCTTCCCCGCGACCTTGATCGCAAACGCGTATTCGAAGGCGATTTCCTCCAGGCGCTGGAAGCGGCCGGACTTGCCTCCGTGCCCTGCCGCCATGTTCGTCTTCAGGAGATAGGGGCCGGCTTCAGGCGCTTTCTCGCGCAGCTTGGCGATCCACTTTGTCGGTTCCCAATAGGTGACGCGCGGATCCGTCAGGCCGGAGATCGCCAGGATCGGCGGGTATGGCTTGTTGTCGACGTTGTCGTATGGGCTGTAGGCGGCAATCCAGCCGTATTCTTCTTCCGACTCCAGTGGATTGCCCCATTCGGGCCACTCCGGTGGGGTGAGCGGCAGCGTGTCGTCGAGCATGGTGTTCAGCACATCGAAGAAGGGAACGGCGGCAATGATCCCGGCAAATTTCTCCGGCGCCATGTTGGCAATCGCTCCCATCAGCATGCCG
>CAYNED010000177.1:0-6327 GCA_964396135.1 uncultured Neorhizobium sp.
ATCTCGATCGTGACGTAGATCACCTTGTAGAGCGCGAAGAACACAGGGATCTGCAGGAGGATCGGCCAGCAGCCCGCAATCGGATTGATCTTCTCCTCCTTGTAGAGCTGCATCATGGCCTGCTGCATGGCCATGCGGTCATCGCCATGCTTCGCCTTCAGCTCTTCCATCTTCGGCTGCATGCGCTTCATGTTGGCCATGGATGCATACTGCTTGCTGGCCAGCGGGAAGAAGATGGCCTTGACGACAATCGTCGTCAGCAGGATGGCGACGCCAAAGTTGCCGAAGTAGCGGAAGAAGAAGTCCATCAGGTGGAACATCGGCTTCGTGATGAAGTAGAACCAGCCCCAGTCGATCAGGAGTTCGAAGCGCGGGATCGAATATTCGGCTTCATAGCGGTCGACCAGCGGCACTTCCTTGGCGCCGGCAAAAACGAGGTTCTTGACCTCGGCCGACTGACCGGGCTCAACCGTCAATGCATCACTGCGGAAGTCAGCCTGATAACGCGGCTGCCCATCTTTGAAATGCGAGAAGCGGGAATCGTAAGGCAGCGACTGCGGTGGGACGAGCGTAGCAGCCCAATATTTGTCCGTGATGCCGATCCAGCCGCCCGTTGCCTTCTGGTTGGCAATGGCTTCCTCTTCGACATCGCCGTAGCTTTCTTCAACCAGGCCGGTTTCACCGAGAACGCCGATGAAGCCTTCATGGATGACGTAGACTGAAGGGGTTGCCGGCTTGTTGTAGCGCGTAACCCGCCCATAAGGCGAAAGCGTCAGTGCCTCGCCCGTCGGGTTCTGAACGCTGTCCGTTACACTGATCATGTAGTGATCATCGACGGAAATCGTGCGCGTAAAGACGACGCCCTTTTCGTTGGTGAAAGAGAGCGTCACCGGCGTATCGACGCTCAGCTTCTCGCCACTGGCAAGTGTCCAGGCTGTCGTCGGGCCTGGTACGGCGCCGGATGTTTCACTCTGAACGAAGCCCAGTTCCGTAAAGTAGCCGCCAGCCGTATTGGCGGGGGAGAAAAGGGTGATGATCGGGCTGCTGTCGTCGACAGTCTCGTGGTACTCGCGCAGCTTCAGGTCGTCGAAACGCGCACCCAGCAGATTGATCGAGCCGGAAAGGGCAGGGGTGTCGATCTCAACGCGCGGGCTTGCCGCAACAGCCTGCTCACGGTTTTGTGTTGCCTCGGCCTGCGTTCCACCTGGCAGTGCGCCGCTGCTCGTGACGCCGGGGCTTTCTGGAGCGACGGGCTGGGGCGCCTCGCCCTGCAGTGCCTGCTGGGCTTCAAGCGCGCGCTGCTGCGCCTCCATCCTCGGGTTCATGTAGAAGAACTGCCAGGCAAGAACGATGACCACCGACAGGGCAATGGCGATGAAGTAGTTGCGGTTTTTTTCCATCATGCTTTCCTGGAACGGGTCTCCTCGGACCGCTTTGGTTTCGGCCGTGCCTTGATGCGCTCGACAAGCTGTGCGGTCAGTTCGGCGAAGGGCACCGTGAGGATCTCCCGCCGCGCGACAATGACATAATCGTGTCCCGGCTTCATTGCAAACGCGGCAGAATGTCTGACTGCCTCTTTCAGGCGGCGGCGCATCCGGTTTCGCTCGACGGCGTTCCCGTGCTTCTTGGTGACAGTGAAGCCAACGCGGGCGGGAGCGTCCGGCTCATCGCGATCGAGAACTTCAACAAGGAAGTTCCGGCCTCGGCGCGTCTCTCCGGCGCGCACGGCAAGAAACTGCGGCCGGCTTTTCAGCCGCCCGACAGTTGGCTTTGCTTTTTCGTCAGTGGTCATCGCCCGACTGACGAGCACGCCCGGCCCTTAAGCCGAGAGGCTCTTACGGCCGCGTGCACGACGTGCTGCAAGAACCTTGCGGCCACCGGTTGTTGCCATCCGGGCACGGAAACCGTGGCGGCGCTTGCGAACAAGCTTGGATGGTTGAAAGGTACGCTTAGACATTTATTTAATACCGCGGTGTGCGGCCCTTCTTGAATTTGCCTTGCGGCAACAGCGTTTCGGAGACGTTCCGCCATAGATCGCGCGAGCGCGAGCCTGCAAAGGCTGAACATGCGCGGCTTATAAGAGCAACTGCCCTGAAAAGTCAAATATACGACCGTTCGCCTGCTCAAAGAGTTGGGGCAGGTTAACAGGCATCGCCAATGCTGGCACTACACCTCCCGCTGAAATGAGGGATGATAATTCGCAGTCACTGACGAAACCGCACATGCGCGGGCATTTCTTCTAGCAAAATCAGCTTGTTGTGAAAGATTTTCCCCGGCTGCTGGGGCTTTCGCGGGAAGACAGCCTCAAGCGTTCCTTAATTTCTACATGCCAGATCTTGCACCAGGACTGGGAACACTCGGCACCAACCGTTTCCCTGAACCGCAGTAACGCCTGTAGAAAAGGGAAGACGATGAGAATTCGAGGCAAGATCAATCTTCTTGTTGGTTTGATGAGTGCGGTGGCGCTGATTGTCGGCGGACTGTCGCTGTTTGCCATGTCGCAATTTAGGACCCAGATGCACGCTTATGAGGCCGCAGCCCATCGAGCTCATCTGGGTGAAAGCCTCAATCGTATCGTGACGGCAGTCGTTATGGATGCCCGTGGCATCTATGCCTCCGAGACGACCGAGCAGGGGACCAAGTTTGGCGACGGCTTGCTCAAGAGCCTCGACAGCATGGACAAGCTTCTGGCTGAATGGAAGGCTGTCGTCCCCGAAAGCCAGCAAGCGAGCTTCGAGAGCCTCTTGCAACGGGCCAGCGAGTTCAGGGCCTTCCGAACGGAGACTGCTCGTCTGGGAGCTGAAGTCAGCCCGGAAGCTGCCAACGCGCAGGGCAACAACGAAGACAACCGAAACAATCGTAAAGCCTTCCAGGCTGAAATCGACAAGATCGTCACGGCGGATCTGGCAGAACTGGAAGCCGTCGACGCCGAGACTGACAGGTTCAGCAGCATGATTATACTGCTGGTGGGGGCGATCACGCTGCTTGGCGTCGGTACCGGTGCAGCTTTCGGGCTTTACCTCGGGCGCCGCCAGTTGAGCGGCCCGATCACGGGGATCACCGAAAGCATGAAGCGGATTGCTGCAGGCGATTTCGCGACCGCAATTCCCTCTGTTGGCCGCGCCGACGAGGTCGGCGAGATGGCTGCTGCTGTTGAAGTCTTCAAGCGCAACGGTATCGAAGTTGCTCGCATGAACGAGGAGGAAAACGGCAGCCGTGCTCGCAGCGATGAGTTGCGCGGGTGCATCGAGACAGTCGTTGGCGCGGCCGTCCAGGGTGACTTCAGCAAGCGTATCGACAAGACGTTCGGCGACGAAAGCCTCGACAACTTTGCTCGCAACGTCGACAGCCTCCTCAATGCTGTTGAAGCCGGGGTTTCGGAAACCGGTCGGGTTGTGCAGGCCATGGCACAGGGAGACTTGACGACGACCATGTCCGGCCAGTTCCGCGGGTCTTTTGCGGAACTTCAGACAAACGTGAACGCAGCGGTTGAAAGCCTGCGGAGCGCGATGCAGAACGTCCGGCTCTCCACAAGCACCATCAACGATGGTTCGAACGAACTCAGCAGCGCCACCAACGACCTTTCCAAGCGTACGGAACAGCAGGCTGCCGCCCTGGAGGAAACGTCAGCTGCGCTCGACCAGATCACTGCCGTTGTGCGCACCTCAACAGAGCGGGCCCAGGAGGCAACGGTCATGGTGGGTGAGGCGAAGGAAAGCGCTGTGCAATCGGGCGCAGTGGTCCGAAGCGCGGTCCAGGCGATGGAGCGGATCGAGCAGGCCTCGCGTGAGATTGCGCAGATCACCAATGTCATTGACGAGATCGCCTTCCAGACCAACCTTCTGGCACTGAATGCGGGCGTGGAGGCGGCGCGTGCCGGCGAAGCAGGCAAGGGCTTTGCCGTCGTCGCGCAGGAAGTTCGCGAGCTTGCTCAGAGATCGGCCGCCGCTGCCAAGGATATCAAGGGTCTGATCACCAAGTCCGGCGAGGAAGTGGCTGGCGGAGTGCGCTTTGTCCAGAAGACCGGGGAAGCGCTGTCGGAGATCGAAAGCAGGGTCTTGCGCATCAACGATCACATCCATTCCATCGCTGTTGCCGCCAAGGAACAGGCGACCGGCCTGCAGGAGGTCAACACCGCCATCAACCAGATGGATCAGGTGACCCAGCAGAATGCGGCCATGGTCGAGGAAACCTCCGCCGCGACACAGAAGCTGTCGTCGGAAGCCGCAGGCCTTTTCTCCATGGTTTCTCGCTTCAACATCGGTCACGGCCACGCTGCCCAGGTGGCGCCGACGCATCATGCCTCGGCGACCGCCTCAAGCCCTGCACGACACGCAGCAGCGCCGTCGTCGCGGCCGGTTGCAGCCTCCCATCAGCCGGCGAGAATCTCTCCCGCCCGCGCCATGACCGGCAAGATCGCCAAGGCCTTCGGTATGGGCGCTCCGGCTACAGCATCCGCCGCGGCTGACGCGGACTGGGAGGAATTTTGATCCACAGAATGATCTAGTGCGTAGAAGGGTCGGAAGCGCGTCTTCCGGCCCTTTGTTTGTTCGGGACGGAAAAACTTGCTAAAGGGAATGCGGGGGCATTGATTGATTTGCCGCTGTGGGCGTCCGCAGCATCGCAGGCTGGAGAACCGCATGAGCGGTGAAGCGCAAACGGGTATTGGCCCCATTCCCACCTCCTCGGCCCCGGAGCCGATGCCAAAGCTGTTCCGCGGCCTTTCCGGGCGGTTGCTCTGGATGACCGTCGTCTTCGTGATGCTGGCAGAAGTGCTGATCTTCGCTCCCTCCGTGGCGGGTATGCGGATGAACTGGTTGCGCGATCGCCTCGACACGGCGGCGGCGGCTGGCGTCGTTATCGATGGGCTGCAGCCAGTGGATCTGCCCCGCAACGTCCAGGACGAAACCCTGCTGGCGACAGGCGGCAAGCTCATCGCGCTTCGCAAGGACGGCACTTCCCGACTTCTTGCTGCCGTTGATGTCCCCCCGCAGGTGGATGACCAGTATGACCTGGCCGACGTGTCGCTTCTCGTATCCATCAGGGACGCCATGGAGACGCTGTTCCTCGGCGGCGGTAGGGTCATGCGCGTTTTCGGCCCCATCGGCGAAACCGATATGATCATTGAGCTGGTGATGACGGACGACGCGTTGCGCAAGGACATGCTGAGCTACGCGCGAATGATGTTCACGCTGTCGCTCGTCATTTCACTCATCACCGCGGTCCTGATCTTCCTCGCCATTAATCGCATGATGATCCGCCCGATCCGCAACCTGACGCGCAACATGCAGCTGTTTTCCGAACGTCCTGACGATCCGCAGCGGGTCTTTCACGGCGATGACGCGAGGGGAGAGCTTGCAGTTGCAGGCCGTCACCTCACTGCGATGCAGGTTGAGCTACAAAGAACGTTGAAGCAGCAAAAGAATCTGGTCGACCTCGGGTTAGCCGTTTCCAAGATCAACCACGACATGCGCAACATCCTTGCTTCGGCACAGCTCATGTCGGATCGCCTGGTCGATGTTGAAGATCCGATGGTGAGGAGCTTTGCGCCGAAACTCCTGCGGACAATCGATCGTGCGGTGGGTTATACCAACGAGGTGCTTTCCTACGGCCAAGCCACCGAGGCCGCGCCTCGCCGCCGCCGCCTTCGCTTTGCGGATCTTTGCCAGGAGGTGCGCGACATTCTGGCGATCGAACCTGAAAGCGGCATCGAATTCGTTGAACAGATTGCTCCTGACCTTGAGATCGATGCGGACGGCGAGCAGTTGTTTCGCGTGATCCACAATATCTGCCGCAACGCTGCCCAGGCGCTTGCGAATTTCCATACGGAAGATCCGGCCACCGTGCGACGGATCACGCTGGTCGCTCAGCGCATCGGCAGCGTTGTCAGCATCACCATTGACGATACGGGGCCTGGCATGCCGCGCAAGGCGCGAGAAAATCTCTTCGCCGCCTTCCGTGGGTCGGCTCGTTCTGGCGGAACGGGACTGGGACTGGCGATCGCGAGGGAACTGATCCTGGCACATGAAGGAACGATCGCGCTGGTAGAGAAGCCAGGTCCGGGTACGCAGTTCCGGATCGAAATCCCTGACCGGCCGGTTTCATTGGACGAGTACCGCGTTAGTGCCTGAAGAAAAAGGCTAGCTGAGACAGAGGCTTGGCTCGGCGGACGTGCTAAAAATATCCGCGTCATACGGAAAAGCGCTTGCAATCGATTTGAGGAGCCTTTAGAGGAACGCAACGCAAGCGGCACAGCCGTTTTGCTGCACGCACCCGTAGCTCAGCTGGATAGAGCACCAGACTACGAATCTGGGGGTCAGAGGTTCG
>CAYNED010000178.1:0-6274 GCA_964396135.1 uncultured Neorhizobium sp.
CTGCTCTTCGCCGAGCAGGTTGCCGGCACCGCGGATGTCGAGGTCGTGACTGGCCAACTGAAAGCCCGCGCCGAGCGTGTCGAGCGACTGCAGCACCTTCAGACGGCGCTCAGCGGACGTCGTAAGCTGCTTGTTGACCGGCAGTGTGAACAAGGCGAAGGCGCGCACCTTCGAGCGTCCGACACGCCCTCGCAGCTGGTAGAGCTGCGCCAGGCCGAACATGTCGGCGCGGTGAACGATCAGCGTGTTCGCCGTTGGAACGTCGAGACCGGATTCAACGATCGTGGTGGACAGCAGCACGTCATACTTGCCGTCGTAGAAGGCATTCATGATGTCTTCCAGTTCGCCGGCGGCCATCTGTCCGTGCGCAACCGCAACCTTCAGTTCCGGCACGTCCGACTGCAAGAACGCCTGAACGTCCGGAAGGTCAGCCAGGCGTGGGCAAACGTAGAAGCTCTGGCCACCGCGGTAGTGCTCGCGCATGAGCGTCTCACGGATCACCAGAGGGTCAAAAGGAGAAATGAAAGTGCGTACCGCCATCCGGTCAACGGGCGGAGTTGTGATCAACGACAGCTCGCGCACGCCGGTCATGGCCAGTTGAAGCGTGCGCGGGATGGGCGTCGCTGATAGGGTCAGCACGTGCACATCGCTCTTCAGGTCTTTCAAACGTTCCTTGTGCTTGACGCCGAAATGCTGCTCCTCGTCGATGATCAGCAGGCTCAGATTGGCAAAGCTGATGCCGCTCCCCAGAAGCGCATGGGTGCCGACAACAATATCGACCTTCCCTTCCGCAAGATCCTTCTTCACCTGGTTCAGCTCTTTTGCCGGCACCAGGCGAGAGGCCTGCGCGACGCGGATAGGCAGCCCGCGGAACCGCTCCCTGAAAGTCTTGTAATGCTGGCGGGCGAGAAGCGTGGTCGGAACTACAACCGCCACCTGCCCGCCATTCATCGCGGCAAGAAAGGCAGCCCGCAGGGCGACCTCGGTTTTGCCGAAACCAACGTCACCGCAGACAAGACGGTCCATGGGCTTGCCAGCCGACAGGTCGTCTCGAACGGAATCGATTGCGTTCGCCTGATCTTCCGTTTCGTCATAGGGGAAGCGCGCGGCAAATTCGTCGTAGAGCCCGTCTGGTGCTGCCAGCACCGGAGCACGGCGCGTAATGCGGCTTGCCGCCACGCGGATAAGCCCTTCGGCCATGTCGAGCAGCCGCTTCTTGAGCTTGGCCTTTCGGGCCTGCCAGGCTCCACCGCCAAGTTTATCGAGGGAAGCTTCCGCTGCGTCCGACCCGTAGCGCGACAGCAGGTCAATGTTCTCAACTGGTAGAAACAGCTTGGCATCATCGGCATAATGCAGCTGAAGACAGGCGCGCGGCGCGCCGGCGGCCTCGATGGTGACAAGGCCGACAAAGCGCCCGATGCCGTGCTCTGCATGGACCACCAGGGAGCCTTCATCCAGCCCCGAGACCTCTGAGATGAAGTCGGCACCGCGCTTGCGACGCTTGCCGCGGCGGACCATACGGTCGCCGAGAATATCCTGCTCACCAATGACCACGAGTCCGTCGGTCTCGAACCCGCCCTCAAGGCTCAGAACGGCCGCAGCCGCCTCTCCTCTCTTGAGCTTGTCGAGCTCGGCGAAGCTGTCGATCTGCTTCACGCGCCCGAGGCCGCGTTCCTCCAGTACCTGCAGCATGCGATCCAGCGACCCTGCCGACCAGCCCGTGATCAGCACCTTCGCGCCGGCGGCTCGTTTGTCAGCTATATGTCTTACGGCAAGGTCGAAGACATTGACGCGCTCGTCCCGGTCATCTCTCTCCGCCTGCGACTTTGCCCAACGCGGGCCAGTGCGAGCATCGAGTTCCACCACTCGTCGGCTTTCTGCATCGTGCTCGTTGAAGGGGGTCAGGCGGATGGCATTGGCGGAATCGAGCGCTCCCGAGAATGCCTTGCTGTCGAGATAGAGCTGGCCAGGGGGCACGGGCTTGTAAGGCGCGGCCTGTGCTGCCGCGCCTTTGCCTGCGACACCGTTGTCACGCCGCGCCTCGTAGTAGTCCGTCACCAGCTTCGAGCGCTCGGTCGCTGCCTCGCGGGCTGTATGGTCGGTTACGATCCGGAAGTCCTTCAGATAGTCGAAGGCTGTATCGAGATGCTCGTAGAAGAGCGGGAGCCAGTGCTCCATGCCGGCATAACGCCGACCTTCAGACACTGCCTGATACAGGGCGTCATCGCGCGTGGCAGCGCCGAACAGCGATAGATAATTCGTCCGGAAACGGCTGATTGTGTCCGGCGTCAGGGAAACCTCACTCATCGGGTTGAGATCAAGCGACCGCGACTGACCGGTGGTACGCTGACTGGCTGGATCAAACGTCCGAATGGTCTCCAGCGTATCGCCAAAGAAATCAAGGCGGACCGGCTCCTCGGTCCCCGGCACGAAAACGTCGAGAATACCACCTCTGACGGCGAACTCGCCGACTTCCCGCACCGTCGGCACGCGCTCGAAGCCGTTCCGCTCCAGCCGGGCCGCGAGATCATCCATCCGGACGGTATTGCCGGGTCGTGCCGAGAACGCGAGGCTCTCGATTACGTCTATTGGAGCGATCTTTTGAAGCATGGCGTTTACGGTGACCAGCACGATCGCTGCATGCGGCTTCTTTGCATGAGCGATGAGGCCAGACAGCGCCGTCAGTCTCCGGGCGGAGACATGAGCACTGGGCGATACCCGGTCATAGGGCAGACAGTCCCATGCCGGCAGTGTCAGGACCGGAATGTCAGGAGCGATGAAGCCCAGCATCTGCTCGATATCTGCCATTCGCTGGCCATCGGACATCACATAGGCCACCGCCTGCCCTGCCCGCACCAACTCCGCCAGCAGCAGCGCTTCCATCCCAGGCGGCACATTGCCGATGGTCAGCGGCGTCGTGGCCCCTGCGATCTTCTTCGCGTCGAAACCTGGGATCATTCTATCGCTCTGACTTCGCCTTCATGTTGGCCGCGGTAACAGGATCGAAATCCGGCCGATAGGCGGCGAGGCGCGCAAACAGCGGCGTCCGCAGCTTTTCAGGCAGTTCACGGGCACCGGTGATCCATGCATTGAGATCATGGTCGTCTTCCCCCATGATCGCCTCGAACTCATCCAGTTCCGGCTCGGAAAGCCCTGCCAACTGATCTTCAGCAAATTGGCCAAATACCAGATCCATTTCACGGATCCCGCGATGCCAGCAGCGATAAAGGATGCGGCGGCGGCGAGGGCTGAGGTCCGCGCTGCTGCGCGTGAGTCCTGTCATGAAAGAAGTCCTTGTGTGGCGACGCTGATATAGGTCGTAATTTCCACTTCGTCACCTTGCAAAGCTGCCAAAATCCATCGCATTTTGCCGGTCATGCGTCCCGCCATCCTCGACCCTCTTTTCTCACCCGTTTCATCCCTTCCCGGCGTCGGCCCGAAGGTGGCCGACCTGATTGCGCGGGTAACCGGCCGCGAGGATGCGGACGACTGCCGTGTCATTGACCTTCTCTTTCATCCCCCGGCATCGATCGTTGACCGCCGTAACAAGCCAGGAATAGCGTTTGCGCCGCAGGGCGCGATTGTTACCATCGAAGGAAGGGTAGACCGGCACCAGCCACCGCCGCCGGGAAAGTCCAGCATGCCATACCGGGTCTTCCTGCATGACGAGACGGGAGAATTGGCGCTAACCTTCTTCCGCGTGAAGGGAAACTGGCTTGAAAAGACGCTCTCGGTCGATGAGACGGTAATGGTGAGCGGCAAGGTTGACTGGTTCAACGGCCGCCCCTCGATGGTCCATCCCGATTTCATGGTAAAGGCATCTGAGGCCGAGACCCTTCCGCTCGTAGAGCCGGTATACCCGCTAACCGCAGGGCTTTCACCAAAGGTCCTCCGCAAGGCAGTTGAAGGAGCGCTTTTCCGCCTGCCAGACTTTGCCGACTGGCTCGACCCTGCCCTTGCGGAACGGCAAGGGTTTGCCTCTCTTGCTCACGCCTTCAGGGACCTGCATGATCCCCGTGATGCGGCCGACATTGATCCAAGGGCGCCGGCGCGCAGGCGGCTTGCCTATGACGAGTTCCTCGCCGGCCAGCTATCTCTGGCTCTCGTGCGCCAGAGACTGCGGAAGGTGCCGGGCCACCCTGTCGAGTCCAGCGGCGAACTAGGAGCTCTTATTCGCGCTGCCCTGCCCTTCTCTTTGACCTCCAGCCAGGAGGCCGCCATCGCTGACATTCTCAAGGATATGGCTGGCTCGGACCGCATGCTGCGGTTGTTGCAGGGCGATGTCGGCGCCGGCAAGACATTGGTCGCCTTGATGGCGATGGCCGCGGCGGTGGAAAGCGGCGGCCAAGCTGTCCTGATGGCACCAACGGAAATCCTGGCGCGCCAGCATCATGCAACCATAACCAAGCTTGCCACTGCTGCGGGTATTGGCGTCGAAGTGTTGACCGGTCGCACAAAAGGCCGCGAGCGGGAAGCAATTGTCGAGCGTATCGCGAGCGGCGAGGCACAGATCGTCATCGGCACCCACGCGCTCTTCCAGGATGCCGTCACCTATCGCAACCTGGTTCTCGCCGTTGTTGACGAGCAGCACCGCTTTGGCGTTCACCAGCGCCTGCGGCTGACCGCCAAGGGTATCTCTCCACACATGCTCGTGATGACCGCAACACCGATCCCGCGGACACTTGTGCTGGCAGCGTTCGGAGACATGGACGTTTCCAAGCTGACCGAGAAGCCGGCAGGCCGCAAGCCGATCAACACCGTGACAGTGCCCACCGAACGAACGGCAGAAATAGTCTCGCGATTGCGGACCGCGCTTAAGGAAGGCAAGAAGGCCTACTGGATCTGCCCGCTTGTCGAGGAATCCGAAGCCTCGGAGCTGATGTCGGCGGAGGAACGGTTTTCGATCCTCAGCAAGGAGTTCGGTCACGAGGTCGGTCTGGTGCACGGTCGCATGGCCGGCGCCGAGAAAGATGCAGTCATGGCGGCGTTCAAGACGGGAGAACTTCGACTGCTCGTGGCGACGACCGTCGTCGAGGTCGGCGTGGATGTGCCGGATGCAACGATCATGGTGATCGAACATGCCGAAAGGTTCGGCTTGGCGCAGTTACACCAATTGCGTGGGCGAGTTGGCAGGGGCGCCGAAGCCTCAACCTGCATCCTTCTGTACAAAGGACCACTCAGCGAGACCGGGCACGCGCGGCTGTCCATTCTTCGCGACAGCGAAGATGGCTTTCTGATTGCCGAGGAGGACTTGAAGTTGCGAGGCGAAGGTGAACTCCTGGGCACCCGCCAGTCTGGCACGCCCGGCTTCAGGATCGCGAGCTTGGAGGCGCATTCCGATCTCCTGGAGATTGCCCGCAAGGACGCGGCCTACTTGCTCGACAGGGATCCTGATCTGACGAGCGAGCGTGGACGGAACGCCCGCACGCTCCTTTACCTTCACCGACGCGACGAAGCAGTCCGGTTTCTAGCGGCCGGTTAAGTGCCTGCGGGCACGACCGGCAACTGCGTTGCCTTCGGGAGATAATCCGGAGCCAGCATTCCTCCCGAGATCAGCAGACGGGCTCCCTCCTCCGGTGTCATGTCGAGGATGATGATCTTGCTTCGGGGAACAAACATCAAGAAGCCGGCAGTCGGTACCGGTGTCGGCGCAAGGAAAACCGAAACAAGCTCCTCACCGTTCTCGTTCAACCGGGCGGCAATTTCTCCCTTGGCGTCGCCGGAAATGAACACCAGTGCCCAGCTTCCTGGACTGGGGAACTCGATCAAGCCGCACTTCTTGAAGGAGGTGGACTGCTCCTTCAACACGGTCTCGAAGATCTGCTTCAGGCTCTTGTAGATGGTGCGCACCAGCGGCATGCGGTGCAGAACCGATTCTCCGAAGCTGACGATCGACCGGCCGATGAGGTTTTTGCCGAGGAAACCAATAACGGTGATGAAGACGATCGCAATGATCATCCCCAACCCGGGCACGGCCACGTTGAGATAGCTCTCCGGGTTATAGCGCGTGGGGATATAGGGCTTTACCCAGCTGTCTGCCCAGCGGATGAAGCCAAAGGTCAGCCACACTGTGATTGCCAGGGGCGCACAGATGATCAGCCCGGTCAGGAAGTTATTCCGGAGACGGCCCGCCATCGAGATACGTTCGGGATTGTCACTCATCGAGAAGCGGGTCGTCTGTTGCACCGCCGAAGCGGCCTTCAAAGGCACCATGCCGGACACGCTGCGCCGATGCAAGTCTCCTGCTCTGCAGAGAACTTAGCCTCACTCGACC
>CAYNED010000179.1:0-6270 GCA_964396135.1 uncultured Neorhizobium sp.
GCGCGCGTTCCATGAACAGCACGAAGGCGATCACCGCCACGACCATCACGATCACGCCCAGGATAACGGGGGTCGAGATCGCGCCGGACCGGCCTTGGGCGAAGAAGCTGGCAAGCGCCGCCGGGATCTCGGCCACGATGCCCACAAAGATGATAAGGCTGATACCGTTGCCGATGCCGCGCTCGGTGATCTGTTCGCCCAGCCACATCAGGAACATGGTGCCGCCGACGAGGGTGACGACCGTGGAAATACGGAAGAACCAGCCGGGATCGACAACGAGACCATTGCCGCTTTCGAGGCCGGCGGCAATGCCGTAAGCCTGCAGCGTTCCGAGAAGAACCGTGCCATAGCGCGTGTACTGGTTGATGACCTTGCGGCCCTGCTCGCCTTCTTTCTTTAGCGCCTCAAGCGAGGGCACCACGGAGGTCATCAGCTGCACGATGATCGACGCAGAGATATAGGGCATGATGCCCAGTGCGAAGATCGCCATGCGCTCGACGGCGCCGCCGGCAAACATGTTGAAGAGACCGAGGATGCCGCCAGCCTGGCCACGGAAGGCCTGCGCATAGGCTTCCGGGTTCAGCCCGGGTAGCGGGATATGCGTACCAAGTCTGTACACAAGGAGCGCCGCCAGCGTGAACCACAGCCGCTTCTTGAGGTCCTCTGCCTTTGCGAAGGTCGAAAAATTGAGATTGGAGGCAAGTTGTTCCGCTGCAGAAGCCATGCATTTCTCCGCCTGACATATTCCGGCGGCGGGAAACGGCCGGGCCCGGAAAGCAGTCAAAAATTCAGTTTCTGGAAACGGGCGGGGATCGCAAATGCAAGCGGTGCCTCACCCTGTCTTCCGTATGGTTCCGGAACGCGCGACCGTGCGATCGGTCCCGGAATCGTGAGGCTCACATATGGGAGCAAAATCGCCCGGTGTGAAGCACTCCGGGCGATCTATCATGACTTACTCGGCAGTAGCCGTTTCCGGAAGCTTGATGGAGCCACCAGCCTTCTCGATCTTCTCGACAGCAGCCTTGGAGGCGCCGGCCGCTTCGATCGTGACCTTCGCCGACAGCTCGCCGTCGGAGAGGACGCGTACACCGTCCTTCGGACGACGGATCACGCCGGCAGCCTTCAGAGCGGCCGCATCGATCGTTGCCTTCGGGTCGAGCTTCTTGGCATCGATCGCAGCCTGGATCCGGCCAACCGATACGGTGACGAAGTCCGATGCGAAGATGTTGTTGAAGCCACGCTTGGGCAGGCGACGATAGATCGGCATCTGGCCGCCTTCGAAGCCGTTGATGGAAACGCCGGAACGAGCCTTCTGACCCTTCACGCCGCGACCACCGGTCTTGCCGGAGCCGGAGCCGATACCGCGACCAACGCGCTTGCGGTTCTTGGTAGAACCTTCGTTGTCTTTGATTTCATTCAGTTTCATGATGACTTCCCCCGTCTCACTTCTCGTCGACGACGCGAACGAGATGCTGGACAGCACGGATCATACCACGAACCGAAGGAGTATCCTCCAGGGTGCGGACCCGGTGCATCTTGTTGAGCCCGAGGCCGATCAGCGTCTGGCGCTGCACAGCGGGGCGGCGGATGGGGCTACCGATCTGCTCGACCGTAACCGTCTTGTTGGCTTCTGCCTGGGTAGCTTTCTTGGCCATGATCGCTCTCCTTATTCTTCCGCAGAATTACCGGAAGCGGCGCGGCGAGCCTGCAACGTTGCGTATTTGAGGCCACGCTGAGCTGCTACGTCCTTCGGATGAACCTGATGCTTCAGGGCGTCGAAGGTTGCACGAACCATGTTGTATGGGTTCGAGGAGCCAGTCGACTTGGCAACGACGTCATGAACGCCGAGCGTTTCGAAAACGGCACGCATCGGACCACCGGCGATGATACCGGTACCAGCCTTGGCAGCGCGCAGCAGAACCTTGCCAGCGCCGTGACGGCCGTTGACGTCGTGATGCAGCGTACGACCATCGCGCAGCGGCACGAAAATCAAATCGCGCTTGGCCGACTCAGTCGCCTTGCGGATTGCTTCCGGCACTTCGCGGGCCTTGCCGTGACCAAAGCCAACGCGGCCCTTCTGGTCGCCGACGACGACGAGGGCTGCGAAGCCGAAGCGACGGCCACCCTTGACAACCTTGGCGACGCGGTTGATCGCGACCAGCTTGTCGACGAATTCGCTATCGCGTTCTTCGCGGTTCTGGCGATCGTCGCGAGAACCTCTTCTTTCCTGTGCCATTGTCCTTTTCCTTTTTCTTTTCCGGGTGCAACGGGCAGTTTCTGGGAGCCAACCATCCCCCGCCTTGGAAGGCCAGGATGGGACGACTGTGAGTGCGGGATAAACCGCATTTCGCCCGGCAGCCCCGAAGGAGCGCCGGGCAAACTTGTTAGAAGCTCAGACCGCCTTCGCGGGCAGCTTCAGCCAAGGCCTTGATACGACCGTGATAGATGAAGGCGCCGCGATCAAACACGACTTCCTTCACGCCGGCCTTTGTTGCACGTTCCGCCACCAACTTGCCGACGGCGGACGCTGCTTCAACATCAGCGCCAGTCTTGAGCTTCGAGCGCAGATCAGCTTCGAGTGTGGAGGCGGCAGCAAGCGTGCGGCCGGCCACGTCGTCGATGACCTGGACATAGATGTTCTTCGACGAGCGATGAACCGACAGGCGCGGACGGCCATTGGCAACCGCCTTGATCTGGCGGCGCACACGACTCGCGCGCTTTGAAAGTGCTTCTTTCCTGCTAGCCATTTCGCGTGATCCTTACTTCTTCTTGCCTTCCTTGCGGACGATCCGTTCCTCGGCGTACTTGACGCCTTTGCCCTTGTAGGGCTCGGGACCACGGTATTCGCGGATTTCCGCGGCAACCTGACCGACCTGCTGCTTATTGATGCCGGTGACGACGATTTCCGTCGGCTTCGGCACGGCAATCGAAATGCCCTGCGGCGGTTCGTAGACGACGTCGTGGCTGAAGCCGAGCGCCAGCTGCAGGTTCTTGCCCTGGAGCGATGCACGATAGCCGACGCCGTTGATTTCAAGCTTACGCTCGAAGCCGTCTTTCACGCCCTTGAAGATGTTCTCGATCATCGTGCGCGACATGCCCCACTTGGAACGGGCATCCTTGCTGTCGTTGATCGGGGTCACCGAAACGGCGTTGTCGTTGAGTTCAAGCTTCACTTCGTCATTTGCAACGAAGACCAGCTCGCCCTTCGGGCCCTTGGCAGTCACTTTCTGGCCATCAACCGAGGCCGTAACACCAGCAGGAACCGGAACGGGCTTCTTACCGATACGAGACATTTTTTTGTCCTGTCTGTTCGCTATGGAGATCCCTGCCCTGTCTTAGAAGACAGAGCAAAGAACCTCGCCACCAACGTTCTGTTCGCGAGCCTGGTGATCGGCCATCACGCCCTTCGGAGTCGAAAGGATCGAGATGCCGAGGCCGTTCGCGACCTGCGGAATGGACTTCACCGAGACATAAACCCGGCGGCCCGGCTTGGACACGCGGCCGATCTCACGGATCACCGACGCGCCTTCGTAGTACTTCAGTTCGATTTCGATCTCGGACTTGCCGTTACCGTAATCGACTTCCGAATAGCCGCGGATGTAGCCTTCGGCCTGCAGCACGTCGAGAACGCGAGCGCGAAGCCGCGAGGCTGGCGTCGTGACAGTCGACTTGCGACGAGCGGCACCATTGCGGATGCGGGTGAGCATATCACCCAGGGGATCAGTCATGGTCATCTAACGATCTCCTTACCAGCTCGACTTGACGATGCCCGGCACCTTGCCGAGGTTACCCAGCTCACGAAGCGCAATACGCGACATCTTGAGCTTGCGGTAGAATGCGCGCGGGCGGCCCGTGACTTCGCAACGGTTACGGATGCGGGTCTTGGAGCCATCGCGCGGCAGAGCGGCGAGTGTCAGGGTTGCCTGGAACCGCTCTTCGATCGAGAGGCTCTGGTTCATGATGGTTGCCTTCAGGGTTGCACGCTTTGCAGCCTGGGTGGCAACGGTCTTGCGGCGGCGCTTGTTCTTTTCAACTGCGCTAGTCTTCGCCATATCGGAGTTCCTTTTCTACGCTCGTCGTTACGGTTACTGACGGAACGGGAAGTTGAACTCTTTCAGAAGAGCCCGTGCTTCGTCGTCGGTCCTAGCCGTCGTGCAAACGATGATGTCCATGCCCCACATCTGATCAACCTTGTCGTAGTTGATCTCAGGGAACACGATGTGCTCCTTGATGCCCATGGCGAAGTTGCCACGGCCGTCAAAGCTCTTCGGATTCAAGCCGCGAAAGTCGCGAACGCGCGGAAGCGCGATGTTGATCAGGCGGTCGAGGAATTCATACATGCGTGCGCCGCGCAAGGTAACCTTGGCGCCGATCGGCATGCCTTCGCGGACTTTGAAGCCTGCGATGGAGTTACGAGCCTTGGTGATAACCGGCTTCTGGCCAGCAATCGCAGCCAAGTCAGCGGCGGCAACCGTAGGCTTCTTGGAGTCGGCAGTCGCCTCGCCCACGCCCATGTTGATCACGATCTTTTCAAGCTTCGGGATCATCATCTCGTTGCTGTAGGAGAGTTGCTCCTTCAGTGCACCGCGGATGCGGGATACGTATTCGGTCTTGAGCCGCGGCTCATACTTTGCCTCAGCCATCGATCACATCTCCCGTACGCTTGGCAACTCGCACCTTCTTCCCGTCAACAACCTGGAAACCGACGCGGGTCGGCTTGCCATCCTTCGCGGCGATCGCGAGGTTCGACAGGTGGATGGATGCTTCCTTGTTGATGATGCCGGCTTCCTGCGTCTGCGTTTGACGCTGGTGGCGCTTCACCATGTTGATGCCGCGCACGAGTGCACGGTCTTCCTTTGGCATAACCTGAAGGACTTCGCCGGTGCGGCCCTTGTCCTTGCCAGTCAATACGACGACACTGTCGCCCTTGCGGATCTTCTGCATCGGTATCGCTCCCTTAGAGTACTTCTGGAGCCAGCGAGATGATCTTCATGTGGTTCTTGGCGCGGAGTTCGCGCGGAACTGGTCCGAAGATACGGGTACCGATAGGCTCTTTCTTGTTGTCGATAAGCACCGCTGCGTTGTTGTCGAAGCGGATGACGCTGCCGTCGGCGCGACGGATGTCCTTGGCGGTACGCACAACCACCGCCTTCATCACATCGCCCTTCTTCACGCGGCCGCGCGGGATAGCTTCCTTGATCGAAACGACGATGACGTCGCCGATCGAAGCGTACTTGCGCTTGGAGCCGCCCAGCACCTTGATGCACATGACACGACGTGCGCCGGAATTATCCGCCACGTCGAGGTTTGTTTGCATCTGAATCATGTCAGGTCGCCTTTTTCTAATGACCGGAACGATCGGGCGCGCGAACGCCCCGATCCGGCTTATGGACAGATTTTCATTGTGCGCGGGATGGATCTTGCCAAGGTGGTTTCCCCAAAAGGACCTTCCCTGCGCTCAAAGCAAAAGAACGCTCGTTGCCGAGCGTCCTGCGCCGATGGCGTGCTTCATACAGGAATCTGCGCCGGAAGCAAGGCCCCGGCGCAATTCTCTGCAATCAAGACTGGGCGGCAATCACCGTCCAGGACTTATCCTTGGAGATTGGTGCGCATTCCTGGATGGAAACGACGTCACCTACCTTGTACTGGTTGTTTTCATCATGCGCCTTGTACTTCTTGGAACGGCGGACCGTCTTCTGAAGCAGCGGATGCGCGAATCGGCGCTCGACACGGACAACAACGGTCTTCTCGTTCTTGTCGGAAACTACGACGCCCTGCAGAATGCGTTTCGGCATATTGTTCTTCCTTTAGGCCTTGGCTTCTGCCGCCTTCTGGCGGGCAATGGTTTTAACGCGAGCGATGTCCTTGCGAACCTCGTTGACACGCGAGGACTTCTCGAGCTGGCCGGTGGCCTTCTGGAAGCGCAGGTTGAACTGCTCCTTCTTGAGCTCTGCAAGCTTGTCCTTGAGCTGGTCGGCCGTGAGGCCGCGAACGTCTTCGGCTTTCATCGTGCCTACTCCTACTCTGCGATGCGCTGAACGAAGCGCGTCTTGACCGAGAGCTTGGCGGAGCCGAGACGAAGTGCCTCACGGGCAATCTCCTCGGACACGCCGTCGATCTCAAACATCATCCGGCCGGGCTTGACCTTGCATGCCCAGTACTCCACCGAACCCTTACCTTTACCCATACGGACTTCGGTCGGCTTGGCAGTGACAGGCACGTCAGGGAACACACGGATCCAGACGCGGCCGGCGCGCTTCATGTAGCGGG
>CAYNED010000180.1:0-6245 GCA_964396135.1 uncultured Neorhizobium sp.
TATTCGCGGACCTCAGGTCATGTCTGGCTATTGGCAGCGCCCGGACGAGACCGCTAAGGTGATGACGGAAGACTGGTTCTTCCGGACAGGCGACATGGGCTACATGTACGATCGCGGCTATACCAATATCGTCGACCGCAAGAATGACATGATCCTTGTGTCCGGCTTCAACGTCTATCCCAATGAGATCGAGGAAGTAGCCGCCATGCATCCCGGGGTCCTGGAATGCGCTGCAGTTGGCGTGCCGGATCCACATTCGGGCGAGGTGGTAAAGCTTTTCGTCGTGAAGAGGGATCCCGGCCTCACGGAAGGGGACCTGAAGGAACACTGCGCTGCGAACCTGACCGGCTACAAGCGGCCGAAACTGATCGAGTTCCGCAGCGAGCTTCCGAAGTCGAACGTGGGCAAGATCCTGCGGCGCGAACTGCGCGGCTGACGGCTGAGACGCGGCTTGATTTGGAAGTGAAAGCTTATAGGTTCCCGTGCATCCCTCCCCCGGATCACGAGGAACCGACATGCAGGCCATCGTCAAAGACCTGAAGAACACCGCCGCCTCCACGAACGCCGCCGACCTTCGCGCGGCGTTCGCTGCCGACCCGGAGCGTTTCGCGCGCTTCAGCGTGTCCTTCGACGACCTGTTGATGGATTTCTCCAAGACGGGCGTCAACGACCAGGTGATGGCGCTGCTGGAACGGCTTGCCGACGAGGCGGGTGTTGCGGCAAAGCGCGAAGCCATGTTCTCCGGTGAACCCATCAACTTCACCGAAGGCCGTGCTGTCTTGCACACGGCGCTCCGCAACCGGGCTAACACGCCGGTGATGGTGGACGGCAAGGACGTCATGCCCGAGGTCAACGCCGTGCTGGCGGCAATGAGCGCCTTTGCCGATGGCATTCGCTCCGGTCGTTTGACAGGCGCCACCGGCAAGGCCATCACCGACATCGTCAATATCGGCATCGGTGGATCGGACCTTGGCCCCGTGATGGCGACGCTTGCCCTGGCGCCATTCCACGACGGCCCGCGAGCCCACTTCGTTTCGAACGTGGACGGCGCCCACATCGCCGACACGTTGAAGCTGCTCAAGGCAGAGACGACCCTGTTCATCATCGCTTCCAAGACATTCACGACCATCGAGACGATGACGAATGCCGCCTCTGCGCGCGCGTTCATTGCCGAAGCCCTCGGCGAGGATGCAGTGAAGCATCACTTTGCTGCCGTTTCGACGGCGCTCGACAAGGTGGCGGCATTCGGTATCGAGAGCGACCGAATTTTCGGCTTTTGGGATTGGGTCGGCGGGCGCTATTCGATCTGGTCGGCGATCGGCCTACCGTTGATGATCGCGGTCGGGCCGGACCATTTCGGCCGCTTCCTTGACGGCGCTCATGCGATGGACAAGCATTTCCGCACCGCGCCGACTCTCAAGAACCTGCCTATGCTGCTCGGCTTGATTGGTTTCTACCATCGCAACGTTCTTGGCTATCCGTCGCGCGCCATCCTTCCCTACGACCAGCGCCTGTTGCGCTTCCCGGCATATCTGCAGCAACTCGACATGGAGTCGAACGGCAAGGGCGTAACGATCGATGGTACACGGGTTGATGGTGAATCCGGACCCGTGGTCTGGGGGGAGCCTGGCACGAACGGGCAGCATGCCTTCTACCAGCTTATTCATCAGGGCACGACGGTCATTCCCGCCGAGTTCATGATCGCTGCAAACGGTTTTGAACCGCATCTGCGTCATCAGCACGAGCTTCTCATCGCCAATTGCCTGGCGCAGTCGGAGGCACTGATGAGAGGCCGCACATTGGAGGAGGCGAAGGAGCAGTTGACATCAAAGGGAATGGAGGCGCGCCAGGCGAATTTCATTGCCCCGCATCGCGTCTTCCCGGGCAACCGCCCCTCGATCACCTTCCTTTACGATCAGCTGACGCCGTTTGCGCTTGGCCGCCTGATAGCGCTCTACGAGCACCGCGTTTTCGTCGAAGGCGTTCTGTTCCGGATCAACTCGTTCGACCAATGGGGGGTGGAACTCGGCAAGGAACTGGCCACAGGCCTGCTGCCGATCATCGAAGGCAAGCAAAGCGCGGAGGGACACGACAGTTCGACGCAGGGACTGGTGAAGGCACTGGCGGAGCGAAAGGCCTAGGCGGCCCGGAGCTGAGACTACAGCCCGATCTCTTGCGCAAAAGGCGGATTGGCGCCGGCGCGAGATACGGTCACGGCCGCGGCCTTGGCGCCGAGCGCCAGAGCTGCCCTCACCTGACCTTCAGTCAGGGCGGCGATTTTCTCCTTGGTCAGCAGGTCCTGCATCTTGAACGATGCAAGGATGCCGGCATCGAAGGTGTCGCCGGCGCCAACGGTATCGACCACCGTCACACGCTCGCCCGGCACCGAAACCTTGAAACCAGGCGTATAGGCAGTTGCGCCCTCGGCCCCACGCGTAATGACGACAAGCTTCGTTCCCTGCGCCAGCCAGTAGCCGGCGCGCGCATCGTCGTCGCCTTTGAGGCCGAACCACTCCAGATCCTCGTCGGAAAATTTGATGATGTCCGACATGGCGGCCATGCGGTTCAGGCGATCGAGGTGCTTCTGTTTGTCAGTGATGAACCCGGGACGGATGTTGGGGTCAAAGGAGATGACACGCTTCTGATACTCGCGCGCCATCAAGGCTTCATAAGTAGTGCCGCAGGGCTCGGGGATGAGGCTGATGGCGCCAAAGTGCAAAGCTTCGCATTTGTGAGGCAGGCTTGGCAAATCTGCTTCCGTGATCATTCGGCCGGCTGTGCCCTCGTCATAGAAGGCATAGCTCGCCTGGCCGTTGATCAGCTTGACGAAAGCGATGGTCGTTGGACGCGAGGAGACGGCGGAGAAGCTGAAATCGACATGGCTGGCGGCAAGCGTGTCGCGCAGGATGTCTCCCATCATGTCATCAGAAAGGCCGGTAAAGAAGCCTGTCGGCTGGCCGAGACGGCCCAGCGCAATCGCCGTGTTGAAGACCGCACCGCCGGCGTAAGGGGCAAAGCCCTTCTCGCCCAGCGTCGTCTCGCGCGGCAGCATGTCGATCAGAGCTTCACCGCAGCATATAATCATGACAATCCTCCCTCGACAGACAGACCCTTGCTCAATACGTGAGCTTTTGTCACCTGCCTAGAGCGAAAGCTCACTCACGCCGCCATTGCGCCCGGACCATGCCAGCGGCGCATCCAGAAATGCCTGCACCTCGGCGAGCGTCTTTTCGTCGAAAAGCTTTTCCGCACGCGCCACTGCAAGCACATTTCGCCAGGTGGCGATGTTGTGCAACTGCACCCCGCCCTTGGAAAACCGCGCCTGTGCCTCGGGAAAGATGTCGTAGAAGAAGAGTGCGATGCCGTGCTCGACCGTGCCGCCGGCAGCGCGAATGGCATCAATGAACTTGAACATGCTGCCGCCGGCCGTTGTCAGATCCTCGATGACGAGCACCCGCGCACCTTCGGGCATGTGACCCTCGATCTGAGCGTTGCGACCGTGACCCTTCGGGGCCTTGCGTACGTAGATCATCGGCAGTCCGAGGCGTTCGGCGAGAAAGGCTGCAAAGGGGATCCCAGCCGTCTCGCCACCCGCAACGCAGTCAAACTTCTCGAAGCCCGCGTCACGCATTACGGTGGCTGCAGCGAAGTCCATGATAGTCGAGCGAATGCGCGGATAAGAAATCAGCTTGCGGCAGTCTATGTAAACTGGGCTCATCATGCCGGAGGAGAGCTTGTAGGGCTTGTCAGCGGAAAAGTGGACGGCCTTGATCTCCCACAGCATCTTCGCCATCAGCTCGGCCATCACACCGCGATCGGGAAATGTGGTCTGGATCATGCTTCCGCTCCTTAAGTGACACCTCGAAGCGCCATAGCAGCATGAAGAGCCATGCGCCAGCCGCTGCCTGCTGGCGAGAGTACTCCTCTACTGGACGCGCCAGTAGAGCGGAAACATCGGGTCGAAGACTGTAATCTGTTCAGACCCGGTGTCGCACTTTGGCGGGTAGAGGACGGGCTCATCCTGCCTGACGAGCGTCATGGTCTCTCCGTTGACGGGCAGGCCATACCAGGCAGGCCCGTTGAGCGACGTAAAACTCTCAAGCCGATCAAGCGCGCTCTCCTCCTCAAAGACATGGGCGAGACAGCTCATGGTGTTGGGAGCGGTATAGATGCCGGCGCAGCCGCAGGCGCATTCCTTCAGCGGGTCGATATGCGGGGCAGAGTCCGTGCCCAGGAAGAAGCGAGGATCGCCGGAGGTGGCCGCAGCGCGCAGTGCCTGGCGATGGAGTTCGCGCTTGGCCACAGGCAGGCAATAATAATGCGGCCGAATGCCACCGACGAGGATCGCGTTGCGGTTGATGATCAGGTGGTGCGTCGTGATTGTGCCGGCGAGGTTGCCGGTGGAACTCTTGATGTAGTCGATGCCGTCTTTGGTCGTCACGTGCTCCATCGTGATCCTGAGTCCCGGCAGGCGCGTGCGCAAGGGATCAAGCACCGTCTCGATGAAGACGGCCTCCCGGTCGAAAATGTCGACTTCGGCGCTGGTAACTTCACCGTGCACGCAAAGCGGCAGGCCGATCTCCGCCATTCGCTCGAGCACAGGCATCACGTTGTCGAGGTTGCGCACGCCGCTGCCTGAGTTGGTCGTGGCGCCTGCCGGATAAAGCTTCACTGCGGTGATCAGGCCGCTCTCCTTGCCGCGGACCAGGTCATCTGGATCCGTACCCTCGGTCAGATAAAGGGTCATCAGCGGCTGGAAGCGATCACCTGATGGAACAGCGGCCAGGATGCGCTGCCGGTACGCCTCCGCATCCCCCGTCGTGACCACAGGTGGCACCAGATTTGGCATGATGATGGCCCGGGCAAAATGGCGGCTCGTGTCTCCGATCACCGCCTGGAGCACTGCGCCGTCACGCAGATGCAGATGCCAGTCGTCGGGGCGGCGGATCGTGATCGTGTTCATCGGGAGCCTCTGCAATCGTTTCCGGCCGCTCGCATATCACCAATGCAGCGACTGAGACAATCGCGGCCACAGACGCTCAGCGACGCCCGGCAGTCCTGGATCGCGAAAAGGTGAAGGCCGAACCAGTGCCTGGGGCCATGGTCCGGAACGCGCTGCGGAACCGGTTCTCGATTCGGGCGTTCGATTAGCAAATATGAAGAATAAGTGAATCGGAGCGCACAATGAAATCCCGGATCTCGAAAGTCAACAGGGGTTTTGCACTTGTCACCAGCACGGCCGCTGTCCTTCTATCGATGGCAGCAGTTCCCGGGGCGAAAGAAGCCGGCGGTGTTCCTATTGCGCAGAGCGTTCAGGATGATTGTGACCGTCTGGCGGGTAGCCCGAGCGACAACCAGCGCAACATTGCCTTCAACGCCGTCGAGCTCGGCAATGTCGACCTCAGCGCCATCGATTCCTGCAGGGTTGCTTTCGAAGCAACGGGCAATCCGCGCTTCGCTTACCAATTGGGTCGTGCGCTAAACCAGGCGCAGGAGGTCGATCAGGCCATGTCTGCTTACGAGGCAGCCGTGCAAGCGGACTATGCTGCTGCCAAGGTTAATTTTGGAATGCTGATGGGCCGCCTTGGCGATGCCGAGGCAGAGTTCAAGATGTATAAGGAAGCGGCAGAAAGCGGCAATGTGCTTGCTTCGTACAATCTTGGCGTTGCGTACCGCGATGGAGTCGGGACGACGCCCGATGTCGAGCAGGCGATCACCTGGTTTGAAAAAGCTGCAGCAGCGGGCGACGACACGGCCGCGTTCAACATCGCGGTCATCTACGACGAAGGCACACTCGTGCCGGCTGAGGACGAGACCGCCATTGCCTGGTATGACCTTGCTGTTGCACGCGGCAATGTAGACGCCATGGTCAATCTCGGCATCATGCTGGAAACGGGCGAGGGCATCGAAGCAAACCTTCAGCAGGCTGCTGAGATGTATGCGCTTGCCGCGGAGAAGGGCGATACCTTCGGCGCCACGCGTCTGATGGAACTCGCTCAGGCCGGTGTACTTGCGCCGCCCTCCGCTGTGGCCGAGGCAGACAGTGGCATGCGTACGCTTGTGCTAAAGGAAGGCGATGTCGAGACCCCGGTGGGGCCAGCCCGAGACATCTAAGGCTTAAGCTGCGTTGTCTTACGCAACAGGACATCGGGTCGCTGACGACGTATGATAATGTTGTGGCTCGTGAAGAATGGCGCACCCGAAAGGATTCGAACCTCTGACCCCCAGATTCGTAGTCTGGTGCT
>CAYNED010000181.1:0-6241 GCA_964396135.1 uncultured Neorhizobium sp.
GATCGGTGTTCTCAGTTCGTGGGCTGCATCTATGAGAAAGCGCTGGCGTTTCTTTGCCTCTCCCTCAAGGCGATCGAGTGCTTCATTGAAGGCTGTAACCAAGGGGACAACTTCCTTGGGTATCCCAATCGCGGGAAGACGTGCGCCATGTCTGCGTGGTTCAATCTGTGCTGCTCGCTCAGCAACTTCGCGCACCCGGACAAGCGCGCGGCTGACGATCCGAGGAACGGCAAAGAAGATCGCGGGCAAGGCCACGGCAAGCAGCGAGGCGTAGATTGGATAAGCCCTGGCGAAAAGCGCGAGAACGGGAGAGCCTTGGTCAGCGACACCTCCGAAGAGAATCCGGACCTCGCCAACCACTGTTTCCACAGCGTCTATTGTTGCCACTTCGCTGCTCACATCGGAGCCTCGAATATCTGCATCCTGAAACAGCGAGACCAGATGTGCGAGCTCCGCATAAGCCACAGGTATGGTTCCATAGGAGGTGGAGGCGCCGTTCGTGGTGGCGGCGATGTACCAGAGGGCGCGGTTCTGGTCCTTGAGCGCAACCAGCTCCTGCGTTTCTTGCAGTTCGAGGCGTCCCCCGTCTTCGCTAGTCACGGCCCCGGCTATGGCGGCGGCAACCGTGTCTTCCATGGCAATATTGGGGGACATGATCGTAGCAGCCCAGACGCACAGCCCAAAGATTACCGCGCCAATAACACCGACGATTACCAGGCCGAGCTGCCAACTGAGTCTCCACCAGAGGGACGAAGCCGCGGTTCCTGCCGTGCCCATCATTCTTCCTTCAGAAGGTAGCCGACGCCGCGGATATTGTGGATGGAGACGCCAGAGTTTGCATCTGCCAATCTTTTCCGCAGTCGAGAGATGTGCGCATCAATGGCGTTGGACTGAATCTCTTCCTCGTAGTTGTAGACCGCATCTTCCAATGTCGTGCGAAGGACCGTTCTGTTCTTTCGCTTAGCCATGGCGATCAGGATGGATAGTTCGCGCCTGGGCAAGTCCAGTTGGCGCGACCCTACGGCGACGTCGAGGTGCAGCGGATTGATGACCATCCGCCCCGCAACAATTTCGGGCTCTGCGAGATTGATGGGCCGCCGCAGGACTGCGCGCACACGCGCCAACAGTTCCTCGACCAGGAAAGGTTTGCCGAGGTAGTCATCGGCACCGAGATTGAGCCCCTCGACACGCTCCAGCGGCTCGTTTCGTGCAGTCATCACAATGATTGGAGTGTCTCGTTGCGACCGGCGCAGCTTCGAAATGAGCGTTAGGCCTTCCCCGTCAGGGAGGCGCCGGTCCAGCAGAATTGCATCATAGTCATTCTGAAGCGTCAGTTCAAATGCATCGGCGAGACGAGCCGTGTTGTCGACGACGATACCGTGCTTGCCAAGAGCAACTGCCAGCGCTGCCGCCAGTTCCTTCTCGTCCTCTACGAGCAGAAGCCTCATCTATAACGCTACCTTCCGTCACGTCGTTATGTATCGTGGAGATTGCAGCAGCATTACGGAGTGTCTTGGTAACGGTAATGCTGCTGCAATTGTCGAAGTCGAGGTTGAAACCTATCCACCCCCAAATGTGGTGCGGTGAACGACCGCCAACGATGTTACAAGGGATATTCGACATGGCCTGGGTATGGACCAAAGAGGTAGCGACAGTGGCGGTACTCTTAGGAGGCAGCTTGGCCGTCACGAGTCTCAACCTGGCCTTTGCAACGGCAGATCCCAATAAACGACTCAAAACTCTGGTGGCGGCGATCGCCGCGGAGCGCACGGTGGTCCCGCCCCTGCTGTCGCAAGCAGCGCAAATCCCTACGACAGCTGACGCCAAGTATGCGAACGCCAAGCCTGTGCGCGGGCCGGCTTCCCGGGACGTAATAAATGGTGGCGGGACAAGTCGTACCCGAATGGTGGCTGGAATTGCAATCAGATGTGGAGACTTCTTTGTCCTGACTGATGCGGTGGAACTCCATTCGATGCATGAGCAATGGGCACCTGACTGCCACTTCGAGGACTGGAAGACGTTCCCGCAGTTCTCTGCGGGGAAAGGGCAACTGCTTCGAAAATCGATCGCTTACCAGTCTGGTTCGGAACGCAGTAGGAGGAGTACAGCAGCAGCTCCGTTCGATATTGTAACGAAGTTCCTCGCCAAACCGAAAGGGCTGTCGACGGCTGACGCAGCTGACTGGCCATGACTCGCAAGATGCTGGCAAGGCATGCGGCCTGCCTATTATACGCCGTGATCATGCTCGCAGCACTGTTGGGAGGACCCACACTCCTACTTCTCCTCGTTGCGAGCCGGTTCCATTAAGGGCGGCGTCTAAAAGTGGAAGCGCTTGGTCATTAAGCTCTTCGCCCAGGCGCAGCCAACCACGAAGCGAGACCTTCAACGCTGTTGATCAGCCGCCGCAGCTGAAGTTTCGGAGGGGCTACTGTTGGGCGGGACGAATTTCAGCAATAGAAGCAATCAGAGACCTTGCCGCGGACAGTCTTCAGACCCCTTTGTGGTGCCAATAGATGGCTGGCTGCGTCCACCGGGTCGTACTTGAGGCGTTCGAGACCTAGTTAGCCCAGGCGTGCGCCGGTTCAGGAAGCTGCGTGGCTCTCGGAGGTCTCTCCCATGGCGTCGGCAAACTTGCGCATCAGCCGCACAAGTTCGTCAACCTCGTCTGCCTCCCACGTTGCGAAGACGGTGAGGGCGATCCTCTCGCGCGCCGCATCGATCTTGTCGGTCATTGCCTTCCCCTTCGCTGTGATGATCGCCTCGTTGACACGACGGTCGGCCGCGCTTTGACGACGTTCTGCCAGTCCAAGACTTTCCAGCTTCGCCACCTGACGACTGACGGTGGTGTAGTCGCGGCCCACCCCTGCGGCAAGATCGACAATGCCAATCGGCCCGCGCCGCTCAATCCCCACCAATAGAGGGAAGAGAGCGCGATCAAGCGCAATCCCGGCATCACGCACGAGCGCCTCGTCCCGCTGTGGTTTGTTCATCAGAGTGACGATGTCGATCAGCGAGCCGTGCAGATCGCGAATCTTCTGCGTAATAGGTGTATTATGCACATTTCCTGTTGACGGCATTTCAGATCTCCTGTTATGTGCATATTACACGTATGGAGATAGGTATGACAACTCATTTTGCAGCAGATGTGCTCATCTGCGGCGCGGGAGCGGCTGGCCTAACGCTGGCAGTCGACCTGGCGCGACGGAACATCACTTTCCGACTGATAGAGAAGATGCCTGAACCCTTCCACGGCTCTCGCGGCAAGGGGATTCAGCCTCGGACACAGGAGGTTTTTGAGGACCTCGGCATCCTCGATCGGGTCGTCGCCGCCGGTGGCGAGTACCCTCTGATGCGCGTTTATCGAGAGGACGGTAGCTTCATCGAGAAGGATTTCGGCGATAGGCCTCAAGCCACGCCGGCAGAACCCTATCATATTCCGCTGATGACGCCACAGTTCCTCACCGAGGGCATCATGCGAGAGAGGCTCGCGGAACTTGGCGGCCATGTCGAGTTCGGACGCGAGCTGGTTGGCTTCGAACAAGACTACGAGGGCGTAATCGCAAGACTGGCCAGCCCGGACGGGGAAGAGACCGTCTGCGTGCGCTACCTCGTTGGAGCCGATGGCGGACGCAGCTTCGTGCGAAGCGCCATCGGGGTCGGTTTTCCCGGCAAGACACTAGGTGTACGTGCCTTGGTCGCCGATGTCACGTTGACGGGACTGGATCGGGATTGGTGGCATCAGTTTAACGATGGCGACATGGAGCGGATGATCTCGATCTGCCCTCTGGCGGGTACCGACCTGTTTCAGCTTCAGGGCCCGGTTCCCTTGGAAGGGGATGTCGATCTTTCCGCCGAGGGACTTCGGCGGATGATCGCCGAACGGACGCACCGTAGCGATATCTACGTGCAATCGGTGAATTGGGCCTCAGCCTACCAGATGAACGCACGGCTTGCTGACCGGTACCGTGCTGGCCGTGTCTTCCTTGTTGGCGACGCTGCTCACATCCACCCGCCCACAGGCGGGCAGGGTTTGAACACCAGCGTGCAGGATGCCTACAATCTTGGCTGGAAACTGGCGGCCGTCTTGGACGGCGCTGGGGAGGAGCTTCTCGACAGCTACGAGATCGAGCGGCGCCCGGTGGCAGAGGGTATGCTGGGCCTGTCTACCCAACTGCTCGACGCAGGCAAGCGGGGCGAGATCAAGCGTGGCCGGGAGGTGCGGCAGCTCGATATTGCCTACCTGGGTTCGCCGCTTTCCATGAAAGGCGCTCTGAGGAGGAGCGGAGTGCGGCCTGGAGATCGTGCTCCGGACGCCCCGATAGTGGGTGCTGCGAGGCAGCCTTCCCGCCTGTTCCAGCTATTCAGGGGGACGCACTGGACCTTGCTTGTTGACGGGCAGGAGGATTTCGCACCAAGGGCGGGCCTTCATATCCATCGCTTCGGCGACAGAGGCGACATCGTCGACGCCTTCGGACACATCCGCGAAGCTTACGGATTGGCCCCGAACGAAGGCGTGTTAGTCCGGCCGGACGGACATGTCGCCGCACTCATGCTCCTAGACCCCGAGGGAGCCTCACGCCTGGAAGCCTATCTGGATCGATGGGGCCTGCCGCACTGGCTTCACGATAACAGGGAAGGGGTCGTGACATGACGATGCGATCCCAGCCCGAAAGCGTCGCAGTCATACGGAAACTCGCCTGGCGAAATATATTGCCGGTGTTTGTGCTCGTTTGTACCTATGCGGCGGGCACCGCTGCCGTCCTGCCAGTTCTGCCCTTCCACATCCGCGCGATGGGAGGATCTCCCCTCGTCATTGGTATCGTCATCGCGGCAGAAGCTGTCGGGCAGTTTGCCTCCGGGCCCATTCTCGGCCAACTCTCCGATCGGTTCGGCCGCAAGCGTATCCTCATGGCGAGCCAGATCATCGCCGCGGCCAGCCTTCTGCTGCTCGCTTTTGCTCCCAGCATCGCTTTCATCCTGCTCGCCCGAGCGTTGTTCGGCTTGACCGCGGGCAACATCGCCGTCACCGCAGCCTATGTCGCCGATCATACGGAGGTGGGGACCCGGCGGCAGGCCATGGGCATATTGATGGGAGGCGCCGGCGTGGGCGGTATTATTGGGGCAGGGCTGTCAGGCCTTTTATCCGACACCTCACTGACCGCACCCATCCTTGCCGCATTCGGCTTGGTGCTTCTGTCGATCATAGTGACCGTTTCCCGGCTCAACGACGCGCAGCCTGCACCACGTCCTGACGATGATCACCCGGGAGAGCATACGTCATTTCGTTCGATCCTGGCGTCCCCGGCGATCCGCATTCTCATCGTTGTGATGCTCTGCCACTTCTTTGCTTACGGGATGTATATCTCGCAAATGCCGGTCTTCCTTGGCGATACGTTCATCTGGAACGGCCATGCCTTCGGAGCGAAGGAGCTGAGTTACCTCATCATGGCAGATGGAGGCATCAATGTGTTCTCGCAGATCTTCCTACTCGGCTGGCTGAGTAAATATCTGTCCGAGCGTAGCCTGATCCTTCTGATCTTCGCTCTCATTTCTGCGGGTTTTATGATTGCCGGTCTTGCCGCGACCATCCCCGCTCTTCTCATCGGCGTCCTGTGTGTCAGCACCGGCGACGCTCTGGCAAAGCCAACCTACATGGCAGCACTCTCGAACCATGTTCCCGTGCAGCGACAAGGGGTCGTTCTAGGCGCCGCGCAGTCTCTGGTCGCAGTAGCCGATATTGCCTCGCCAGTTTTGGGAGGCTTCATCCTGGGCTATGCATTGTACGGCGTCTGGATCGGCTTCGCCGTAGCCATGGCCATCACTGGAGCGCTCATAGGAGCGATCCGACTTCCGCGCCGGAGTGCCAGCGAGGCGTAAGCGGTGTCCTGACAGGCCGACGCGAAACCGCGGCAATTCCGGCCTCGACCGGTATGCCGCCTTCTTCCCCTTTAGCGCTATTCGATGAGATGTATCATGCAAGCGTGGGTTCGCGTCGAGCCAACAGCAACACCGGGGGCGTGGAAGTGGGTTACGAGCCTTTCCGCCGTCGTGTTGCTGATCATAAGCGGTTGCACGGCACCCGCTCGGCAAGCCTACAACGCTTCGGAAGCCGAGCGGGCACAGGTCGTCGGATTTGAGAATATCAGGGTTCATGCCGACGACCCGCGTCCTTCCAGATCTTTGTATGATCCCTGGAGGCCAGTCACCAACAAGCCTAAGCCGGCCATGTTGGCCATTTCGG
>CAYNED010000182.1:0-6209 GCA_964396135.1 uncultured Neorhizobium sp.
TGACGTCGACGCCAGCACGAACCGTCGGGCTCGACGACCGCGGCCGCATTGCGCCCGGACTTCGAGCGGACCTGGTTCGGGTTCACCGAGAGAGCGGGGTTCCGGTGGCACGTGCGACCTGGCGAGAAGGCCGTCGGGTGGCGTGATGGATCACGCCGCCGCAAACGACGGAGCCACCAATGGCCGGATGATCGTTGTCGTCGGGCCGAGCGGCGCAGGCAAGGACACGTTGATGTCCTATGCCGCTAATCGATTACACGATCGAACCGATGTGACTTTTGTTCGCCGCGTCATCACCCGCGACGGCAGTGCGGGAGGTGAAGATCATGACGCCGTCTCCAAGGCAGACTTCCAGCGCATGGCCAAGTCGGGTTGCTTTGCGGTGTGCTGGGAGGCACACGGCCTCCACTACGGGATCCCTTCCGACACGCTGCAGCAACTGGTCCAAGGGCGCGTCGTGGTGGCGAATGGATCGCGGACGGCGCTGCCGCATTTCAGATCGGCTTTTCCCGGAATGCTGGTCATCAATGTGACGGCGCGGCCGGAGGTGCTGGCAGCACGATTGGAAGCCCGCGGTCGAGAAAGCCGAGAGGAGATCCTGCGCCGGCTGCAGCGAAGCACGCCTGCCCTCCTGGACGAATACGACGTCGTAGCAATCGACAATAGCGGCACCGTGGAAGAAGCCGGCGCTGCGATGGTTGAAGCTCTCGCTTCCTGTCTGCCACTGCCTCAGCCGCGATAAAGTGTCTAGTGCGCCTCGTCCCAATTGGAGGCGGCGCGCGCATCGACCTTCAGCGGCACTCTCATCGAGACTGCCGGCATTGCGGCTTCTTCCATGGTCGCCGTTATCACGGGGAGCGTCGCCTCGATCTCGCCTTCCTCCACTTCGAAGATGAGTTCGTCATGGACCTGCAAAAGCATGCGGGCCGAGAGCTTGGCCGCCTGAAGCGTCGGCTCCATCCGGACCATCGCGCGCCGGATCACATCGGCAGCCGACCCCTGGATCGGCGCATTGATTGCGGCACGCTCGTTGAAGGCACGGACCTGCGGGTTGGAAGAGCGGATTTCCGGATAGTAGGCCCTGCGACCAAAGATCGTTTCGACATAGCCGTGGTCGCGGGCGAACGCTTTCGTACTGTCCATGTAATCTCGAATGCCGGGGAAACGTTCGAAGTAGCGCTTGATGTATTCGCCCGCCTCAGAACGTTCGATCGACAGCTGGTTGGCAAGCCCGAAGGCGGATATGCCGTAGATGATCCCGAAGTTGATCGCCTTGGCGCGACGGCGGATCTCACTCGGCATGCCTTCCACCGGCACACCAAACATCTCCGATGCTGTCATTGCGTGAATGTCGATACCGTCAGCGAATGCCTGGCGCAGTTGCGGGATGTCGGCGACGTGGGCGAGCACACGCAGCTCGATCTGACTATAGTCCGCCGAGACCAGCTTGTGTCCGGGCGTCGAGATGAAGGCAGCACGAATCTTGCGGCCCTCGGCGGTGCGGATCGGGATATTCTGCAAGTTTGGCTCGACGGAAGACAAGCGCCCGGTTGTCGTCGAAGCCAGCGAATAGGATGTGTGGACGCGTTTCGTCCGCGGGTGAATGTAGCTTGGAAGCGCGTCCGTGTAGGTCGACTTCAACTTCGTCAGCTGCCGCCAGTCGACGATCTTGCGGGGAAGCTCATGTCCCATCGCCGCCAGATCCTCCAGGACCTGCGCCGAGGTTGACCACTGGCCAGTCTTCGTCTTGGCGCCGCCTGGCAGCCCCATCTTGCCGAACAGAATGTCGCCGAGCTGCTTCGGAGAGCCGATCGTGAAGCGCTCGCCGGCAACCTCGTAGATCTCATCCTCGATGGCTGCCGCTTTCTGCGCCAGCTCACCCGACAATCGCGAGAGTATCTGCCGGTCGATCGTGATACCCCGTTCCTCCATGCGCGCCAGCGTCGCCACGAGCGGTCGCTCCAGCCGCTCATAGACCCGTGTCAGTTGGTCCGCGGCCAGTCGTGGCTTCAAGACCATGGATAGTCGGAGTGTCAGGTCGGCCTTTTCAGCCGCATAGGCCGCAGCGCGGCCGATATCGACCCGGTCAAAACTTAAGCCTGACTTTCCCGTGCCCGCCGTTTCCTTGTAGGAGGCAGGCAGGTGCCCAAGCCAGCGCTCCGAGAGCGACTCCAGGCTGTGGGCTCCCTTGCCCGCTTCCATGGCATAGGACATGAGCATTACGTCGTCGTATCCCGCGATCACGATGCCGTGCTGCTTCAGGAGCAGGTAGGCATATTTCAGATTATGCCCGACCTTGAGTACCGACGTGTCTTCGAGGAGTGGCTTCAGACGCTCGATCACCTCACCTTCGGTCAGCTGATTGTCTGCACGACCATGCCCCAGGAGATCGTCACCGCCAGTCCGGTGTCCAAATGGGATATATGCCGCGCGCACATCCAAACCCGACGGGTCATGGGTGTTGTTGGCAATCGCCAGGGAGATGCCAACAAGCTCGGACAACATGGGATCTATCGACGTGCCTTCGGCCTCGAAGGCAACTAGGCCGGTTTCCCGCGCCGCGCGAACCCAGTCGTCCAGATCCTCCACGTCATCGATCGTCACATAGCAGCTCTTGTCGATCTTCGCCGTCGCGAAAGCGTCCGCCCGGGCTTTAGCGAGGTCGGCGGGCGCAGCAGGAGCATACACGTCCGCAGCTCCACCCTTGCTTAGACCTGACTTTGGTCCCGTCGTTGCGCCCGTGCCCGCGTCAAGATCCGGCCCACGCGCAGCTGCACCCCATTCCACCTTCACGTCGGAGGGATCGATCGCGCTAGCGTCGCAGTCGCACGCGTCCGCAACGCGGCGGGTCAAGCTGCCAAACTCCATGGCCTTCAGGAAGGCGATCAACTTCGGCCCGTTCTGTGGCTCCAGCACCAGAGCATCGAGCGGCATGTCGAGCGGTGCATCGGTCCTCAGTTCCACCAGGCGGCGCGACAGGCGTGCGATCTCGGCATGGGCGATGATGTTTTCGCGTCGCTTTACCTGCTTGATCTCGCCGGCGCGTGAAAGAAGCGTCTCCAGGTCGCCGAACTCTTCCAGCAGCTGCGCCGCCGTCTTCGGCCCGATCCCCGGGATGCCGGGCACGTTATCGACGGAGTCGCCGACCATGGCCTGGAGGTCGATCATCTTCTCCGGCGGGACGCCCCATTTCTCGATCACCTCGGGAATGCCGATCTGCTTGTCCTTCATGCTGTCATACATGTGGACATTGGGCGTCACCAATTGCATCAAGTCCTTGTCGGACGAGATGATGGTGACATCGGCGCCGATGGCCTCCGCCTGACGTGCATAGGTCGCGATGATATCGTCAGCCTCGAAACCTTCCGTTTCGATGCAGGGCAGATTGAAGGCCCGCGTTGCCTGGCGGATCAGGCCGAATTGCGGCACCAGATCTTCCGGCGGCTCAGACCGGTTTGCCTTGTAGTCCGTATAAAGATCCTTGCGGAAGGTTCGCGCCGAATAATCGAAGATCACGGCAAAATGGCTTGGCGTGACGCCGACAGAGGTATCTCGCGCGTCCGTCAGCAGCTTCCAGAGCATGTTGCAAAAGCCGGAGACGGCGCCGACAGGCAGTCCATCCGATTTGCGGGTCAACGGGGGGAGCGCATGGAAAGCGCGGAAGATGAAGCCGGAGCCGTCGACAAGGAAGAGGTGATCGCCTTTTTTCATGCGCTATGGAATAACTTGCAGCACCTTGCCCGTCCATGAAAACTTGCGGCCGCGCCACCCGTGAGCGGCAGTGATTACGTTCACCCGAACGTTACCGATTTGTAATTCACCGATCTCTTGAAAACGCCGGCGCAGCTGCGCATCTCATGGTTACCGGCATTGATCACGCCGCAGTCTGGATGCTGGCTCGTCCCCCGCCGCTCCAGACCGGACGAAGGCCTAATCCCCCTCTCCGGGCCTTTGTCCCTTATAGAACCGCCACGGCCGATCCCCTCTCGTCCGTGGCGGTTTCCGTTTCAGCATCCCCTGATCTCTTCGACACAGGCTTGGCGAAAGCATGCGCAGCTATATATCGCTCGCATCTTCAGCGACAGGCTCCCGTTCATGACGTTCGACCGCTCGCACTGCGCAACCTATCTTGCCGGCCAAATGGCCAAAGGCTTTGCGCGCTCGCTGCAAACGCGAGGAGCCATGCTTGGCTTTTCACCGGGGCAGTTCCCTGTTCTCCTGGAGCTTTGGCAGGAGGACGGGCTGACGCAGAAGCAGTTGCTCGACCGGCTTGAGGTGGAACAGGCAACGCTTGCCAACACGCTGATGCGCATGGAGCGCGGCGGCCTGATCAAGCGGGAGCGGCATCCGAACGACCGGCGGGCCCAAATCATTCGGCTGACCGAAGTGGGACGAGACCTGGAGCGGCAGGCAATCGACGCCGCCGCCGAGGCCGACGCTGCACTGTTCGATGGCTTCCGGCAGTTCGAGCGGGAGTTGATGATGGAATACATGCGCATGGCGATCGACAACGCGCGCAAGCTTTAGCAGATACGGGTTGCCTCCAAAAAACCTGATCCTGGGCAGGCGGGGCGTTTCCCTTCAGGTCTAAAATCTCCTAAGACTGCCCCTGTTCTTGCAGACAGGATCTCTCCATGACCAATCTCTCGCCCGTTCTCGACCGCATCGACCAGAACTTGGAAGGCAGCCTAGAGCGGCTGTTCGATCTGGTGCGTATCAAATCGATTTCCACCGATCCGGCCTTCAAGGCAGACTGCCGAAAGGGCGCTGAATGGCTGGTTGCGACACTGACGGAGATCGGTTTCGATGCCTCCGTTCGCGACACTGCCGGTCATCCCATGGTGGTTGCCCACCACGAGGGCGCAAGTGCAGACGCGCCGCATGTGCTGTTCTATGGTCATTATGATGTCCAGCCAGTGGATCCGCTCGATCTTTGGGAGAACGATCCTTTTGCGCCGGCAATCAAGGACATAGGGAATGGTCGAAAAGTCATCACCGGTCGCGGCACTGCCGATGACAAAGGGCAGTTGATGACCTTCGTTGAAGCCAGCCGAGCCTACAAGGACACTCACGGAGGTCTTCCGGTGCGTGTCACGATCCTGTTCGAGGGGGAAGAGGAATCAGGTTCGCCGTCGCTGAAACCCTTTCTGGAGGCAAATGCCGAGGAGTTGAAGGCCAGCTGTGCGCTCGTCTGCGACACCAGCATGTGGGACGGAGACACACCCGCAATCGCTGCGGCTCTCCGGGGCCTTGTCGGGGAAGAGGTCACCATTTCGGCTGCTGATCGCGATCTTCATTCAGGACTTTTCGGCGGCGCTGCCGCCAATCCAATCCACATCCTCACAGAAATCCTCGCCGGTCTGCGTGATGACACGGGGCGGATCACGCTGCCGGGTTTTTATGATGGTGTTGAAGAGACCCCCGCCAACATCAAGGCAAGCTGGGAGACCTTGGGCCGTAGCGCGGAAAGCTTCCTCGGGGAGGTCGGCTTATCTGTACCGTCCGGCGAGAGGGGCCGCTCCGTTCTCGAACTCACCTGGGCCAGACCAACTTGTGAAGTCAACGGCATCTGGGGTGGCTATACGGGAGAAGGCTTCAAGACGGTCATCGCCGCCGAGGCATCGGCAAAGGTGTCGTTCCGCCTTGTTGGGCAGCAGGATCCGGCAGCGATCCGCGAAAGCTTCCGCACCTATGTGCGCTCCAAAATCCCGGCGGATTGTTCGGTGGCTTTCCACGAGCATGGTGGCTCGCCGGCGATCCAGCTTTCGTACGATTCCCCAGTGCTGACGAAAGCCAAAACCGCGCTTTCGGATGAGTGGGCGAAGCCGGCAGTCGTCGTCGGGATGGGAGGCTCTATTCCCATCGTCGGCGATTTCCAGAAGATGCTGGGAATGGATTCGCTTCTGGTCGGCTTCGGCTTAGTGGACGACCGCATTCATTCGCCGAACGAGAAATACGATCTGAAGTCGTTCCATAAGGGGATACGGTCCTGGGCACGAATCATGGCCGCGCTTGCTGACTAGGAGGAATGGAAGGCGGGGGTTCGCCTTCGCCCTCCCCAAAAACAAAAAGGCCGGGGCAAGCCCGACCTTTCCACTCTCGATTCTGTTGGTGCCAGTACATCCGTGGTCACCCAGGAATCGAGACAGGCATTCCGATGCGTCCGCTTCAGGCAATCTGCCCATCGCGGCCCTGGCGATCATCATCGC
>CAYNED010000183.1:0-6200 GCA_964396135.1 uncultured Neorhizobium sp.
ACTATGCCTTCGGGCTGCTCGCGGAAGGGGCGACGGACGCAGCGTCTTAACGCCTCCGTCGGTCACGCGTCCCAGCCCTTCCACTTCACCCAGCGGCCGTGGAAATCGGCGCGGCCGAGCTCCTGCCGCTCGCCGCCTGGCCAGATCTGCAGGCTGATGGCGGCGCCGTCGGCATTGGTGTCGGCTTCCATTGCCAAGCGTGCAAGGGGGCTGTCGCGCCTCGCCCGGGTGCCCGCTTCAGCGATGATGGCCTCGCCTTTCGCCTGATCGTCAGGGGGCAGATATTGCCATGCCACCGTGTGGTACAGGACCTGAGCGGCACCCTCAGCCGGACGTGCCAGTACCCGCGGCAACCAGGAAAGCGCGTCGGCCCGCTCCACGGCCGGCGGCGCGGGAGCGGCGATTGCAAGGGCCGCGGCCAGGCGCTCCATGCGATCCCGCTGATCCGCCCAGACATAGGACATCAGCCGCAGGCGGTCGTCCGGCGAGGTCGGATCAAGGGGGTTGAGATCGCAGCCCATGCGATGCCGCACTCGGATATCCACCCATGGCGGGCTCGGCCCTTGCCAGTCCGGCGCAAGATGAACCGCTGAGGCCGGATTGCCCCATTCGGTCCCGCCAAGGCTATAGCGATACTTGTCCCACTGCAGGTTGAGGCCGGCGCTGGCGCCTACCTCGAAAAGGTGGAGCGGCATGCCGAACCGTGCAGCAATCGTCAGGAAGCCAGGAAGAAGCACGCCTGATCTGCGGATCTCATTTGTCTGCGGCGCAGACTTGAGACGCTCGAGAATGAAGCTCTGGTGGCGCTTCATCGCTGCGTCCACTCCGCGCCAAAGATCTTCATCAGCGACATGATGAGGCGGATAGACCGTCTGCAGGTCCGCATCCCGCCCAGAGAGGACGAGAGCGTGCAAGGCACCGGCGAAGCGCAGCGGAAGGGCATCTGCGCCACCGGAGGCGTCGCCTGGCCATTCAAGGATGGCCCGACCGACCGGGCCGGAGGTTCGAAGGTTGGCCGCAGCCAAACGGCAGAGCCTTGCGGTAAAGGGCGAGCCGAGTGTCTCGCAGGCCCGCGCCTGCCGTTCAAAGCTTTCGCGGATGCTTTCTTCTCGCGTCATGCAATCCTCAGAAAGAAAGGGCGAGGCTTCTTTCGCGCTCGATATACTCGCGCTGCTTGTCGGTCATGTAGTCGCGGGTGATCGGGGCCGCATCGCGGGTGCGCGACATCTGCATCTGGAAGACGAGCTGGCTCCCGCCCCTGAACATCATCTCCGCGCTGACCAGGTAGAATTCCCACATACGCGCAAAGCGCTCGTCATACATGGCGACAACCTTGTCTCGGTTGTTCTGAAAGCGCTCACCCCAGTGTTGGAGCGTGGTGGCGTAGTGGAGGCGCAGAAACTCCAGGTCCATGACCCAGAGGTTATTGCGCTCAACGCTGTCGAAGACCTCCGACAGGGCCGGTGAATAGGCGCCGGGGAAGATGTATTTGCGCAGCCAGGGGCTCGCCATGCCGGGTGGGCTCATGTGGCCGATGGAGTGTAGCAGCGCAATACCGTCGTCCGGCATCAAGGTATTGAGGTGGCCGAAGAATTCGTCGTAGCGATGCACGCCGACATGCTCGAACATGCCCACAGAGACGATGCGATCGAAGCTGTCGTCAACGTCGCGATAGTCCCGGAGCTCGAACGTCACCCGGTCGGAAAGCCCCGCCTTCTGAGCCCGTTCGGAGGCAAGCTTCTGCTGCTCCCTCGACAGCGTGACCCCGGTCACCTGCACGTTTTCAAGCTTCGCCAGGTAGAGCGCCAGATCTCCCCAGCCGCAGCCGATGTCGAGGACGCGCATGCCCTCGCGCAGGCAGAGCTTGGAGGCGAGGAGCCGCAGCTTGTTGCGCTGCGCCTGTTCCAGCGTTTCCGTTGGTTCCCGGAAATAGGCGCAGGAATAGAGCATATTGTCGTCGAGGAAGAGCTTGTAGAAATCATTGCCGAGGTCGTAGTGGTGCGCCACGTTCTTCTGCGCCTCGCCCTTGGCATTGGACTGCTGGCGCTTGCGAAATCGCATCTTGACGGAACGCAGCGCCTTTTGCAGCGGGTAGGAGCCGAGGGCCAGCCGGTTCTGGGCAAAGAGCGTGAGGAAGTCGCGAAGCGTGGAGCCTTCTACGAAGCGCATCGTGCCGTTCATATAGGCTTCGCCGGCGGCAAGCTCTGGGTTGAACACCAGCGACCGGTAGAGCCGTTTGTCGCTGAGCATCATCGTCACTTCGGGCCCTGGCGTACCGGCGAAGACATGGCGCTTGCCGTCGGCGTCGATGACGGTCAGGCGCCCCTTGCGGACAAAGGACTTCATCATGTGGGAAAGCGGAAACATCGGACCTCGCATATCGAAAGTGGACGATAGGGATGGGATGCGTATGCTCTGCTGCGGCCCTTAAACCTCCGGCGGCCGATCCCTAGGATCAAACTGGACAATGGTGATCCAGCAGGCGGTCAGCGCCGGCTTCTTCTCGTTTTCGATCTCCACGGAGACGTCATACGTGGTCATCAGCATACCTGCGCCTCGGAAACGGCAATCGCTCAAGGTGAAGTGGCCCCTGATGCGGCTCCCGGTCTTTACCGGCGACATGAAGCGGATCTTTTCAAACCCGTAGTTCAGCCCCATGGTCTGCTCCCGGATCTTCGGCAGACAATCGAAATTCATCGCCGACATCAACGAGAGCGTCAAGAAGCCATGGGCAATGGTTCCGCCAAAGGGGCTTTCGGCAGCGGCGCGTGCGGGATCGACGTGGATGAACTGATGATCCAGTGTGGCATCGGCAAACTTGTCGATCATCTGCTGATCAACAGTGATCCACTCGGATATTCCCAAAACCTCACCCACGAGGCCGGGCACATCCGCCAGCGAGATCTCACGCACCATGTTTCCTCACAAACTTCGCTTCCGTTGGAGCCAATCTACAGACTTTACGCGCGATGGGTAGCAGGCGCGTGCAGTGCAACGTCAGGCGGCAATGCAGAAGGTGACAGACCGGGGAGCGACCGTCCCGTCCCAAGGCTCGTTGTCCGGCAATGTATGCCATCCGGTGCGGGGCAGAACAAAGCTCTGGGCGGATCGACTACGGTTGAAGACAATGGCGAGATAGACATCCCGACTGGTCTCATGATCGAGCGTCTTGAGCACCACGGCGAATTCTGATGCGTCGGGGTGTTCCCAGTCCTCCTGCGTCATCGGCTCGCCGGCGGCATTGAACCAGTCGATTTCGTCGCCTGCGTCGGCAAAGAAGTTGTGACCAGAAAAGACGGCGAAGCGGCTGCGCAGGGCGGAGAGTGTGGCGGTATGCTGGATCAGCGCTTCGTCTAGCGCCTTCCAGTCCATCCAGGTGATGGCGTTGTCCTGGCAATAGGCGTTGTTGTTGCCACCCTGACTGCGCCCGGCCTCGTCTCCCATCGTCAACATGATCGCGCCACGGGTGGAAAACAGCGTCGATAGCAACGCCATCACATCACGGCGGCGGGCATCAAGAACCGCCGCGTCGTCCGTCGCCCCCTCGACACCGTTGTTCCAGGAGAAATTGTCGTGGTGGCCGTCGCGGTTTTCTTCGCCGTTGGCGTGGTTATGGCGCTCTTCGTAAGACACCATGTCCATCAGTGTGAAGCCGTCATGGGCGGCGATGAAGTTGACGCTGCGCGTGTGGTGGTGGCCGTGGCGCGCAAAGATATCGGCTGAGCCGGCGAGCCGAGTTGCGATATCCCCAATCGTCCAGCGGTCGCCGCGCCAGAAGCGGCGCATGTCGTCGCGGGCGCGGTCGTTCCACTCGAGGAAGGGCGAGGGGAAGTTGCCGAGCTGATAGCCTCCGGGGCCGATATCCCAGGGCTCGGCGATCAGGATCCGGTCGGCCAGAACAGGATCCGCGATCATTGCCTGCAGCGTTTCGCTTTCTGCGGAAAACCCGTGAGTCGTGCGGCCGAGGATCGGCGCCAGGTCAAAGCGGAGGCCGTCGATCCCGGCATGCAGCACGAAGTGCCGCAGGCTATCGAGGATCAACTGGCGGATGAAGGGATGGTCGCAGGCGACAGTGTTACCGGTGCCGGTGTCGTTGACCAGTGTTCCGGGCTGGCCTTCGACGTGACGGAAGCAGGCGAGGTTGTCGAGGCCACGCAAGGACAGTGTCGGACCGGCGCGGTCGCTTTCGCCGGTGTGGTTGAAGACGAGGTCGAGGATGACGCCGATGTCGGCATTGTGGAGCGCGGCGACGGTTTCGCGCAGCTCCGTCACGCCGCCGGGGCAAAGGCGCGGGTCAAGCGCCATGAAGCCAACCGGGTTATAGCCCCAGCCGTTGGTGAGGCTGAGCGGTGGTAGGTGGCGCTCATCGATCCATGCCGTGATCGGCATGAGTTCGACGGCGTGGACGCCAATGCGCTTCAGGTGGGTGATAACCGATGGATGGGCGAGGGCGGCGACTGTTCCACGCTGATGTTCCGGCACGTCCGGATGGAGGATGGTGAAGGGGCGGACGGCCACTTCGTAGATCAGTCCGCCAATGCGGAAGCGAGGGGCTTCCCGTGCCGCGGTCTCATGCTGCCGGAAGATCGCCTTTGGCATCAGGTCTGCTGTGTCGACCCCGTACGCCGCAAGCTTCCCGTCGTACACGAAGGGACGGTCGATCTCGGTGGCATAAGGGTCGAGAAGAAGCTTCGACGGATCGAACCACAGCCCCTGTTGCGGATCGTAGACGCCGTGCGCGCGGTAGCCGTAGCGGGTGCCTTCAGCGAGGCGGGGAACGGAAATGCGGTGGACGCAATCCTCGCCTCGATCCATGGGCAACCGGGCGAGCTCCCGATTGCCGCTATCGTCGAACAGGCAAAGGTGAAGACGATCCGCATGCCCGGACCAAACCGCGAATTCGGCGCCGCTCTCGCCAATATGGACGCCGCCCCGGGCTCGCTCGTGCTTCATGCTCAGGTGATAACCGTCGGACCCTGGCGGCCCGTGCGCTTGGCGATTTTTGCAATTTCATCGGCGACGGAAATCAGATCTGCCAGCGCGGCCTGGGTCTCGGTATCATGACGAGAGGCATCGGGTTCATAACGCTCCACATAAACGCGCAGGGTGGCTCCCGAGGTGCCGGTGCCGGAAAGGCGGAAGACAACGCGGCTGCCGCCCTCAAACAGGATGCGAATGCCCTGCTTCGTGCTGACGGAACCATCGATCGGATCGGTATAGGAAAAGTCATCCGCCGCCTCGACCTTCAGGTCGCCGAAGCTCTGGCCGGGGAGCGATGAAAGCTTCTCGCGCAGCGCGTCCATCAGGCTGTTTGCGGCATCGGTGTCAACTTCCTCGTAATCGTGGCGGGAATAATAGTTGCGGCCATATTCGGCCCAGTGCTTGCGGACGATCTCGGCCACGCTTTCCTTGCGAGCCGCCACGATGTTCAGCCAGAAGAGGATGGCCCAGAGGCCGTCCTTCTCCCGTACGTGATCCGATCCCGTCCCGAAACTTTCTTCGCCGCAAACGGTGACCTTGCCGGCGTCCATCAGGTTGCCGAAGTATTTCCAGCCGGTCGGCGTCTCATACATTCCGATGCCGAGCTTTTTCGCGACCCGGTCGGCTGCGGCACTCGTCGGCATGGAGCGGGCGATGCCGGCAATGCCGTTTGCATATCCGGGGGCGCATTTGGCATTGGCAGCGATGATCGCAAGGCTGTCGGAAGGGGTGACGAACATGCCTTTGCCGACCACCATGTTGCGGTCGCCGTCGCCGTCGGAGGCCGCGCCGAAGTCGGGGCCGCCGACGCTCATCACGTCGTCATAGAGTTCCTTGGCGTGCACGAGGTTGGGGTCCGGATGGTGTCCGCCGAAATCCGGTAGCGGGGTTGCATTGCGGACGGAGCCCGCGGGCGCGCCCAGCCGCTTCTCCAGGATCTCCCGCGCATAGGGCCCGGTGACGGCGCCCATGGAATCGATGACGACGCGGAAGCCGCCGGAGATCAGCTTGCGAATGGCGCCGAAGTCGAAGAGTTCCTCCATCAGTTCGGCGTAGTCGGCGACCGGATCGATGACCTCCACGGTCATGCCGGCAAGCTCGAAGCCGCCGACCGTGTCGAGGTCGATGTCGGGCGCGTCGGCAATCTTGTACTGGCTGATGATCTTGGAGCGATCGAAGATCGCCTCCGTGATCTTCTCCGGCGCCGGGCCGCCATTGCC
>CAYNED010000184.1:0-6195 GCA_964396135.1 uncultured Neorhizobium sp.
ACGTGCTCGAGCGTTACGAAGCCGCCACGAAGTAATCCTGCTCAGGCAGAACAAGAAAGGGCTCCGGTCAGTGCCGGAGCCCTTTTTTCGTGCTTAGTAACCAGGCGCGAACTGCGCCGTCGGGTTCTGCCGGAAGAAGGCAAGGTCTCGCTCGGCCTCGCTCAGCTCATAGCCAAGATCGTCGGCCTCGCGCCGCATGCGGCGCCGGTCGCGCTCCAGATCGTCGATGCGGTCGCGGATGGCGCGGCGGTCCTTGCCCTCCGCTTTCTTCATATCGTCATGCAGCTTGTCGGCCTCGTACTCCGTGGAGCTTGCGCTGGAGTTCAGCGAGTTGATGCGCGAGCGCAGGTCATGAACCCGCTTGCCAAGGCTGTAGCCGCGCATGAAGTCGGAGTTGAGCTCCGGTGGGCAGACATTGTGGTAGGTGCGGCCGGATTCGCCGGCGGATGCGCCACCAAGCGGTGTGCAATAGCGCCGGATGCCTGTCTGGTAGCCCTCGTACCAGAGCGTCTGGTCTGGCGTGGCGCCGCTCTTGGCGCAGGATCTCACATGGTCCGCGAAACGGCTCTGCGGATCATGGCCCGCCGCCCCGTCCGTATCGCCCACCACCCGCCAGTCGGCCACCCGGCACTCGTCCTTCGACATGGTGTTGCAGGAGGCAAGCGACAGCAGCACTGCGGCCATCCCCCCGAAAATCAGGTAACGCATAGACTTACCCCCGTGTGTAGTCCCCGCAGGCACATAAGCACGAATTCCCCCTGCCGCCTAGACTTGTGGCGCAGACGCACGCGCTCCTCGCGCAGGTCTTTGCCGGCCGGCTGGTGATCGCCGGTTTCGGCCGCGAAGAAAGCCGCGTCCTGCCCTTCTAGGCAGCGCCGGCATTGACCTGCCAGCCGTCCATCCAGAGCTTGCGCAGACCGTCTCCTTCACCTGGGAAACCCTCATCGGCCAGTTCGCAATGCTCCACCCGGTCGGCGCGAAAATTGCGGATCGCCTGCCGCAGTTCGCACCAGGCGACGATATTGGCCGTCTGTGAATAGTAGATCAGCGCGATCGGCCGGATCATCCGCTCCGTCAGCCGCCCCAGCTCGTCGCGATAATCGAGCAGGAGCTTCTGCTCGTCACGGATGGCGCGGCGAACGATCGCCAGGTCTACGGCTTCCGGCGCCGGTGCGCTGCTGCCCCAGGCATGGAGCGCATTGGCGGAGAATGTGGCCGCCAGCGGCGGCGGCACCGCGGCGGCAATCTTCCGGTTCACCTGCCTGGCTGCCTGCCGCAGGCCGGTGTCGCCCGTCCGTTCCAGAAGCGCTAGCGCAAGCACGATCGCCTCCGTTTCCTCCACGGTCAGCATCAGCGGCGGCAGGGTGAAGCCCGGCCGCAGGATATAGCCGATGCCGCGGCCGCCCTCCACCGGTACCCGCATGGCCTGAAGCTCGACGATGTCGCGGTAGATGGAGCGCACCGTCACTTCCAGCTGGGCCGCAATCTGTGCTGCCGTTATCGGGTGGCGGGCGACCCTCAGGATCTGGATTATCTCGAACAGGCGCGACGCCTTGCGCATGATTTTTCTGTTCCCCTGATGCATCCTCCTGACACGACGCTGTCAGTTGGCCTTCGCTATACCGCCACGCATTCGATTGGAAAACAAGCACCTGCGGCTTCCTCGGCCGGTGCGTGGCGACGGGAAACTGACATGACCTACGGCGAACATCTCTGGCTCTTCTTCACCCTCCTGTTCGGTATCATCATCGTGCCGGGCATGGACATGATCTTCGTGCTCGCCAATTCTCTGTCACGCGGACGAGCGGCCGGGCTTGCCGCCACGGCCGGCATCATCGCCGGCGGCGCGGTGCATTCACTCTATGGCGCTCTTGGTGTCGGACTGCTTGCCCGCTTCATGCCGGTCCTGTTTACGCCGCTTCTCATTGCCGGCTCGCTCTACATGGCCTGGATCGGCATCACCCTGATGCGCAGCGCGATCGTCATAACGGGGGTCGGTGGCGCTGGCGCGAGCAATCACTGGCAAGCCTTTCGCCGCGGCGCGCTCACCTGCCTGATGAACCCGAAGGCCTATCTCTTCATGCTGGCGATCTATCCGCAATTCCTGCGTCCGGACTTCGGGCCGCTGGCACCGCAGGCCGTGGTGATGGGCGCGATGACGGCGGCGACGCAGCTTGGCGTTTACGGCGGAATGGCGCTCGTGGCGGGCCTCGCCCGCCAAGCCATCGTGGGCAATGACCGGCTGACCATCTGGATTGGCCGCAGCGCAGGCCTGCTCCTCGTCGCCGTCTCGCTGGTTACCTTCTGGGAAGGCATCAAGGACTGGCGTATATGACGGGAACATGACATAGCCCCTTGATTCCCTTTCCCATTTCACGGCTTTGTTACTTTGTTCCAAGGGATGTGGAGGCCATGTTGCGGTGCGTCACCCGGCCGTCCGGCCAGCTTGAAATCATGGAGAATCGCTGCATGCGTCTGAAGTCTCTCGCCCTCGCGGCCGTCGTCGGTTGCCTCTGTCTCACCGGCGCCTCGGCGCAAGAGGAGCCGCAGGCGGTTCGGCAAAACCTGATGAAGGGCATTGGCCAGTCCATGGGGGCACTCGGTGCCATTGCCAAGGGCGAGAAGCCTTATGATGCGGCCGTGGTGCAAACGGCGCTGGAAACCATCAGCACCAATTCCAAGGCTTTCCCGGATCAGTTCCCGGCCGGCTCCGAGACCGGTTTGGAAAGCGAGGCGGCGCCCGCGATCTGGGAGAACATGGAAGACTTCCGTGGCAAGTCCGACAAGCTTGCATCCGAAGCCGATACCTTGCTCGCGGCCATGCCCGCTGACCAGGCTGCCGTCGGGGGTGCGATGAAGACCCTCGGCGCCACCTGCGGCGATTGCCATGAGAGCTATCGCGTGAAGCGGTAAGCCGGGGAAAAAGCTTCAGTCCCTTCTCCGCTGCAACCGCGGGCGGGGCACAGCTCCTCTTGCCGCAGATCCTGCAGCTTGCGCTATCACCGCCTTGTTACTTCCACCGGGCGGTCTTTGAAGAGCATCGTGTGCCGTCGCCAACCGTCGGCCAAGCCGGCTTTTTTGAGGATATGCCAATGCGTTTAGGGTCTTGTGCCATCGCCGCCGCCGCCTGCCTCTTTCTCTCACCTGCCTTCGCCCAGGAACCGCCGCAGGTGGTGCGGCAGAACCTGATGAAGGAAATCGGCCGCTCCGTCGGTGCCATGGGTGCGATCGCCAAGGGCGAGAAACCCTATGACGCGGCCGTGGTCGAACAGTCGTTGACGACGATCAGCACCAATATCCAGGCCTTCCCGGACCAGTTCCCGGCAGGCTCGGAAGAGGGCCACGAGACGGAAGCGTTGCCAGCGGTCTGGGAAAAGCCGGAAGAGTTTCGCGCCGAGGCCGGGGAGCTTTACGACGAGGCCCAGGCCTTGCTCGCCTCCATGCCGGCAGATCAGGCGGCTGTAGGTGCGGCAATGCGCAGGCTCGGTGCCACCTGCTCGGACTGTCACGAGACGTTCCGGGTGAAGAAATAGCACAAGCAGGATCGGCGGGGGTTCCCCTGCCGGTCCCGTGATCTAGTTTGCAGGAGATCTTGAATGGCATTGCGATGGAAGCGGGTGCTCGGCGCTAGCGCGGCCGTGGTTGTGATTGGCGCTGCGGCAGCCTGGTTCCTGACAAAGCCCGACCCGCTGCCGCAACAAGCCTTTGCCAATCTCGGGGAACCGGATCTCGCACGCGGCGAAACGCTCTTTTGGGCTGGCGGCTGCACCGGCTGCCACGCAGCCAACGGCGCCGCCGGTGAAGACGTCAAGATCATGTCCGGCGGTCTGGCGCTGACCAGCCCCTTCGGCACATTCCATGTCCCCAATATCTCGCCTGATCCCGAGCGCGGGATCGGCTCCTGGACGCTGGCCGAGTTTGGCAATGCCATGCTGCGCGGTGTCGGACGAGAAGGGGAACATCTCTACCCCTCCTTTCCCTATACATCCTATGCCCGCATGAGCCCGCAGGACATCAACGACCTGTTCGGCTATCTGAAGACGCTGCCGCCAAGCGATAACGTCGCGCCGCCGCACGAGCTCGGCTTTCCCTACAATATGCGCATTGCGCTCGGTGGCTGGAAGTTCTTGTTCTTCGGCGACGAACCTCGCGTCGAACTTGCATCCGCCGATGAGAAGCTCGCCCGCGGCCAGTTCCTGGTCGAGGGTCCCGGCCATTGCGGCGAATGCCATACGCCGCGCAATGCGTTGGGTGGACTGCAGACGGCCCAGTGGCTGGCTGGCGGCCCCAATCCTGAAGGCGAGGGACGCATCCCGAATATTACGCCGGGCTCCCGATCGGTCGGCTCATGGAGCGAGGGTGATCTCGTCAGCTACTTCCAGACGGGCTTCACCCCCGACTACGATTCCGTCGGCGGCTCCATGGTGGAAGTGCAGAAGAACCTGTCTCACCTGCCTGAGGAGGATCTGGAAGCGATTGCTGCCTATCTGAAGGCGGTACCGGCCCGGGATTAGGCTATAGTTCTGCGTTTCGGTCCACGTAAATTCGGGACTAAGGTGCGGATCCCATGGCAAGGCTCATCCTGCTTTTCGTGTCGGTGAGCAGTACGCTTCGCATCAGGGAAACAAGGGCATTGGTCGTCGGCGCATCGAGGCGCACTGTCTTGCGCGAGCCGATGACGGTGCAGATATCGAGCACCTGTGTCCCCTCTGCGACGCGCACCATATTCCATTCCGCAAACAGCCGCTCCTCGGCCGCGACAAGCTCGATCAGAGCCACGTGCTTGTGCCTGCGGTCCAGGCAGATCCTCTCGAAGGTTGTCTCGATCGCACCAAGGGGGCCTTCCAGGGCTTGAATGAAGACCCCGCCAGACGCGATCAGGGCGCCGGAAAGACCGTTTGCGGCGTTGGAAATCGCGGAAGCACTGACGATGGCTTCTATCTGGCGGTCGATTTCGACCTGTGAGCCTTTCAGGGCAATGTCGCTTTGATAGAGAAGACGGTAAAGGGGCATGGCTACTCCTCAAGCAACCGATTTGAGCGGCACGCTGAAAAGCGCCCGGACGGAATCGCGATCAACTGGCCGACTGATCAGATAACCCTGGATCTGGTTGCAGCCCTCGGAGACGGTAAACGCTCGCTGCTCCGGGGTTTCAACGCCTTCCACAGTCACCGTCATGTTGAGTTTGGCGGCAAGCGAGGTGAGGGCCTGGATGATGGCGACCGACTCGCGATCCTCCGGGACCTGCCGCACGAACGACTGGTCGATCTTGATCTTGCTGAACGGGAAACGCCTGAGATAGCTCAAGGAGGAGTAGCCCGTGCCGAAGTCGTCCATGGAGATGCGGATCCCCATCGCGCGCAATGCATGCAGCGTGTTGTAGGTCGTCTCCTCGTCCTGCAGCAGGGCCGTTTCCGTGATCTCCAGTTCCAGTCGTGAGGCGGGTAGCCCGGTGTCCTGCAGGATCTGCAGCACGCGTGCGGGCAGAGCGCTGTCGCGAAGCTGGACCGGTGAAAGGTTGACCGCGACCGTCAGATGCGCCGGCCAGGCCGTTGCCTCTTCGCACGCGGTCCGAAGCACCCATTCCCCTAGAGGGGAGATAAGGCCTGTTTCTTCGGCCAAAGGAATGAAATCTGCAGGCGGAACCATTCCGCGGCTGGGGTGGCGCCACCGGACCAGAGCTTCGGCTCCCTGAAAACGGCCGTCGAGAGGGTCCACTTGCGGCTGGTAATGAACCTCGAATTCTTCCCGCGCCAGCGCACGTCGCAAATCCAGCTCCATCTGACGGCGGGCATGGGCGCGGTCGCTCATTGCCCGCTCGAAACGGTGATACACCCCACCGCCAGCCCGCTTGGCCGAATAAAGGGCCAGATCCGCATTCCTGCTGAGGAGGGAGGGGCTGGCGCCGTCCACAGGTCCCACGGCAATGCCGACACTGGCGGCGACGTCGATGATCGAACCGTCGATCAGGTAAGGACGTCCCAGAAGGTCGGTGATGTTTTCCGCAATCTCCTCCGCATGCCCCGCGTCGACGATGACGGCAAACTCGTCACCGCCAAGCCGCGCAATGGTCCGGATGCTGTCGCCGGAGGCGGCGAGCCGTCTGGCGACGCGCTTCAGCAACTCGTCGCCCATCGCGTGCCCGAAGGTGTCGTTGACGAACTTGAAGCGGTCCAGGTCGAGGATCAGAAGCGC
>CAYNED010000185.1:0-6170 GCA_964396135.1 uncultured Neorhizobium sp.
CCTTGACCGCCGCAAATGCGCCGAAGGTTTTGGTGAGGCCGCGGGCGGAAAGCACCACCCGCGGTTCCTCATGCTTTTGAACGGCAGGCTGCGCCATGGCGGCTTACTGTACCAGCTCGCAGCCGCTCTTGGCGGGATCGATATAGGCCTCGTCCCCCGGGATGGTCGACAAGACGTTGAAGTAATCCCACGGCTCGTCGCTTTCACCCGGCTTTTTCACCTGCAGCAGATACATGTCGTGGATCATGCGACCATTGGCGCCGACCTTGCCGTTTCGGGCAAAGAAGTCCTCCACCGGCATTTCGTGCAGCGCTTTGGCCACAGCCTCGGTCTCGTCGGTGCCTGCCTTTTCGATTGCCTTCAGATACTGCATGACTGCCGAATAGGTGCCGGCATGGATCATGTTGGGCATGGACCCGGTCCGTTCGAAGAAGCGCTTCCCGAACTCACGGCTCTGGTCGTCTAGGTTCCAGTAATAGCCCTCCGTCAGCGTCAGGCCCTGTGCCGCCTCGACACCAAGACCGTGCACTTCAGCCAGGGTGAAGAGGAGGGCCGCCAGGTTCTGGCCGCCGGCGGTGATACCGAACTCTGCCGCCTGCTTGATCGCATTGGCGGTATCAAGTCCCGCATTGGCCAGACCGATGACCTTTGCTCCGGAAGACTGTGCCTGAAGCAGGAACGACGAAAAGTCATTGCTCGACAAAGGATGGCGCACCGAGCCGACCACGTTGCCGCCAGCCGATTTCACATAGGTGCTCGTCTGCTCTTCCAGCGAGTAGCCGAACGCATAATCGGCAGTCAGGAAGAACCAGCTGTCGCCACCCTGCTTCACAAGCGCACCGCCGGTACCGACGGCAAGCGCGTGTGTGTCATAGGCCCAGTGGAAGCCGTAGGGGCTGCACTGTTTGCCAGTGAGGTCAGTCGTTGCAGCGCCCGTGACGATGTTGATCTTCTGCTTTTCCCGGCTGAGCGCCTGGACGGCGAGGGCCACTGACGACGTCGTCAGCTCCATGATGGCATCGACCTGCTCGGTATCATACCACTGACGCGCAATGTTCGATGCGATGTCCGGCTTGTTCTGATGGTCGGCGTCCACAATCTCGATAGAAGTATCAAGGACCTTGCCGCCAAAATCCTCCACCGCCATCTTGGCAGCCTCGACGGACGACTTTCCACCGAAGTCGGCATAGACGCCTGACTGGTCGTTCAGGATCCCGATCTTGACCTTTCCGTCCGAAGCGCTTTGCGCCAGCGCAGCCGTGCTTCCCGCCAGCAAGATTGCAAGCGAGGCAATAAGGTTCTTTCGCATGATTTCTCCTCCCAGAGAATGTCAGAGTGCGAGTCTGTTCAAATTTGGGAGGCCGCCCTCCTCAAGGCGACCGTTCCAGCTCTTATCGTTTCGGAATTCGGCAGTTGACGCAAGGCAAATCAAGCAACTAATTGCAAACAGCTCCTGTGCATTTTTGGACAGAAACACTCATGACAGCAAACCCGAACTTCAGCTGGGACGACCTGCAATATTTTTTGGCAGTCGCCCGAACCGGGCAGCTTTCTACCGCAGCGCGCCATCTGCGGACGAGCCATGCGACGGTCTCCCGGCGCATTGATCGGCTGGAATTTGCGCTGAAGGTGAGGCTCTTCGAGCGCAATCCACGTGGCTATGTTTTAACGGGGATCGGCCAGCGCTTCATCGAGACGGCGGAGAAGATCGAGGCTGAGACGGACCGTCTTCAAGCAGACGTCGCAACCGGGGCCACCGCGCAACGCGGCGTCGTCCGGCTCAGCGCGCCCGAGGGTTTTGCCAACTTCTTCTTCAGCGACCGGCTCGGCGCCTTCCAGATGCAACATCCCAACATCTCGTTGGAGCTCGTCACCATCCAGCAGATCATGTCTCTTTCGCGCAAGGAGGCCGACCTCGCAGTGACCTTGGACCCTCCCAAGGGCGGTCCCTATAGAACGGAGAAAATCAGCGACTACGTGCTGAACGTCTATGCCGCCAAGAGCTATCTGGCTAACACCGATCCTATCGTCCACCGGGAAGACCTGCTGAATCATCCCTTCATTGGCTATATCGAGGACATGATCTTCGCGCCGGGGCTTGATTACCTTGGCGACGTTCATCCAGGGATCAAGCCGCGGTTTCAGAGCTCGAGCATCTTCGCGCAGCTAGCTGCGACGAAAAACGGGCTTGGACTCTGCGTGCTGCCGCATTTCATTGCACGAGCGCAGCCCGATCTGCAGATCTTGCTGGCCGACGAGGTCACTTTAACGCGCAATTACTGGCTCGTTTGCCATCGGGACTTGAGCAGCGTACCAAGGGTTCGCCTTGTTGCTGATTTCATCTTTGCCGCCGTGCATGAAAACAAGGACGCGTTCATTCGTAGACACGATCTTGAAGCCGGATGCGATTGACGAAAAATGGCAAGCTTTGGAACGAAATCCCCGGTCGCGTATTAAGCGGGGTTAACTGCCTAATCTGGGCAGGGGGGACATGCATTGACGGACCATCCTGAAAACGTCACACCGACTGAAGAAGACCGGTATCGCCTGCTCATCGACGCGATCACGGACTACGCAATCTATATGCTTGATCCGGATGGAAGGGTCAGCAGCTGGAATCCCGGCGCGCAACGCTTCAAGGGATACGAGCCTCATGAAATTCTGGGTGAACACTTCTCCCGGTTTTACACGCAAGAGGATCGGGCGACCAATCTGCCTGCCGAGGCACTGAGGATTGCACGCACAGAGGGGCGTTTCGAGAAAGAGGGTTGGCGGCTACGAAAAGACGGCAGCCGCTTCTGGGCCCACGTCATCATTGACCCGATCTGGAGCAGTTCGCAGGAACTGATCGGCTTTGCCAAGATCACACGTGATCTGACGGAGCGAAAGAAAGCGGAACAGGAGCTCATAACAAGCGAGCAGCAGTTCCAACTGCTCGTTCAAGGCGTCTCCGACTATGCCATCTATATGCTTAACCCTGAAGGCTACGTCTCCAGCTGGAATTCGGGAGCGCAGCGGATAAAGGGATATCGCGCCGAAGAGATTGTGGGCGCGCATTTCTCGAGGTTCTATACAGAAGAGGATCGCGCAGCTGGGCTCCCCGAGAAAAGTCTGGAGACGGCACGAATAGTGGGCAGGTTCGAAAAGGAGGGCGTCCGCCAGCGTAAGGACGGCTCGCATTTCTGGGCTCATGTTGTAATCGATACCATTCGTGATGAAACGGGAGCGATCATTGGCTTTGCCAAGGTTACCCGTGACATCACAGAGAAAATAGAGGCCCAGAAGGCGCTGAACCAAGCCCGGGAAGATCTTTTCCAAGCTCAGAAGATGGAAGCCATCGGTCAGTTGACGGGTGGGATCGCGCATGATTTCAACAACCTGTTGATGGCGGTTCTGGGAAGCCTGGAAATCCTCAAGAAGCGAATGCCCGAGGATCCGGCGCTGGTCCCGTTGCTCGACAACGCGATCCTCGGGGCCGAGCGCGGCGTAGCGCTGGTTCAGCGTATGTTGACCTATTCGCGCAAGCAGAACCTCAACATGATGGCGGTGGACGTGCCGCAGGTAGTCGCGAATATCAAGGAACTGGTGCCAAGCTCCATCGGGCCGATGATTAGCCTGGAAACGGATCTTCCGGCGAACCTTCCGCCGGTATTGACGGATCAGGTTCAGTTGGAGACAGCGATCCTCAACCTGATCGTCAACGCTCGAGACGCGATGCCGAACGGGGGGAACATCATCGTCAGGGCGGGGACCGTTCGGGAAGCTCCGGGAGGTGGCCCGACAGCAGCAATGGTGCGTCTGTCGGTGACCGACACCGGAGAAGGAATGGACACCGAAACGCTTGAGCAGGCGGCAACCCCCTTCTTTACCACCAAGGGCGTCGGCAAGGGCACCGGCCTCGGGCTGTCAATGGTCCAAGGGCTGGCAGAGCAGTCGGGTGGGAAGATGACCATCGAGAGCAGCAAGGGAAAGGGCACGACCGTGGCGCTCCTGCTCCCCATAGCTGATACCGTGAAGGCTGAGAGTGCGGTTCGTCCAGCGGCTGATCGGTCCCAGCCTGAATCCGCGCACACGCCCTTGACCGTGCTTGCAGTCGACGATGATGCGCTCGTTCTGATGAACACGACCCTGATGCTGGAAGATCTCGGGCACACGGTGATCGAAGCCTTCAATGGGCAACAAGCTTTAGATATCTTGAGGGAATCTGGCGACATCGACCTCGTCATCACGGATCATTCCATGCCGAAGATGACAGGTGCGGAACTGGCGGAGCGGATCAGCGAAGAGTGGCCTCAACTGCCGGTTATCCTTGCGACCGGCTATGCGGAGCTGCCTTCAGCGGATGGCAATCACTGGCCGATCCTCACCAAGCCCTTCTCGCAAGAAAAGCTGCAGGGCGCCATCAGAACCACCGTCGGCGATCATCTTGAACAAAAGACCATGGCCGCGCGTTGAACCAAACGTTCAATTCGGAAGGATAGATCATGGTTTTCAAGCATCAGAGCTTCCACGAGGAGCCGCCGGTCGTAGAACAGGAATTTCCGCCGGAAGCAAAGCTCGAAGGCGCGGTTTCGGACGCGCTCAGCTCCGTCGGGGGCATCGACGCGACGACCGTACATGTGGTCGCACAGGGCACCACGATCGTCCTGACCGGCACGGTTATGTACGAGAGCGAGGTTCAACGCGCTGAAGAGGCCGCGCGTAGCGTGCCGGGGGTAACCGACGTTCGCAATGAGGTTACAACAGGCAAGATTGCCTGAGCGCGCATGCCCGATATCTGAAAAGAGCCGGGATACATGGATCCCGGCTCTTATTTTGTTTGTCAGTCCCGCGGCAGCGCATAGGCGATGACATAGTCGCCGGGCTTGGTTCCTATAGAGCCATGGCCACCAGCGACCATCACCACGAATTGGCGGCCGTCTTCAACCGTATAGGTCATCGGCGTTGCCTGCCCACCGGCAGGTAAACGTGCTTCCCACAGCTGCTCACCTGTCGTGAGGTTGTATGCGCGAAGATAGTTATCGACAGCAGCCCCAAGGAAAGCCACGCCACCCTTGGTTATCATCGGCCCGCCGATACCGGGCACGCCCAGCTTGAAGGGAAGCGGAAGCGGAGTCATGTCGTAGACGGTGCCATTCTTCTGCTTGTAGGCGATTTCGCCCGTGCGAAGATCGGCCCCCGCGACATATCCCCATGGCGGCGCCTGGCAAGGGATCTGCAGCGGCCCGAGGAATGGGCCCATCTTCACCGCATACGGCGCGCCTTCGTTCTGGTTGATGCCCTGCTCGGAGCCGGTTTGACCAGGCTGACGCTCCGGCACTTGGTCGCGTGGAATGAGCTGCGAGGTGAAGGCCAGATAGGTTGGCATCCCGAACATCACCATGCGCTCAGGATCGACAGCGATCGAGCCCCAGTTGAAGGTGCCGAAATTGCCGGGATAAACAAGCGTGCCCTCGACGGACGGCGGCGTGTACATGCCGTCATATCGCAGTTGCTTCAGCCTGATACGGCAGACCATCTGGTCTAACATGGTCAGGCCCCACATATCGCGGCCCTCAAGTCGCTCAGGCCGGAAGGTCAGCTCGGTGACGGGCTGCGTCGGTGCCGTGAAGTCTTCAGGGATAGCACCACCGGGCGCCGGCAGTTCGGTGATCGGAAGAAGAGGCGTACCGTCGCGGCGGTCGAGGACATAGATGTCGCCCTGCTTCGTGGGGCCGACCAGCGCCGGGACAACAGTCCCATCCTCCCGGTTGAGGTCAAGAAGAGCGGGCTGGGCCGGGACGTCCATATCCCATAGATCGTGATGTACCGTCTGCTGGACCCAGCGATCGGCCCCGGTGTTGATGTCCAGCGCGACGATCGACGAGGAATATTTTTCGACGGCTTCGCTCCGTCCCATTCCGAGCTGATCAGGCACCTGATTTCCAAGCGGAATGTAAACGAGCCCCAGCTCTTCATCAACACTGAAGATGGACCAGCTATTGGGAGAATTGGCCGAATAAGTCTCGCCTTCAGGAAGAGGCTCCGTCTGCGTCGGGTTACCGGAATCCCAGTTCCAGACGAGCTCACCGCTGTTAACATCGAAGGCGCGTATGACGCCCGACGGCGAGCGGATGGAATAGTTGTCGTTGACGGCCCCGCCGATGATGATCTTGCCGGCGGCGATGACG
>CAYNED010000186.1:0-6166 GCA_964396135.1 uncultured Neorhizobium sp.
CATGCCAAGGCCATCAACGCCTTCACCAACCCGTCGACAAACTCCTATAAGCGTCTCGTTCCAGGCTATGAAGCTCCGGTTCTGCTGGCATATTCCGCCCGCAACCGGTCGGCCTCCTGCCGCATCCCGTTCGGGACTGGTCCCAAGTCCAAGCGCGTGGAAGTTCGCTTCCCAGATCCGACTGCCAACCCGTATCTCGGCTTTGCCGCCATGTTGATGGCCGGTCTTGACGGAATCAAGAACAAGATCCATCCCGGCAAGGCCATGGACAAGGACCTCTACGACCTGCCGCCGAAGGAACTGAAGAAAATCCCGACTGTCTGCGGCTCTCTGCGCGAAGCGCTGGAGAATCTGGACAAGGACCGCAAGTTCCTGACTGCCGGCGGCGTCTTCGACGACGATCAGATCGATGCCTATATCGAACTGAAGATGCAGGAAGTGATGCGTTACGAGATGACCCCGCACCCGGTCGAGTTCGATATGTACTATTCGGCGTGAACGAGCGGATCTGAAGAAAAACAACGGCGGGCATGGCCCGCCGTTTTTGTTGAAGGCAACTGACATTGAAACTGCGAGATGGCGGGCGCATCTGAGGGAGCCATCCCTACCTCTCCGCAAGGCGGAACTCTTGCTCTGCCGAAGCATTACGCTCTTGATGTACCGAGATTTTATTCCCACATCAGGATGCGAAAGGAAATCGCACCATGAAACAACGAAACGCTAAGTTCACCATCGGGGAAGTGGTTCGCCATAAGGTTTTTCCGTTCCGTGGCGTCGTGTTCGATGTGGATCCGGAATTCGCAAATTCTGAAGACTGGTGGAATGCAATCCCTGCCGAGATCCGTCCCAGCCGGGATCAGCCATTCTATCACCTGCTCGCGGAAAACGAGGAAACGGAATACGTGGCCTATGTTTCCGAGCAGAATCTGGAGCATGACGGAAGCGAGATGCCGCTTCGAAACCCCCAAGTTTACCAGATCTTCGACGAAGGGCCCTCAGGCCGCCTGCGTCCAAAGATGATCCTTGCTCACTAAATACAAAAAAGCGCCGGATTTCCGGCGCTTTTTTGTTGGTCATGGCAGATCAGTATCTGCCGAATGTCACTGACCTTGCTTGGCTGCGTCCTGCGCCTCTTCAAGCTTCTTTCGTGCTTCTTCTGCCTTCTTCTGCATGCCTTCCTGCAGGCTCCGCTGGCTCTCAGCAAGCTGCGACTGCGAGATCGGCTCGCCGTCGAAGGCGCCGGTGAAGCCATTTAGCGAAATCTTGATCGGGTTGGGCGCGCGTCGGAAGTTGATCGACGTGAACACCACTTCGCCGCCCTTCTTGAGGTTCGCAATCATTGCGTCCGTCAGTGGGGCTTCGGCGGTGCATTTGTCCGGCAGGCAGACGGCGTAATCGAGTTTCTCACCCTTGCCGCCATCGATCTGCATGGTGATCCCGGGCGCGATCAGGCGCGCAGTCGGAACCGATACCTGCAGGATCTTGCGGTTGACCTTGCCCTGAACCGTGATCAGGCCGACAGCGGTGATCAGCTGACCGTTCTGAGCAACGTTGACGTTCTGCACAACGCAGAGATCGCTATCGTCCTGCTTGGTGCAGGTCTTGAACCAGCCGAGCGGCGGCGCGCCGGGTGCACCGGCCGCTGGGGCAGCGCCCTGTGCGTAGGCGACAGCCGGAACCGACGCGGCTGCGAAAGAAAGTGCAAGCGCGGACATAGCTGCCCGCAGTCCGTGATTTGCCTTGAGTTTCATAACGAAATCCGTCTCCTGAAATCCGTTCGGGTACGGCTTTCGACCGTCCTCCCCCGGGTGTCCTACTGCGCTCCACCTGTCGGCGAAATGAGGCAATTGAATGACTCCCATATCCGCCAACCTGTTACATCGGCAGTTGAACGATATCCAGTCCCTCATCAAGGATTTTTGAAACTTGCCCGCGATGATCTGCCGCCCTTCTGCGACCTGAGCGTTTGGTCAAGTTACGGCCTTGCGTTAGTTTGAGCCGAATCGGTACTCTGACGGCAAGGTCACTATCTATGCATCGCCTCCTGTCCCTCATCGTCCTCGCTTCCTTGGCGGGCCCTGCGATCGCTCAACCGCGGCATGGAATAGCGATGCACGGGGAGCCGGCTTTGCCCGCCGACTACGAGCACTTCACCTATGTAGAACCCGATATAAAGAAGGGGGGTAGCATACGCTACGGCGTGGTGGGGACTTTCGACAGCCTCAATCCGTTCATCCTAAAGAGCATGCGCACGACCGCCCGCGGGATGTGGGATCCGCAGTTCGGGCATCTGGTCTTTGAGCCGCTGATGCAGCGTTCTGCCGATGAACCCTTCTCGCTCTATGGCCTGCTGGCGAAGACGGTTGAGATGGATGATGCCCGAAGCTTCATCCAGTTCAATCTTGATCCGGCGGCGAGGTGGTCCGATGGCAAGCCGGTGACACCGGAGGACGTCATGTTCACCATGGAGTTGCTGCGCGACAAAGGTCGCATACCGTTCAGCAACCGCCTGACGCCGGTGGCGAAGATGGAAAAGGTCGGTGAACATAGCGTCAGGTTCACGTTCAACGAGACCTCTGACCGCGAGTTTCCTCTGATCCTGGCCACAGCCACGCCGATTCTCCCGAAGCATGCCACCGATCCAGAGCGCTTCGACCAGTCTTCGCTGGCAGTCCCGGTGGGGTCCGGCCCCTACAAGGTGGAGTCCCTGAGACCCGGTGAACGCATCGTCTTCGAGCGCGATCGCAATTACTGGGGCAAGGATGTGCCAGCCAAGGTGGGCTTCGATAATTACGATCGCATATCGGTGGAGTATTTCCTGCAGGAGAATACTCTGTTTGAAGCTTTCAAGAAGGGTGTCATCGACATCTATCCAGACGGCAGCCCCACCCACTGGGCGCGTGCTTACGACTTTCCGGACGTCCGGAACGGCGCGGTGGTCCAGGAGACATTCAAACCCGACTTGCCGACCGGCATGCTGGGTTTTGTCTTCAACACCCGCCGCCAGATCTTTCAGGACCCCAAGGTTCGTCAGGCCCTTGCGCTGGCGTTCGATTTCGAATGGGCGAACAAAACCCTCTTTGAAGGCGCCTATACAAGAACGGAAAGCTTTTGGCAGAACTCGTCCCTGTCGGCTCTCGGGACGCCAGCAGATGAGCGTGAACTTGCCATTCTCGGACCGGCAACCAATGCAGTAGATCCATCCATCCTCGACGGCAGCTACCGCTTGCCGAAGACCGACGCTTCGTCCGGTGACCGGAAGATCCTGCGCCGTGTTGTCGACCTGATGAAGGAAGGCGGCTACACGATCAAGAACGGCCGGATGTCCAACGGCTCCGGCACTCCCCTGAGGTTCGAGATCATGACGCAGAGCCAGGATCAGGAGAAGCTTGCCATTGCCTATCAGCGGACGCTGAAGATGATCGGGGTCGAAGTGGCGATACGGACGGTGGATGATGCGCAATACCAGTCCCGCTCCGGCACGTTCGACTACGACGTGATTTTGAAATCCTACCCATCGTCACTGTCGCCCGGCATTGAGCAGGTGAACCGCTGGGGATCCGCCTCGCGCGATCGCGAAGGAAGCAACAACTTTGCAGGCGTCGCTGATCCCCACATTGACCGTGCAATCGAAGCGATGCTGGTTGCTCGCAGCCGAGAGGATTTCGAAGCAGCCGTTCGAGCCTTCGACCGGCTGTTGATCTCCGGACATTATCTCGTGCCGCTTTATCACGTACCGGACCAATGGGTGGCGCGACGCAGCTACATCGGCTATCCGAACAAGACACCTCTCTACGGATACCAGCTTCCCGTTTGGTTCGACGCACGCGCGCAGGATTGAAGAACGCGAACGGGGAATGTTTTAAAGGAAAGGCGCGGCAATGGAACGCGTTACCATCGACGTTATCTCCGATATCGTCTGCCCTTGGTGCTATCTTGGAAAAGCGCGGCTCGAGCTTGCCATAGCCGAGGTGCAGGATGAGCTTGGGGTAGATGTCAACTGGCGTCCCTACCAGTTGGACCCGGACGCCAGCAGCGAAGGCGCGGACTACCGCACCCATCTGATCACCAAGTTCGGAAGCGCTGAGCGGCTGGACCAGATGCAGGACACGTTGCGCGACCATGGGCGAGAGATCGGCATCGCCTTCCGTTTCGAGGATATCAAGCGGCGCGCCAATACGATGGATGGACATCGACTTCTGCATTGGGCCCGGATCGAAAGCCAGGAAGTTCAGGATCGTGTTGCGACAGCCCTCTTCAAGGCACATTTCGAGGAGGGGCAGAATATTGCAGACCATGACGTCCTGAAAGGGATTGCAGCGGGTTGCGGCCTTGATCCGGTGCTCATCGGTAACCTCTTGGCCTCGGATGCAGACAAGGACACGGTGTTGTCCGAAATCGACGCGGCCCAGAAGATGGGGGTGAACGGCGTGCCCTTCCTGATCTTTGACGGACAGTATGCTGTGAGCGGCGCACAGACGCCGGAAGTATTAGCGAACGCACTGCGCGATATTGCCAAAACGAAGGCGGAAGCTCGCAGGGGCATGATCTGACGGGCCTGCGCCACACATGAACACGGACCAGACCCTCAAAGGCATCCTTTTGGCCTTCGCCGCCTTCGCCGCCTTCTCCTTCAGCGATGCGAGTGTGAAGCTGATCGAGGGTGCCCTCAGCCCGTTCGAGATGGCATTTCTCGGTGCGCTCTTCGGCATAGCAGCTCTGCCCTTCGTGATGAAACGCGGCGATAGCCTCCCTGACACACTGCGAACCACAAACCGCCCACTCTGGCTGATCAGGGCTTGTTCGGCGGCGATCGGCACGATCAGTAGCGTGACAGCGTTCACCCATCTTTCAATGGCGGAAGCATTTGCGCTGATTTTCCTGCTTCCCTCCTTCGTCACGATCATGTCCGTTGTGTTTCTGAAGGAACATGTTGGGCTGCGGCGCTGGAGCGCTGTTCTCATCGGATTTGTCGGCGTCCTTGTTGTGCTGCGACCGGGCTTCCGCGAGTTGTCGGTGGGTCATGTGGGCGCTGTCTTTGCCGGGCTCAGCGGCGCGATCTCCATCATAGTCTATCGCGCCGTCGGTTCTTCGGAGAAAGGGATCTCCCTCTACGGGGCCGGGCTCATCGGCTCCCTCTTGGTCTGCGGCGTGCTGATGGTACCGAGCTTTGAATGGCCGACCGCAGCGCAATGGCTGATGCTGGCCGGATACGGTCTGCTTGCCGCTGTTGCGACGATACTGCTGATGTACGCGACGATGTACGCCCCGGCGGCTCTCGTTGGACCTACGCAGTACAGCCAGATGCTGTGGGCAGTGCTGTTCGGTTATCTCGTATTCGGTGACGCAGTCGACCTGCCGATGGTGGTCGGCATTGCCCTTATCATCGCGTCCGGCCTGCTGACGCTAACGCGCGAACGGGCACGGAACGTTCCCCTGCCCGCCGCAGTGGTCGCGGACCCGCAGGGCAGCGCCATGGCAGCGGCTGACACCGCAAACGAGAGTTGATCAGGCAGGTTGCTTAGCGAGTTCTGCGAACTGCTTCATCACCTGAGCCGCCACCGTCAGCCGCTTCTCCGGCGTCGGCAGATCGCGCGTCAGGAAGATGCTCTGATCAGGACGGATCTTTGCCATTGTGCCCTGCTTTGCAATGTACTGGACGAGCGCCGCAGGGTTTGGAAACTGCTTGTCGCGGAAGGTGATGACAACGCCTTTAGGGCCTGCATCAAGCTTCTCAACATTGGCAACGCGGCACAGCGTCTTGACGTAAACCACCTTGAGCAGGTTCTGTACCTCCACCGGCAGCGGCCCAAAGCGGTCGATCATCTCTGCGCCGAGGCCATCGATCTCCGACAATTCCTTCAACTCCCCGAGGCGCCGGTAAAGGCCCATGCGTAGGTGCAGGTCGGGAACATAGTCTTCCGGTATCATCACGGTAATGCCGACCGAGATCTGTGGTGACCAGCCCGTATCGACGATCTCGTCGTCGCCACGCACTTCAGCTACCGCCTCTTCCAGCATCTGCTGGTAGAGCTCGAAGCCGACCTCCTTGACGTGTCCCGACTGTTCGTCGCCGAGCAGGTTTCCGGCGCCGCGCTGGTCGAGATCGTGGCTAGCGAGCTGGAAGCCTGCGCCGAGCGTGTCCAGCGATTGCAGGACCTTGAGA
>CAYNED010000187.1:0-6162 GCA_964396135.1 uncultured Neorhizobium sp.
GGCACGGGCTGGTCGGCATGCAGGAGCGGGTCACGCTCTTCGGCGGCACGCTCGATACCGGCGCGAAAGCGGGCGGTGGCTACCGGTTCGAGTATTCGCCGGAGAGCTTCACGGGTACCGAGCTGGAGGTAGCGCTGGAGATCTGCAACGCGGTGATCGCCGAAGTGAAGCCGACAGCCGACAACAAGCTGATCCTGAACCTGCCATCCACCGTCGAGATGGCGACGCCAAACATCTATGCCGACCAGATCGAGTGGATGTGTCGCAATATCGACAACCGCGAGAACGTGATCATTTCGCTGCATCCACACAATGACCGTGGCACTGGGATCGCGGCAACCGAACTGGGCCTGATGGCCGGCGCCGATCGTGTCGAAGGCACCCTGTTCGGCAACGGCGAGCGCACCGGCAATGTCGATATCGTCACCCTGGCGCTCAACATGTACACGCAAGGTGTTGATCCTGAACTGGATTGCTCCGATATCGAGCGGATCAAGTCTGTCTACGAATACTCAAACGAGATGGTCATTCCGGAGCGCCATCCTTACGTCGGCGAACTGGTCTATACCGCCTTCTCAGGGTCGCACCAGGATGCAATCAACAAGGGGATGAAGGCAATCAAGGTCGCGAACCACCCCGTCTGGGAGGTCCCCTATCTGCCGATCGACCCGCAGGACGTAGGCCGGACCTACGAGGCGATCATCCGCATCAACTCACAATCCGGCAAGGGTGGCATCGCTTACATCCTGCAGGCGGACTATGGCATCAACCTGCCGCGCAACCTGCAGGTGGAGTTCCGCGAGGAAATCCAGCGCATTACCGATGAGGAGGGCGTTGAGCTTCCTTCCAAGCGGATTCACGAGCACTTCCTGAAGCATTATGTGGAGCAGCCGGACGCGCGATTGAAGTTCGTCGACCACCACACGTTCCCGGCGGGGACCGACCACAAGGGCATCCGTGTCGTCGCGGCGGAAATTACCGATCGGGGTGAGACAAAGCGGATCGAAGGCAAGGGAACCGGGCCGATCGACGGCTTCATTGATGCGTTGTCGAACTATCTGGGTGTTGCACTGTCGGTGGCAGACTATTCGGAGCATTCGCTGCAGCACGGCTCCAATGCTTCGGCCATTGCCTATGTGGAAGTCGAGCACCCGGGCGGCAAGCTGTTCGGGGTCGGCATCAACACCAACATTGTCGCGGCTTCGCTGGAGGCGATTGTTTCGGCGGCGAACCGGATCGTGGCTAGCAAGGAAGGCTGACCGCTCAGATCAGCCCGGCAGCCTTCGCCGCAATCTCGTCCAGGGATGCGGCGGAGGAGGGGCCCACCGCTAGGTAGGTAGTGGTCGCATTTTTCCACGACAGCAAGGCGATGTTGTCGCGGATCAGCTCGGAGAAACCATCATCCTCTGGTCGGTTCTTGCGAAAGAGGATCGAGATGACCTCGCCTTCCTGCGAGGTGTAAACCAGTTCGCCCACCGGCAGGCCACCAGCCGCAAACAGACGTGCGCCCTCGAAGGTGAGGCCGTTTTCCGACAGGTCGGGGACGCGGAAGTTGATACCGGTGCTGGCCAGCAGCCATTCGGTGACGGCGGCAGGATCCGAACCCGGCATCTCGGCGCGTCTCGACGGCTGATTTGAAAACAGGCGGTAGTGCGCGACCACATCGTCAAGCCAGCCGCTGTCAAGCGCTACCACCGGCTCCGCATGCACGCTCGGCTGCTGGCCGAATCCATAACCCAGCACCCCGCCCACTGCCCCCCCGAGAGCAAAGAGGAGGAAGCCCGACGCTGCAACCTGAGCAACACCCAGGCGGATGTTGATGGGAGAGCGATATGGGGCGGCAAGACGGGCTTCGGGTGTCGGGGTCAAATCAGCAAAGCTCTGTTGATGCGTGGGGAGTTCAGTTAACCACAACTTGTGAATCGATTGTGGCAGATCCACAAGTTTCCCGTTTAAATCAACCTTGCTGCTTCTGGCACTGAAAGGAGGCCTGGATCTTCTCCATAAAAGACGTGGCTGTTGTCGAGAGCGACACCATCTCCGGTTTCGGTGAGTGCATAGCGGTCGCAGACGAGGTTCCAGGCGCCGGGGCTGCCCGAGAGCCGGAACAGGTTGTACGCCGCCCGCGGCTTCTTGCCGCCGGGGCCTTGCGAAGCAGAGGCGATACCCACCACGGGAATTTGGCCGTGGTGCCCCTTTAGCCAATATACGGTGTTGAGATGCGTGTGACCGTGCAGAACGAGCTCGGCTCCGCCGGTTGAGATTGCCGCTGCAAATCGCCGGATGCCGATCATCCGCTTGTGGGAGGACGCTGCGCCGCGGATCGGAGGATGGTGGATGAGGACCACCCTAAAGAGGCCCTCTTCTCCGGCCTTGCGCAAGAGATTGACGGTTTCGCGTGCCTGGCGGGGGCTGAAATAGCCCGACGCGGAGAAGGGCGGGGTGGCAACGGAGGTCGAGCAGCCGATCACGGCAACAGGGCCGCGGCGACGAATCGTCGGAAATATCTTCGTCTCGTCGGCCCAGTCGCGGGTGCCCTCGTCGCCGATGATATAGGGGAACCACTCGTTGACCGAGCGCTCATGGGCGCCCGGAACATAGGCATCGTGATTTCCCGGGACGACCGTTGTGTCGGCAGGCTCGCCCACAGACTGCAGCCACTCGCCCGCGAGTCTCGTTTCGATGTTGGTGGCAAGGTTGACAAGATCCCCGGTGATCATCAGGTGATTGGGGTCACGTGTCTTGAGGTCGCTGAGCAGCAGGTCCAGCGTGTTGACGAAAAGGTGCTTGCGTCGGTTGCGGTGCCAGTTGACAAAGCCAGTGATGCGCTTCGACATCAATTCGCGAAGCGTGAGCCTGGGAAGCGGGCCAAGATGAATGTCGGAAATATGGGCGAATTTGAACATGGTGCAGACATAACGCATCAACCTGTGAATGGTTATCCAAAATCCACGCTTCTTCGGAGCTTTTCCTGATGGCGGGTGGCATTCCCGAAGTCCGGGGACTGCGTAGCCGCGTGGCGGTCTGGCTCTTCCACCGCTTCTTCATCCTGACGCGTGGCATGACGCTTGGCGTACGCGCCGCCTGCTTCGACAGCGAAGGGCGCATCTTCCTGGTGCGCCACACCTATGTGCCCGGCTGGTACATGCCCGGCGGCGGCGTGGAGCGGCATGAGACGGTACGTGAAGCGCTGGAGAAGGAGCTTCGCGAGGAAGGCAATCTTGTGATGACATCAGCGCCGTCGCTCTTCCACGTCTACTACAACAGCCGTATCAGCAAGCGTGACCATGTCGTGCTTTTCAAGGTGGCGGTGGAGCAGACGGCACCTCGAGCGGCTGACCGGGAGATTGCCGAGGCAAGGTTCTTTGCTCTCGATGCGTTGCCGGAGGATACCACGACGGCGACGCTCGCGCGTCTGAGGGAGTTGTCGGGGGAGGCGCCGCCGTCTGACCTCTGGTAGATCGCACACGCCTTAGCTGGAAATTCGCTCGCGCCCATGCGGCTCTTCGAGCGCCATTTCCGGGCCAACCGGAACGACACCCGTCGGATTGATCGTCGCATGGCTGCGGTAGTAGTGCTGCTTGATGTGGTCGAAGCGGACCGTTTCCGCAATTCCCGGCACCTGGTAAAGATCGCGCAGATAGCCCATGAGGGCGGGATAGTCGGCAATGCGCCGGATATTGCACTTGAAGTGGCCGACATAGACGGGATCAAAGCGGACCAGGGTGGTGAACAGGCGCCAATCCGCCTCGGTCTGGCTGTCGCCGACGAGATAGCGGCGCGTCGACAGCCGTTCCTCGAGCATGTCCAGCGTCCGGAACAGCGCGAGGACATTCTCCTCATAAGCCTCCTGAGTGGTGGCGAAGCCTGCCTTGTACACGCCGTTATTGACCGTGTCGTAGATCACGGCATTGATGTCATCGATCTCGTCTCGGAGGCTGTGCGGGTAGAAGTCGGTGTTGTCGCCGGTCAATCCGTTGAAGGCGACGTTGAACATCCGGATGATTTCAGAGCTTTCGTTGGAAACGATCGTCTGCTGCTGCTTGTCCCAGAGCACCGGCACCGTTACCCGTCCGGAGTATTTCGAGTCAGCCTTCAGGTAGACCTGGTAGAGGTAATCCAGCCCGAAAAGATCATCGCTTGCCTCGCTGTTTCCGGCAAACTCCCAGCCATTCTCCAGCATGAGTGGGCTGACGACCGATACCGAGATAAGGTCCTCCAGCCTTTTGAGCTTGCGGAAGATCAGCGTTCGGTGAGCCCATGGGCATGCATAGGAGACATAGAGATGGTAGCGTCCGGCTTCGGCCTTGAAGCCGTCGCAACCGCTTAGGCCGGCCGAGCCGTCCGGTGTGATCCAGTTGCGGAATTGCGATTGTGAGCGTTTGAAATGGCCCTTTGTTGCTTTCGTGTCGTACCAGACATCGTGCCATTTTCCTTCGACCAGCATACCCATCCAGATCTCCTTTAACCTTTCGCTCATACTTACGGCAGGCGCTAGCAATTGCGAGGCGTGGATCGACGAACACTGCGTTTTTCGGTTGGCGGAGGATTTCTTTCCTGATAATGCGGCTGAGAACCTTGGATGTTTTCATGACCGAAGCACGGGCACTGCGACGACGCTGATCTTCTAAACGGATGCTCCCCAGCATCGCGATCCCGTCTTCCTGTCCGCACTCCAATCTACGGCTTCGGTTCACCATGGCTCCGCAATCTCTTCCAAAGCACAACCTCGTCTACCTGACTGAAGACGCAACGCATGACGATGTGATCGAACACATCAATGCCGAGGCGTTTGGCCCTGGACGGCATACGCGTGCGGCGGCGCGAATTCGCGAGCAGGGGCCGCATGACCGGTCGCTCTCCTTCGTCTGCGCCGACGATGGAGAGACGATCGCGTCCGTACGGATGACGCCAGTGATGGCGGGCGGCGTGAAGGCACACCTGCTTGGCCCGCTTGCGGTGCGACCGTCCCACAAGAACCAGGGGATAGGGCGCGAACTGGTGCGGATTGCGATTGAGGCGGCAAGGCGAGCCGGTTCCGAGGCGGTGATCCTTGTGGGCGACCCGCCTTACTACATGCCACTTGGATTCGAGAAGATCGCCTACAACGCCCTTCAGTTTCCAGGTCCGGTGGATCCCGGCCGTGTGCTTGTTGTGCCATTCGACGCAAGCGTCCATCCGCGCCTTTCAGGAACAATCCACTGGCGCGGATAGGGCAAGTTCTTTAAGCAGACGGTAGGGTGCCGCTTGCGGCAGCGTTGACGATCTGTCGGGGGACGACGCATGGCGATAATCACGATTGATGATGCCCTGGAGCGCGCTGGCGCGGGAGCCTACCAGAAACGCCTGATCAGCATCTTCGGCCTCGTCTGGGCGGCAGATGCAATGCAGGTCCTGGCGGTTGGCTTCACGGCTGCATCCATTGCCGTCACCTTCGGGCTTACGATCCCGCAGGCGCTGCAGACGGGGACGGTTTTCTTTCTCGGCATGCTGATTGGCGCACTCGGGTTCGGCCGTCTGGCGGACAGGATCGGCCGGCGCAACGTCTTGATTGTCACCGTGTCGTGCGACGCGATCTTCGGGTTGCTTTCGGTTTTCGCGCCGGATTTCACGATCCTGCTGCTCTTGCGCTTCCTGACCGGTGCTGCGGTCGGGGGTACTTTGCCCGTCGATTACGCAATGATGGCGGAATTCCTGCCGGCAAAGAACCGGGGCCGCTGGCTGGTGCTGCTGGAGGGCTTCTGGGCCGTGGGGACGCTGGTGGTGGCGCTCACCGCCTGGGTCACCAGTCTCGCAGGGGTGGAAGATGCGTGGCGCTACATCTTTGCCGTGACCGCACTGCCAGCGCTTATTGGGGTAGGGCTCAGGTTCATGGTTCCTGAATCACCCCTCTACCTGATGCGCGTAGGCCGCCGCGATGAAGCCAAGTCGATCGTCGACCAGATCCTGGTGGTGAACGGAAAACAAGCTCTTCCTGTCGGATACCAGTTGGAAACGCCGCCGCAGATCAAGGAGGTGCGGATCTTTTCAGGGACGTTGCGTCGGCGCAGCCTGTTGATCCTCGCGATCTGGTTTCTTGTTTCTGTTTCCTACTACGGCGTCTTCACATGGATCCCGCCGCGGCTCGCTGGCGAGGGCTTCGGCTTCGTGCGCGGCTATGGC
>CAYNED010000188.1:0-6055 GCA_964396135.1 uncultured Neorhizobium sp.
CGGGTCAAGCGTACGGCGCATAAGAGACGCGCCCTCATAGCTGACGTCTACGGTCCAATTATTATCCGCCATCTTCGTGTATTTGAAATCGAGAAGGCGAGTATTGCCCTGGCTGTCATAGGCAACCAGAGACGTGGTCTTGACATAGCCAACAGCCTCCTTTGATGGGAGATTAACGTCGAGAATGCCAGCTTGAGATGCGGCTGCGTTCAACGTTCCTGAGGACAGGTTGATCTCCGTCAGCCCATCGAAGCCGTTGACGACGATTGTCGGATCGTCCGTGGATGAATACTGGTAACCCATCAGCGTAAAGCCAGCCGCGTTCTGCAGCGATCCGTCAGACATACCAGTGAAGTTACCGGCCCGGGTCAGATACTCGATGCCGTCGCTACCCTGAACGATAAAGAAGCCGCGCCCGTTGATCGCAAGATCCGTCGAAGAGGTCGTGTACGTAAACGTTCCCTGGGTGGAAATCGAATACCGAACGTTCGTTGTCACGCCACCAGAATTGTAAGCGCCCTCGCTCGACGGAAGGATCATCGACGAGAATTGTGTCGAAGCCTTTTTGTAACCGGCGGTGGAGGAGTTGGCGATGTTGTCGCCGACTGTGCTCAAGCGGTTGGCTTGCGCGTTCATGCCGGACACACCGGTTCTCATGGTTCCGTAGAGGCTCATAGCAAATCCTCGTTATCGCTTTGTACCGGGAGAATAGGGGGTGGGCCTTGCGTGAAGCTGTCTGGTTTCCCGCTTCGCAAAGGCAAAGCGGGAAATGGTCGAGCCCTCAGTTCCAGTCGATGCAGTAGCCGAGGAACCGCTTCGAATCGACTGGATCGAAACCGAGCTTCTTGCGCAGCTTCTTGCGCAGCTTGCTGATGTGGCTCTCGACAACGTTCTCTTCGACTTCCTCATCGAAGATGCCGTAGATCGCGTTGAAGATCTGGGTCTTGGAGACCCGGCGACCGCGGTTGGCGACTAGATATTCCAGGATGCGGCGCTCGCGGCGCGGCAAGGGGAACACGTCGCCCGCAATCTCCGGATCGCGTCCGTCCGAGTAGACGCGGATCTGGCCAATTTCGGTGTAGTTGGCGATCGCCTTGAGACGCCGCCGGATAGCCGCGGCCCGGGCAAGAATTTCGCGGGGATGCACCGGCTTACGGACCACATCATCGACACCGCTGTCGAACAGAGCGAGTGTGGCGTCGAGCGACGGCTGATCGCTGACTGCGATCACCGGTGCTTGCGAGCGGTCCCGGATTGTTCTTGGCAATTCCAGCATCCGGTCGCCTTGGCCAATCAAGAATGCTTCAACAGCATTGATGTCGCCATCCGCTGCCGTGTTGACCCAGTCCGCAAATTCCGCCGGGTCGAACCCGGTTGATGGGATGCCTTCGCGGCCAAAAAGGGAAGTATAGCCGTCTTTAACGAGCTCGCGCTCATCAACCACTACGATCATTCGTCCGCCTCCGAATCAGTTGTGGTGCTTCGATGGTCTATGGGTACGAATCGCGGGAATCCGGCACAAGCTGCAGGAAGTTAACTAGACAAATTAACAGTTGATTAACCATAGCGCGGCGATTTGCACTACATCTTGTGGCTAGCGTCTGCGCTTGGCACAACGAAGCAGTGGATAATGTTAAGATTTCGATTGTAAGGGGCTTGCCCTGCCCAAATCTCGCCACGAGAAAGCCACTGATCTCGTCGCGAGTCCTAGACAGCTTGGAACAACCTTTGATTGTCAGTTCTCGCAGAACTGGCTAGCGTTCGTTGTCCATTTGCCGTAGCCCGTGGCGACCAGGTTGCTGATGACGCGGCAGACATATTTCTTCTGTGCAGGATCATTGTTGGGCCCTGCATGGTATCGTGCTACCGCCATCGTCCACGTCTCGTGCCGCTCGTGTAAGTTACGAAGAAACTTTGCCGCATACTCCACATTGCGGCGCGGCTCGAACATGGCCGCGGGAGATGCGAAATTCTCACCGTGGAAATGATGGTTGATCTGCATGCAGCCGATATCAATCAATTTGCGCCCTTGTCTTTTCGCCGCATCGAATTCCGCAAGCGCCTGCTCTCGCGAAGGAGGATAATAAGCCTTCCCTTCGACGTTCATCGCATAGGGATAGAGGCTCCCCTTGCGACCGGTTTCCGTGAGACCCACCGAGTACAGGATGCCTTCCGGTACGCCATACTTGGCCGCAGCCGCCTGGATTTCCTGTTCGCAGGCGCCAGCTGATGCGGATGCTTCAGAGATAGAGCTGGCCAGCATGAGCGCCGCCAGCGCGACCAACACCGGCAAGTGCCGAGTTATCCAAAGAGGCTTCATCGTCGGTATTCCTGCTGTCGGTCATTTCGGAGAAACGCTCCCCCGAAGAGTTTCGGTTGGCGTTACTCTGGCGCTCCCCATTGCCGGCCGATTGTTGCTGCCCCGTCTGGGAACCCTGCTGCCCCTTTTGAGCATCAGATTCAGCATTGGGTGCAATACTGATAGACACCTGGTCAACGGTGAACCCTTGGGACCGGAGTGAATCGAGCATCCCGCTACTGTCTTCGCTGAGCTGCCTATGGGCCGCCCGGGTCTCGACGGTGAGATGAACATGCAGTTGATCACCGATCATCTTCAACGTTGCTGTGACCGTGCCTAGATCATGCGGCGTCATCTGCAGCTTCAGCGTATGAACGACGGAACCGGAACTACTTTGCGATGCGATATTGGAAAGGCTAGCATCGTGTTGCATGGCGGCCGTCCAAGCTTGGTCCCCCACCATGGCTGCCATCAGCGAGGCGCTGTTGGTGCTGCTCTGCATGCCGATAAAGCGGCGCTGATCCAACACCATAACATTTTCCGTCTGAGGCATACCTGTCTTGCCCTCAGCTCCACTTCTATCTCGCGATTGAGCGGCCGAGGTCAGATCATTGTTGAGACTGCCGTTCTTGGCATTGATGAAGCGGAAGTTCTTGTCGGAACCAGTCGCCACTCCATCGTCAGCAGGCATGTCCAGCATGTCTGACGGCAAAGCTGCATCTCTGATCCGACTGTTGCTTTCCGCTGCAGCCTTGGACAATTTCTCGCCATTCCCGTCCGCAGCCTTGCGGCCTTCGACGCCACTAGGCAACCGGGCACTACCAAGCGCATTGGTGGCCGCGCTCAAGCCTGCAAGGATACTCAACAAGTCGGCCGCGCCCCTTACCTCGGCCACTTCCGTTGAGCTGCTGTCGTCCGTTGCGGCCTCCTCCGTGGGATTCAGCCGCTCCTCCGCCTCGACCGCTTGGTGGTCACGTGCAGTCGTATTGCGGTCTGCCTTGACCGTGGCTGACGCAGAAGCGGCGTCCGCTAGTGGCTTCTGTGTTTGCCCTTCATCCAATGCCAGATAATCTGCCGCGCCTGGGAGCGCCGTCTTCACACTGCGTCTTACCGGCTCACCCGACGCAACCATAAGCTCCTCTGCAACGGAATCGGAAGCGGGGTGATCCCCCGGGCTCGACGCTTCTTCGGAGGCTTGCCCCTTACCTGCCTTGGAAAGGGCCGTGGTGAAGCCTTCGCCATCGCCGCGCTCGCCCGCAGCCCTTGCACCACCTTTGGCAGGCGTTTCCTTCGGCACAGGCTTTGCAAGAACCTCAAGCGTCATGGCCTTACACCTTCTTCCTTCAGAAGATCATCGATCGCGCTAAGCTTGGAGCGGCCGTTTTCGACGAAGGTCTGTAATTCGGGATCCATTTTGACATTGCTGCTCGCGACCGCAGGAGGTGCGGCGCCGGCAGGTCCTGGGACATCATCCCCGGGCGACGCGATTTCTACCTCTGCGTCTGGTGTCGCGGGCATCTTGCGTTCGCGATCTTGCGCCAGGCTTTCGGCAACCGGCTGCCGCAATACCTCCTCGGCCACAAAATGCGCCGCTTGCCGCAGAGCCTGATCACGGGGTGACAGTTGTTCATCTGCTAGCCGGGAAAGATCCTCTGCCGCCGCACCGACATTGGGAGTGGAGATATTCGCAAGCCCGCTATAGAGTTTCGCAAGCATCTCCGGCGATCCCGGCTCTAATCCTGATAGCGCGGCCGCCTTGCTTGAGGCGAGGCGCGCAAGCTCATCCTTACCCTGAACCGCAGCACTTCTGGCAATTCGGAGAAAGACCTCCCTTCGGCGTTCACCGTCCATGAACTCGATGGTCCCGTCGATGTCCCCTTCGCCCACCTTGGGATAGTGCTCTACCACCAACTGGACGAAGAAGTCGGCAAACTGACCTGCGTAGGGAGAATGGAGGAAGCGCCGCGCGTATCCGCGCGCATAGGCCAAGCCTTTGTCGACGAGATCTGCATCAACCGCGATCGCCACGGAGCGCCGAAGTGCAGCCTCCTCCACGATCGTACCGGGCGCTGCCAGTCTTGCCATGTCGTAGAACACCAGTGCTCCGGTCGGATCCTTCGGCACCGTCACATTGCCGCTGACCAGTGCTATATATGCCCCGATCCTTTGGTCGCGGTACTCCGTCGCCATCTGGCCGAGTGACGCCGCGATCAGCGTTCCCTTGCCGGCCAGATACTTCCGCAATGCATCGGCGACACGGGTGTCAAAGTTGCCCGAGATGTCCCGGTCCACGAGGTATTCCAAGGTCGCGGGATTGCCGCCACTCATCGCGTAGATCAACGCTGCATCGACATTGCGTGGGTCGTCGAAGATCGAGGACGGCGCGGAGCGAAGCCGCTGGTCGATCTTGTTGAGCATGAACCGCTGCATCTCGCCGGCCGAATGGTCACCGACCACAACGGTATCCTGCACGTACTGTAGGGAGCGCAGCATGATGTAGGGCGCCAAGGCGCCTTCATCCTGCGCTGCAGAAACTGACGGCATCAAGGTTGCGGCGGCAACCGCCACCGACAACACAAGCGGCCGAAGATCCGCCGGCGCCCACCTCATCCTTCGCCCGCCTGCACGAGGATTTCGATACGCCGGTTCGATGCCGCCAGGGGATCTCCCGGAACCTGCAAACGCCGGTCGGCAAAGCCGGAAACCTGCTTCACGCGCGACTCTGTCAATCCGCCGCGCACGAGCATATAATAAGCGCTATGTGCGCGTGACATGGAAAGGCGCCAGTTGTCGTTCTCGGTGCCCTTGAACTGCCGTCCGTCAGTGTGCCCGCGGATCAGGATATCGCCTTTGCGGTCCTTCAGTATCTGGCCGATCTTCTCCATCGCCAGAACGAGTTCCTTGCGCGGCACAGCCGAGCCGACGTTGAACATCGGGTCGTCGCTCTGATCCGAGATCGTCACCAGAACGCCACCTTCTGCCGGCGTTACGATCAGTCCTTCTGCCAGCTTGCCTGCCACTCCCTTGATCTCGGCCGCGATCTTGTCTCGGAGCTCTTCGGCGGTGTCGACCGAATCCTGCGTAACCTCCGTCACCTCCTGCGGCGAAGGGCCCTCCTTAACTGCGGTTTCCTCTGCGTCCTTCACCTCTTCGCCACTTCGTCTGTCGGCGGCTTCTGGCAAGGAGCTGTCGATGCGTGGCTGCGGCGCGGCAAGCGCCACCTCTTGCTCCTCCGCCTCGTCCTCCTTCTCCGCCGTCGTAGCTTGGACGGGCTCCGCCTGCCTGCGATCTTCCGCGCTCGTCACCTGCACCTGTTGGGTCCAGAAATCCGGATCGAACGGATCGCGATAGGCCTCGCCACCATCGGCGCCCGTTGCTGGACCCGAATCCGCCGCACCGCCCTCGCCCTTGGCGCTGACATTCGCCTGCTGGCCGACCTCCTGGGCGATCTCGGCCAGGACCGAGTAAGGATTTTCGAAGTAGTCTGCCTCGGAATAGTTGGCCTCATCCCCCGACGTGGAGGTAAGGTCCTCGCCAGTGGCCGCTGAGGATCCGATGGTCTCCTGATCCGCCTTGACCTGCGACCGCTCCTTCTGCTCCTCGCCTTCCGCCTGATCGACAGGCTTCTCGATACCCTTTTGGGCCGGGGTTTCATCCGACAACTTGATCGGATTGAAATAGCTTGCCATCGAGGCCTTGGTTTCCTCGTTTGCGGCATTGACGAGCCACATCACCAGAAAGAAGGCCATCATCGCG
>CAYNED010000189.1:0-6054 GCA_964396135.1 uncultured Neorhizobium sp.
AGGGGTCGACATAGAAATGGCCCTGGCCGGGGCCATCGATGCCATAGGCCCAATGCAGGCCAGTGTTGAACCACTGCGGGGAGTTCGGGGCAACGCGCTGTGTGGCGAGCATATAGGCAAGCTCGTCCATGAAGGCGCTTGCATCTTCTTCGGACGAGAAATAGCCGCCCTTCCAGCCCCAGTAGGTCCAGGTGCCGGCAAGACGGGTGAAGACCTGGCGCGCATCGGTTTCGGAGCCATAGCGCTGGTCTTCCGGCAGCGCGGCAAGCGCCTTTTCGTCAGCAACGGAACGCCAAAGGAACGAAGGGACGTCGTTCTCTTCAACCTTCTTCAGCCGCGCCGGTACGCCTGCCTTGCGGAAATACTTCTGCGCCAGAACGTCGGTTGCGACCTGCGAAAACTGCGCCGGGACGTCGATATCGGCGAGCCGGAAGACGATAGAGCCATCCGGTTTGCGGATCTCGCTGATCCCCTTGCGAAAGGCGATGTCCGCATAGGCGCCCTGGCCGGGCTTGGTGAAACGACGTTCGATGCGCATTGCCTTGTGTCCCTCGTCTGTGGCCCGCTGGGGGCGCAAATTTCCAGCCCGGCGGCTCGCCATCATGGGCAGCCGGGAAACTCTCGGTCCAGGTGAATCATCTTGGATGACAAACCTGTATCTTGTGTTGATGGTTGGCTGCAACACTAAATATAGCGTTAACGGCCTCTTTTTACCAGTGCCAACACCTGTTGCTGCGGGCAAAAAAGGCGCAGGAAATCGCTCTGGCGAGCGGCCTTCATGGAAGTCCCGCCATTGTCAATTTTCTGCTTGAACCTGCTGAAAGAACCGGCCTCGTTACGTTCGATTCCGTCGCCGCTGCAACACGTGACGCAATTTCCTCCGTACTGCCAGATTCGTCAAGGCGTAGATCGCCATACATTCTTAACCACAAGATATTGTGTCAGTAGCCTGTGGAAAACGGGGAGAGAAAAAAGAATCAGAAAAGTCAGGTATTTGCACGGCTTCATTGCGACGTGGAGTGGCTCTGGCGGAGCTTCATGCACAGGGCAGGGGAAGCTTCAACCCGCATGAGGAAGCGAGTGTTGCAGATTGGTCTATAAGAGAAAAAGCGGAGGATGAAGAAGACGGGCGCGGCGGCAGACAAAATCGTCGCCGCCGCAAGAAAAGATCAGCCCTTGGGACCCTTGGCGATCGGCTCCTGGTAAGTGAAGCCGAGGTCCCAGGGAAAATAGATCCAGGTGTCCTGGCTGACTTCGGTGATGAAGGTATCGACGGTCGGCACGCCCTTTGGCTTGGCATAGACGCAGGCAAAGTGCGCCTTCGGCAGCATCTCGCGTACCTCCGAAGCGGTCTTTCCCGTGTCCGTCAGATCGTCGACCACGAGAACGCCTTCGCCCCCGTTGACCGTCAACTCCGGGGTGATGCCTTTCAACAGGTTCATTTCCCCCTGGTTGACGTAGTCATGGTAGGAGGCGATGCAGACCGTCTCGATCAGGCGGATGTTGAGCTCCCGCGAGATGATGGCGGCCGGCACAAGACCGCCGCGCGTGATGCAGACAATGGCGTGAAACTCCTGGCTCAGGCCGGCGAGACGCCAGGCAAGCGCGCGGGCGTCGCGGTGGAACTGATCCCAAGAGACGGGGAAGGCTTTTTCTGGAAGGGACATGATGGCCGCCAATAGCAAGAGCTGCGTTGGCTCTGGCTAATAACGGCAAGTCCCGCGGCATGGCAAGCCGATCCTCGTCAACAGCAGTGGGATAACTGCCATGCGGCAAGACAGCCGTCATCGCCGATGGTCGTCTCCTCCAGTCTCCGTTCCCGCCCTATTCAACGCGACATCAGCGACAGTGCCGTCATTGATTCGAGCAGGCTGCGCGTCACGCCGCCAAACAGCATTTCCCACCAGCGCGAAGTGCCATAGGCGCCCATGACCAGCAGATCGACGCTGTCATCCGCCAGACGGTTTTCGATCGCCGTTGCCGCCGAAACGCCGCCGCCGTCCTGGGTCGTGAGCGTGACATTCACGTCATGGCGGGCAAGCGCCTGTGCAAGTTCAACCCCAGCCATGTACGGCACCTCGTTTGGCCGCTCCGGCGGATCAACGCAGAAGATCTCGACGGCATCGGCGTTCTTGAGAAAGGGCATCGCGTCAAAGGTGGCGCGAGCGGCTTCGCGCGAGCCGTTCCAGGCGATCATCACCCGCTGGATCGCCTTCGGCTCCCTCATGATATAGGGGACCAGCAGCACCGGTCGTCCGCTGTCGAAGAGCAGGTTTTCAAGCTCCGTGCGGCTGTCATTGGCGGGATTGCCCTGGCTCGCGACCACGAGGTCGGCGGCGCGGACGGCCTCCATCACGGAAGACGCGGCGTAGCCTGCTGTGGACACGAAGCTGCGCCAATCGGCCGAGCGGCCGTTGCGGGCAATGCGCTCGCGGAAGATCCTTTCCACCTCGGCGGTCTCTCGTCGGGACGCCGCCTGCAGTGCCTCGATCGCTGCCGGATCGGGGATTTCCATGGGCGCAATCAAGGGAACTGCGGCCAGTGTCTCGGCATGCACGCCAAGCACATGCGCATCGAAGCGTTCAGCCAGTGCAACCGCAAAGTCGGTGATCTGCGCCGTATGTGCCGGCGAATCAAGAATGGCAACGATGGTCTTGTAGGTCATGGTCTCTCCCCTGGGCTGTTCATCTTCCCGCGTCGGATCCAATCTGCCCCTATAGCCTTCCGCTTTCCTTGATGCTGGTCAACTCCATCCTTCGCTTCGGTTCTTCATGCATCAGGCGACGGGTTTGGCGGGATCCGCTTTGTTTCGAGATCGCGAACCATCTGGAGAACGTCTTCAGCGGCGGCGTCCAGTTCATCCTGGATGCGGGCCCGAACGACGATCTCCGTCGAGAAGCGTTGTCCGTCATATTTCGGATAGGAGCCGATGCTGGTCCGGGGATGCGCCTTCTGTATGGCAGTGAGAGGTGTCCCGATTTCGCCCTCGCCAAAGGGGCAGGGAAGGGCACGCGACAGCATTTTCACGCCTGTTCGAAGCTCCCCCACCACATTGTCGAGCATCGCTTGGAAGACCTGCGGCACCCCGGCCATTACGTAAACATTCTCGACGATGAAGCCGGGCGCAGTGGACACCGGATTGGCAATGTGGCGTGCGCCCTTGGGCATACGTGCCATCCGCTGACGCGCCTCGGTAAATTCCATCTCACGCCGCCGGTACATCTCGGCAAGCAAATCCATTGCCTCCGGGTCGTGCACACAGGGCAGCTCGAAGGCTTTCGAGACGGCATCGGCAGTGATGTCGTCATGGGTCGGACCAATGCCGCCGGAGGTGAAAACGTAGTCGTAGCGTGCACGCAGCGCGTTCAGGGCTTCAACAATGGCATCCTGCTCGTCTGCCACGATGCGGACTTCCTTGAGGTCGATGGCCGCAAGCGTCAACACATCGGCAAGATGACCGATATTCCTGTCTTTGGTGCGGCCGGACAGCAGTTCGTCCCCGATGGCGAGCATTGCGGCGGTGACAATGACGGAGGAAGCGGGCGATTGCGACATGAGCAGTCCTGGCGTTCGGTGAGATGAAGGAGTCCTATGCCGAAACTGGCCAAAGCAGAAGGGGCTTGATGACCGCGAGAAGCACGCTCGCCATCGAGCCGACAAAGCATCACTCTCGCGTCTCCTGAAAGCGAACACTGCGTCGACTGAACCAATCGGTGCCAGAACGGTTTACCCCCGTTATAACAGGCTTCGATAGAGAAGCCTCATCACACAAATGGAGACAACGGCATGGCAAAGATCCTGGTCCTCTACTACTCAGCCTACGGTCACATCGAGACAATGGCGAAGGCTGTCGCAGAAGGCGCACGCGCCGCCGGTGCGGATGTCACCATCAAGCGGGTACCGGAACTTGTTCCGGAAGATGTCGCCAAGGCGTCTTACTACAAGCTAGACCAGGAGGCGCCGATCGCCACTCCCGCCGAGCTCGCCGACTACGACGCGATCATCGTCGGTGCCGGTACCCGCTTCGGCACCATGGCATCGCAGATGCGCAACTTCTGGGATCAGACCGGTGGTCTCTGGGCAGAAGGGAAACTGGTCGGGAAGCTTGGCTCCGCCTTCACCTCCACGGCCACACAGCATGGCGGGCAGGAGTCAACCATTCTGAGCTTCATTTCGACCTTCCTGCACCATGGAATGCTTGTCGCGGGCCTGCCTTATGCCTTCCAGGGTCAGACAGGGGTCGATGAGGTGAAGGGCGGCTCACCTTACGGTGCCAGCACCATCACCGATGGTGACGGCTCCCGTCAGCCGTCGGCCGTTGAGCTCGATGGTGCGCGGTTCCAGGGCGACTATGTCGCTCGGATGGCAGCAAAACTCGCATCCTGACCATTGTCAGCAGGAAACGCGGTGAACGCCGCGCCCCTTCTTGAGCCGCCGATGATAACCCCACAGCCGTCATATTGAATCGGCCCATCTTCAACGCAGATCCCAAAAAAAAGCCCTGTCGCGAGACAGGGCAATAAGGGGAAAAAGCCCGGCTTTCTCGATCGGGCACAGTCATACTGCCCGTCCCTCCCTTAGTCTGCGAGTGCAGTTGCTGCGCTTCCGGTACGGCTGGAAATTTTTCCTGGATGCCGCTGGCGAAAGGCGAGCGAATCGGTGGTTGCAGCGCAGTGGAAAAGAAAATGCCCCGCTTTTTGGCGGGGCATCCGGTCTGGTCAAGCGCAGGGCTGTCAGCCGTCGTTCATCTGCTCGACCATCTGAAGGTGATGCTCGAGGGCAGGTGCAGTCTTGGCTGCCCAAGCCTTCAACTCCGCGTTTTCGCCTTCGGAGCCGTAGCGCGTGAAGAGGTCCACGGCCTGCTCATGCGCATCTTCCTGCGCGGACAGATATTCCTCGTTGAACTCGTCAGCCTCAGCTTCCTTCAGATCGTCCAGCATGGCCTGATGGGCATCGATCATCTGCGTGGGGATCTGGGCATTGACGTTCCCACCCGAGACTAGCTCTTTAAGCTCATTGGTGGTTTTCTGGTGGTCATTGACCATCTGCTCGGCGAAGGCCTTGGTCTTGTCGTCGGTTGCCCGCTCCATCGCCAATTTGCTCGACTCGATCTCGAACATGTCGCTGGACGCGGCCTGCAGCACAAAGTCTTCCGTTGACGGTGCGGCGCCGACAACGGAGTTGATGCCAGTCGTTTCTGCGGCAGATTGTGCCATTGCGGTACCGGCAAACAGGATCGCTGCGGCGGTCAGGGCTATTGTCTTCATGGATCTCTCTCCGTGGATTGGATGCCTCGTCGAACCAAGCACCGGCCAATTGGTTCCGGGAAATCTTGAGGAGACACGTGTGGAGGAGAACGCAGGGAGGACGCCTTGGCTCGGGGACGCTCAGGCGCTGGAGGTTCGCTTGCTACCAGTCGAAGTTGGGATCAGCAATGAAGACTGCCATTGGCGAACCGGCACCGAAAGCCGAATCGGCGAGTTCCATGCACCGGTTGCGCTCCTGCCGGATGCCATCGGCAATCATCTTGGTGACATCTTTCTGCCCGGCCGTCAGGTGCCTGGCCGCAATTGCCCAAGCAGTCATCTGGATATCGTCAGCAAAAACTGTGTTGGGATCCTGTGCGAAAGCCGCAGCACCGCGTGTCATTGTGAATGCTCTCCAAAAGGTGATGCCGCAGTTGACGTGAGCAAGGTTGTGCGAAACTGAAGGCGTGTCGTTAGGGGACGGGTGATGTCAACGCTGTCATTCCCGCGAGATCCCGCCGTACTGGATCGCCGTCGCCGCGAGGCCAGCGAGGTGAGTTCGAAGCGACAAACCGAACAGGGGAGCACCTTCCACTGGTACTTTCCCACGTCTCAGCCCTTCCAATTGCGCCGTCTCCAAGCTACTGGAATCACCGCATGCGGACGTGGCGAAACTGGTAGACGCAAGGGACTTAAAATCCCTCGACCTCGGTCATGCGGGTTCGATCCCCGCCGTCCGCACCAAAGAAGTGGCGATGGACCGCGCTACTGCCCCTGTGGTTAGTCCTTGTCTATCCCGGCTTCCTGT
>CAYNED010000190.1:0-6024 GCA_964396135.1 uncultured Neorhizobium sp.
ATCCCTTGTGGCGGGAGAGAAACCGCAGCAGCTGCTGGCGCGACTGGTCGCGTTCCACAATCTCGTAGGCGATGTTCGGCCGGTCGAAGGAGGTGGTGAAGACCTCAGCCGACCGCAGCGCCAGCCGGTCGATGATGTCCTCGCGGGTGTGGGGATCGGCCGTCGCCGTCAGCGCCATGCGCGGGATGCCCGGATAGAGCTCTGCAAGGCGGCCGAGCTCGCGATACTCCGGACGAAAATCATGCCCCCATTGGCTGACGCAATGAGCTTCGTCTATGGCAAACAGAGCGATCTTCGCCCCGCTGATCATGTCGCGAAAGCCGGGCGTAACGATGCGTTCCGGCGTCACGTAGAGGAGATCGAGTGTACCTTCCGCAAGTGCGCGGCGAACATCGGCGAACTCCTCCGGCGACAGCGAAGAATTCAGCGCAGCGGCCCGCACGCCGAGCTGCTTGAGCGCCTCCACCTGGTCGCGCATCAGCGCGATCAGCGGCGAGACGACGATGCCGACGCCGTCGCGGCAGAGCGCCGGAATCTGGAAGCAGAGCGATTTTCCCGCGCCGGTCGGAAACAGAACGACGGCATCGCCGCCAGAAACCACGCGATCAACCACCGCCGCCTGCTTGCCGCGGAACTGGTCATATCCGTAAACCTGCTTCAGCACCGCCAACGGCGCCTTTTCAGGCTCGCCACCGAACAGCGCGGCGCTGATGTTTCTGGATTGCGTCATGGTCCGGCTTTCGTGGGAGGAGCTTTGCTTCTCCCATACCTTGACTGGCGACCGCAAGGGAGGCGCGCGCCTGCCCCGTCAACAGCTCATCTGCGTGTCGCCCTCACGGCACCATGTCGAGCGCCAGGCACGAAAGCCGGATCGCGGCGCGAGATCAGCTTGTGGAGATGAACCATCAGACCAGCGGCAAAGAGCGGGGTCAGCAGGTTGACGATCGGGATGGCCAGGAAGCCCGCGATCAGCAGGCCGGCGAGGAACACAGTGCTGCGGTGCTTCGAGCGGAAGGCGCGCGCCTCCGGCGGTGAGCGGAAGCGCATGGCGGCAAACTCGAAGAACTCCCGGCCCAGCAGGTAGCCGTTGACCAGGAAGAAGGCGACGAGGTTGATACCGGGAATGAACAAAAGCAGCAGCGCCACGATGTTGCCGAGGATGACGACGCCGAGAAACTGCAGCGAGCCGATGATCGCCTGGCCGAGCGGCATCGCCTTGCCCGGCACCTCGCTCGGATAATCGCGCTTTTCCACCACCTCGGCGACGTCGTCGAGAAACAGGCCGGCAATCAGCGCGGTGATCGGCGCGATCAGCAAAGCGAGGGCTAAGGCGAGCCCGATACCTGCGAATATCGCTGCGAGAAAAGTCAGCCATCCGGCCCAGTCCGGCACGTCCGGCAGATAGATGGCAAACCAGGGCCAGATGATCGACACGAACGTTTGGCGAAGCGCCAGCCACAGGCCCAAGAGTACCAGGATGGTCAGCCCGAGTACTTTCCAGAATACCGAGCGGGTTTCCGACGCGAAGAGGTTGAGGAGCGAAAGTCGGGCAGCTTCGATGATCATGGGCGTCTCCTGGGGGTCGGGCAGGATGTAGGCGTGGAACCCATTTGGAACAAGCGCTAGCAGACCGCCTGCAACTCCGCGCGATGGCGGATCATCGCCAGGAAGCGGCGGTAGTCCCGCTCATAGAGCTTCGCGGCTTGAGCGTCCGGCTGTCTCTCCCCGCCGCGCGCCGCCATTCCCTCCCCGGCAGCAGCGACGCTGTCGTAGAGCCCGCCCGCGGCAGCTGCGGTCATCGCCGTGCCAAGCAGCACGGCGTCTTCCGTTTCCGGAATAACGACGGTGCATCCGGTCACATCTGCGTAAAGTTCGACGAGAAGTGGATTGTGAACGTGTCCGCCGGTCAGGTGCAGCGTTTCGAAGCGGTAGCCATAGCCGCTCATGGTTTCCAGAATATGCCGTATGCCAAGCGCGATGGCGACGCAGGTGCGCCAGTAGAGGCGGCAGAGGCCATCAAAAGACGTATCGAGCGTCAATCCGCTGATGACGCCAGTGGCATGAGGATCGGCAAGCGGTGAGCGGTTGCCGTGGAAATCCGGCAGGACGTGAAGGTCGGATGCTGGGTTCGGCCCGTGCTGCGCCCGCAGTTCCTGAACACGCTCGATGACACGTCCGAGCAATTCGGCGGTCGGCTCACCACCGGCCGCATGCATGCGGACAATGTGGTCGAGCAGCGCTCCCGTCGCAGACTGGCCGCCCTCAACCAGCCAGTGTCCCGGAAGAACGGCCTCGTAATATGGACCCCAGAGGCTGCGGCCAGGCTTTGGCTCAGACGAGAAAGAGACGATGCAACTGGACGTGCCGCCGATCAGAGCAACGGAGCGCTCCAGAGGCTTGCCCTCGCTGGCACCGGCCAGGACGCCGAACGCCCCCGCGTAGGCATCGATGAGCCCGGCGGAGACCCGGCACTCGGTGTCTAAGCCAAGGTCATGCGCCGCCTCAGGCAGAAGGGTCCCAATGCTGTCGCCGGCATTGATCGTGCCGGCTGGCAGGCTTGCCCGCTCCAGCAGATCTTCCAGGCCCGCCTGAGCGAGGTAATCCGGCTGCCAGCCAGGCGTCGCGTGCGCCAGATAGTTCCACTTCGCGGTGACAGTGCAGCGGGAGCGGGCGGGCGAGCCTGTCGCCTTCCAAGTCATGAAATCGGCAAGATCGAAGAAGTAGCCAGCGCGCGCCCATGTCTGTGGTAGGTGGCGTTTCAGCCACATGAGCTTCGGGATTTCCATTTCCGGCGAGAGCGAGCCGCCGGAAAAATCGAGCACGGAGTGTCCGTGGGTCGAAAGCTCCTCGGCTTCGGCAATTGCCCGATGGTCCAGCCACACCACCGTGTCGAAGCGATCCTCGCCGGTGCTCGAGACGGTCAGTTGCCGTCCTTCCCGGTCGCGCGCAACCAGCGAACAGGTGGCGTCGAAGCCAATTGCTGCCACTTGCTCGGCCGCAACGCCGGCATCAGACATTGCCTGACGAACCGCCCGGCAGGCGGAGCGCCAGATGTCTTCCGAATCGTGTTCAGCATGGTTAGCAGCCGGTCTTTGCATCACGATCGAGTGCTTGGCGCGCGCAAGAAGGCGCCCGCTGCGGTCAAACACGCCGGCGCGGGCGCTGGCCGTGCCGATATCGACCGCAACGACGTGATCTCGCATCAGGACGTGTTTCCCCTGCCCGACTGGGTGCCTTGTTGCCGTTTCCAATCCCGTCAGACGGCGCGGTGGACACGGTCGCCTTTGGGCCCCTCTCTGTGTTTGCGGACAAGGTGGAGCAATTCCGGCATGGCGTCAAATGTCGCGTCCGGCGCCAGTGCCCTCACACGTTGGCGGTATCCGGGGGCATTGGCATGCGAGCCCCCGACAAACGCGAAAACAGCCATTCCTGCACGCTGCGCCGCCTCGATCCCTGCGGGGCTATCCTCGATCACGATACAGGATGATGGTTCGGCGCCCATGGAACTGGCCGCATGAAGAAAGAGGTCAGGTGCCGGTTTGCCCTGCGCCACCATCGAGGCACTGAAGATGTGCGGCTCGAAACGCTGCAGCAGGCCGGTCAGCGACAGGGAAAGGCGAATGCGCTCCGGCTGGCTGGAGGATGCGACGCATTTTCCGCAGTCGAGTGCATCCAGCGCATCGGCGATGCCCTCCATAGGCTTCAGTTCCCGGCGGAAGCGTTCGTAGAGGTGATGGCGAAGATCCTCCAGAAAAGCCGCATCTATGCTGTGGTCGAAATCCTCGTGCAGGATCTTGGCCACCGTCGAGAGACTTCGGCCGAGGAAACGTTCATAGGCCTCATCCTCGCTGACGACGACGCCGCGGCGGCTCAATGCCTCCACCAGGACCTGGACTGAAAGAGGCTCACTGTCGACCAGCACCCCATCGCAATCGAAAATCACCAGCGGCCTTGTTGCTTCCACCACCCTCACCCCGTCATTTGACCAGAGCATCCTCGAGATAGAGTTCAAGCGTTCGCGCCGTACCCTCGCTCCAGAGTGTCTTTACGGCGTGAGAAAACCGCTTGCGGAAGAGTTCCGACCGGCCGACCTCGCCGAATATCTCATCAAACACAAGAAACGCTTCAGGATTGTCGCGAGCCAGTTTGGCGGCCGCCTGCAGCTTGTCGGCGCTGGTATCGTTGAAGACGATCGTCTTGCCGCTGTCGGTCGTGCCTTCGAAGTAGCGGCACCAGAGCGCGGAGACCAAGGAGAGCCCGACAATGTCCTTGCCCGCGGCGAGCCGGTCCGCCGTTGACGGGAGGATGAATTTCGGCTGGCGGTTAGAGCCGTCCTGCGCCAGGCGCGGGATGGTGTCGCCGATCTTCGGGTTGGCGAACCGCCGCTCGATCAGGTCGTAGTATTCGTTGAGATCTGTATCCGGCACAGGCGGCACGATTGGTATGATCTCTTCCTTCTCGAGCTTTTCCAGGAAGGCACGGATCAGCGGATGCTCCATCGCCTCGTGGACGAAATGGATGTCGAGGAGCGCCGCGGGGTAGGCGATCGCCGCGTGTCCACCGTTCAGGATGCGGATCTTCATGTGCTCGTAGGGCGCGACATCGGGAACGAACTGCACCCCGACCTCTTCCAGCGCCGGGCGTCCGGCCGGAAAATTGTCTTCCATCACCCACTGCTTGAACTCCTCGCAGAAGACGGGCCAGCTATCTTCGACGCCGAAGGTATCGCGCAGGAAATCGATCTCACGCTGCCCCGTCGCGGGGGTGATGCGATCGACCATCGAATTTGGAAAGGCGACGTTTTCGGCAATCCATTCGGCAAAGACCGGGTCCGACAGCGCGGCCAAACCGACGACGGCATTCTCCGTAACCTCGCCATTGCCCGGGATGTTGTCGCAGGACATGATCGTGAAGGGAGCGGTTCCTTCCGCCTTGCGCCGCTTCAGACCGGCGACGATCAGCCCGAACACCGTTTTCGGTTGGTCCGGGTTCTGCCCATCGTCGAAGATCGCCGGATGGCCCGGATTGAACTCCCCTGCGGCATCAACAAAATAGCCGCCTTCGGTGATCGTCATCGAGACAATGCGGATGCGGGGATCGGCGAGCGCGGCGATGATCGTCTCGGTCTCGCCCGGCGCGATGATGTCGATCATCGGTGCCGTGACGCGGGCCGCAGTGCGATTATTGTCCTGCTCGACGACTGTGGTCAGAAAATCCTGCGCCGCAAGCTTTTCACGCATCATCGCATCGGACGGCATGACGCCGGCGCCAACGATCGCCCAGTCCAAACCATGCCCCTTGTTGAACAGGTCATCGAGGTACACAGCCTGATGTGCGCGGTGAAAATTGCCGACACCAAAGTGCAAAATACCTGGCGAAAGCATGATCGGATCGTATGCCGGTACGGCGGCGGTGTGAGCGATTTCGCCCAAGGCGGCGGAGGAAAGTTTGACTGTCATGGCTCGCTCCGTTCCGGCGTTAGATCGCCAGGCCCTTGTCGTCGAAGCGATGGAGCTTCGTTTCACTTGGCGTCAGGAAGATCCGGTCGCCGTAACGCGCCCCAAACTCGCCGTCGCAGCGTGCGTTGATCTGTCCGATCCCCTCTACCTCGACATGTAGGAAGGTATCGGAGCCCAAATGCTCCGCAACGGTCACTGTTCCAGCCCAGGATCCGCTTTCATGCGAAAGAGCCAGGTGCTCGGGACGGATGCCCACCGTCTTTGCACCCTTTGATCGGGCATAGTCGCCCTCTACCAAGTTCATCTTCGGAGAGCCGATAAAACCGGCCACGAAGAGATTGCGCGGCTTGGCATAAAGATCGAGGGGCGAGCCCACCTGCTCGATATTGCCCCTGTTCAGCACGACGATCTTGTCGGCCATGGTCATGGCTTCCACCTGATCGTGCGTGACGTAGACCATCGTCGTCTTCAGCTGGTTGTGCAACTGGCTGATTTCCAGGCGCATGGTCCCGCGTAGCGAGGCATCCAGGTTCGAAAGCGGTTCATCGAACAGGAAGGCGGTCGG
>CAYNED010000191.1:0-6020 GCA_964396135.1 uncultured Neorhizobium sp.
TCCTCGAATGCCGGGACCGGCTGCGGATCATGCGCATGCTGAATGCCACGAAGGCGGCGGTGAGGCTCGCTGAGCGGCTGAACGACGACTATGAGGACCTGAAGAAGCAGCGCAGCCTGCTCGACTTCGAGGACCTGATCGCCAAGACAGCAGACCTCCTGACGCGCGACGGCGTCGGCGCCTGGGTGCATTACAAGCTCGACCAGGGCATCGACCACATCCTCGTGGACGAGGCGCAGGACACCAGCCCGGTGCAGTGGACGGTGATCAAGTCGCTTGCGGAGGATTTCTACTCCGGCCGCAGCGCCCGCGACATCCGCCGGACGCTGTTTGCCGTTGGCGACGAGAAGCAGTCCATCTATTCTTTCCAGGGCGCCAAGCCCGAGCGCTTTGCTCAAGAGCGTATCCGCACGGAGCGGGACGTGCGCGCCAGCGACCAGCGCTTCAATTCGGTGCGCCTGCCGCTCTCTTTCCGTTCCACGGCCGATGTGCTGGCAGCGGTGGACCAGGTTTTTTCGCTGCAAGACAACGCCCGTGGCCTCACGTCAGACGGTGACCCTATCGTTCACCGCTCCAACCGGATCGGCCATCCAGGTACGGTGGACCTGTGGGATGTCGTGGTGCCGGAGGTGGCGGATGCCGGGGAAGACTGGACGGCACCGTTCGATGCCACGCCGGACAAGGCGCCCTCGGCCATTCTCGCTGCCCGAATCGCGCATTCGATCGGGGAGATGATCGGCCGGGAGACGATCATCGAGAAGGGCTTCGAGCGCCCGATAGAGCCGGGCGATGTGCTGGTCCTGGTGCGCAAACGCGATGCCTTCGTCAACGCACTGACGCGGGCGTTGAAGCGGGGGGGCAACGTTCCCGTGGCCGGCGCCGACCGGCTGCGGCTGACGAGCCACATCGCCGTGCAGGACCTTCTGGCGCTCGGGCGGTTCCTGGTGCTGCCGCAGGACGATCTCTCGCTTTCGGCCCTGCTCAAGAGCCCGCTCTTCAATCTCTCTGAGGATGACGTCTTCGAAGTGGCGGCACTGCGGCCGGAGGGTATGAGCGTCTGGCAGCAACTCAATGTGCTGGCGGAAGAGCAGCCGCTGCGTTTCGCGGCGGTTGCCGACCGGCTGCGCCAACTCCTGTCCATGTCGCGGCAGATGAGCCCGCACGATCTTTACGCCCGCATCCTCGGTCAGCTTGGAGGACGCCGCAAGTTTCTCGGGCGCCTCGGCACCGAGGCAAGCGACATCCTGGACGAGTTCCTGACCTTTGCTCTGGACCATGAGGGCAAGGGACTGCCGGGCCTGCAGTCCTTCGTTTCGACGCTTGAAATCGAATCGCCGGAAATCAAGCGCGAGCAGGACAGCGGCCGCAACGAAGTGCGCATCATGACGGTGCATGCCTCCAAGGGGCTGGAAGCACCGATCGTCTTCCTCGTCGACAGCGGCTCGAAGGCCTTCATTTCCTCGCACGTGCCGAAGCTACGCCTGTTGCCGCAGGACGAGGTGGAGATCCCTGCCTGGGTACCTTCCAAGACGCTCTCCAACTCGCTGACGGCGCTCGACGATGCGCGGCTTAGGGATGCGACCGAGGAGGAATACCGCCGCCTCCTCTATGTCGGCATGACGCGCGCCGCTGACCGGCTGATCGTCTGCGGCTACCGTGGTGTCCGAGCCAATCCGGACACCTGGAACAGCATGATCGCCAATGCGCTTTGCGGCCATCCCGACCATTGCAGGGCCGCCAGATTTACCGGCCCCGACGGAGAATGGGGTGGCTTTCGCTGGCGGCTTCCGGCGGCGGTTCGGACGGCCAAGCAACGGGAAGCAGGGGATGACCGCCGGCAGGAGGCACCTCCCCTTCCGTCAGCGCTTTCCCGGCAACTGCCGCCACAGGTCTCCCTCCCGCGTCCCTTGAGCCCGTCCGGGGCGGGCACGGTCATCGACGACGAGACGGACGACCTGATTACCGGTTCCCCACTGTTCTCGGACGCCGCGACGAGCAACCTCGCCCTCCAGAAGGGCCGCCTTGTTCACCGCATGCTGCAGGTCCTGCCGGATTTTCCGACGCAGGAGCGGGCCGTCGCGGCAAAGCGCTATGCAGAGCGGGCGGCGCGTTTCTGGCCCCAGGCGGATCGGGATCTGCTGGTGGCCTGCGTCATGGCGATCCTCGATCAACCGGAGCTCCAACCAGTCTTTTCGGGGCATAGCCGTGCCGAGGTCTCCATCATGGGTACTCTTACCCTCGGCGGACAGGATTTTGCTATTTCCGGCCGTATCGACCGCATGGCTGTGGTTGACGCGGCGGTGACCATCGTCGATTACAAGACCAACCGCACCGTTCCGGCCAATGAAGGCGAAGTCCCGCTCGCCTACCGGGCGCAGCTGGCGCTTTATCGCGAGATCCTGCGCCCGCTTTATCCCCACCACACCTTCCGCTGCCTGCTTGCCTATACGGAGAGCGGGCATGTTATCGCTCTCTCAGATGAGACCTTGGATCGCTCGCTTGCAGAGCTCCGGCCAAAGTGAGATAGCGGTATTGAAATGAGGCTGGCGCAGCCTCACATTGTGCGCAACAGAATTTGTTGAAGGAGAGCCCCATGGCTACCGTGAAAGTCGACAACAGCAACTTCAAGGCCGAAGTCCTGGAATCCTCCCAGCCCGTCGTCGTGGATTTCTGGGCCGAATGGTGCGGCCCGTGCAAGATGATCGGCCCAAGCTTGGAAGAGATCTCCAATGAACTCGACGGCAAGGTGAAGGTGGTCAAGCTCAACATCGACGAGAACCCTGAACTGGCCGCCCAGTTCGGCGTGCGCTCGATCCCGACGCTTGCGATGTTCAAGGGTGGCGAAGTTGCCGATATCAAGGTCGGTGCGGCTCCCAAGACCGCTCTTTCGGCCTGGATCTCCAGCGCCGCCTAAGGCTCACGATCATTACCTAGAAAATGCCCGGTTGATGCCGGGCTTTTTCATTTTGGGGGCGTGCCGTTGTCTGCAAGGACGTTGCCTACCAGGTACAGCGATCCACCAACAAGGATGCGCGGCGGGCCAGCTTCGGGCAACTGTCGCCGGCCGATTTCTGCAAGCGCCTGCTCAACCGATTCCATGGGTTCTGCAACCAGGCCGGCATCAAAAGCAGACTGCGCCAGTGCGACGGGATCCAACCCTGCGTCGCTGCCGCGGATCGGCACAGTAAAGACGTGTTCGGCAATATCAGCGAAGGCGCGGAAATAGCCCACCGGTTCCTTTGTGTTGATCATGCCTATCACGAGATAGAGTGGTCGCGCCTGACGTTCCTCGAAAGCGGCCATCGCTTCCGCAATGACCTCACCGGCGCCGGGGTTATGGCCGCCGTCCACCCAGATCTCGGAGCCAATAGGCGCGACATCAAGGAGCCGCCCCTCTGTCAGACGTTGCAGACGCCCGGGCCATTCGACGGTTGCCATGGCCTTCTCGATCATCGCGTCGGTGAGGGCGAAGCCGGCCGCCTTGACTGCCCGGATGGCGGCCGCCGCATTGGCGATCTGGTGACGCCCAGGCAACCGCGGCAGAGGAAGATCTGCCAGGCCGAATTCATCCTGATAGATCAATCGGCCGAATTCCTCGTGGCCCGAGTAATCCTGGCCATAGACAACAGTCGGGCAGGACAAGCGCTCGGCAGTCTCAACCAGGACCTCTTGCGCGGCATCGTGATCCTGTTTCCCGACAACGACCGGACAGCCGCGCTTCATGATGCCAGCCTTTTCCGCCGCGATCAGTTCAACGCGATCGCCGAGATAGGCTTGGTGATCCAGCGAGATGGGCATGATCACACAAGCTGCCGGCTTTTCCACGACATTGGTGGCGTCGAAACGTCCGCCGAGACCGACTTCAAGAATGACGACATCGGCCGGCTGTTCGGAAAAGAGTACGAAGGTGACAGCGGTCAGTATCTCGAAGACAGTAATGGCTTGACCGGCATTGGCAGACGCCACCCGGCGAAGCGCATCGGCAAAAAGTTCGTCCTCGACGATCTGCGCGCGGCCGCCCTTGACGCCGATCCGGTAGCGCTCGTGCCAGTTCACGAGATGGGGCGATGTGTGCACGTGAACGGCAAGCCCCGCAGCTTCCAGAAGTGCACGACAGAATGCTGTTGCGGATCCCTTACCGTTTGTCCCGGCGATATGGATAACCGGCGGCAGCTTCAGGTGCGGGTTGCCGAGGACCTCGAGAAGCCGACGGATCCGGTCGAGAGACAGATCAAAGCCCTTCGGGTGAAGGGCCATCAGCTTGTCTATTTCTTGTTCGGCCGCGCTAACGGCGGGCATATTGGTCGCGCTCATCCCGCCGCTCCAGATTTTCAGAGGCTCAGGCGCTTGCGGCTACGGGAGCAAGGGCCAGAACTTCCGCCGAATCATCGTTTGCAGCCGGCGTCTTCATCAGGATGTTCAACAGCGTCGCAAGCGTATCCGGCAGGTCGTGGCGCTTGACCACCATGTCCACCATACCGTGCTCGAGCAGGTATTCTGCCGTTTGAAAGCCCTCGGGGAGCTTTTCGCGCAGCGTCTGCTCGATCACACGCTTCCCGGCGAAGCCGATTTCGGCTCCGGGCTCTGCGATGTGTACGTCGCCCAGCATGGCGTAGGAAGCCGTCACGCCGCCGGTCGTGGGATTGGTGAGGACCACGATGTAGGGCAGACCCGCTTCCTTGAGCATGTCAACGGCAACCGTGGTGCGCGGCAATTGCATCAGCGACAGGATACCTTCCTGCATGCGGGCACCACCGGAGGCCGGGAAAATGACCAGCGGGCATTTTTCCGCCAGCGCCCGCTCGGCTGCCTTCACGATTGCTTCCCCGGCCGCCATGCCGAGTGAGCCGCCAATGAAGTTGAACTCATGAACGACGGCAACGAGTTTCACGCCCCGAACATTCCCGAGACCCGCAAGGATCGTGTCCTCCTGATCGGTCTTCAGGCGGCTGTCCTTCAGGCGGTCGATATACTTCTTGGAGTCCCGGAACTTCAGCGGGTCCTGGGCGACCTTCGGTTGCGGCAGTGACTCGTAGACCGCACCGTCAAACAGATCTGCCAGACGGGCTCTGGCTGGCATCTTCATATGGAAACCGGAGGTGGGGATCACCCACTTGTTCTCTTCCAGATCCTTGTGAAAGACCATTTCGCCCGTTTCGGGGCATTTGATCCAGAGGTTCTCTGGAACCTCGCGGCGTCCAAGCATGGAATTGATCCGCGGCCGGACGTAGTTGGTGATCCAGTTCACGTGGCGTACTCCTGATTATCTTCGCCCAATGTGGGAAAACTATTCGGCGGCAACAAGGCGCGCCGAGCGCACGCCCGTCGCGAGGCCGCGAACGAAGGTCGCAACCGATTGAACCGTATCGGCCGTTGCCCGGCCTTCCTTGTCCAGCGATGTTGCGACCTGGTTGACGATCGCCGTTCCGACCACGACGCCATCGGCGGAGGCGCCAATCAGGCGGGCATGTTCAGCGGTCTTGACGCCGAAGCCGACGCAGATCGGAAGATTGGTGGACTTCTTGATGCGCTCTACGGCACCGGCGATCTTGGAGGGATCCGGAAGAGCCGAGCCGGTGATCCCCGTCATCGAGACGTAGTAGACGAAGCCGGAGGTGTTGGTCAGCACCTTTGGAAGACGCTTCTCGTCCGTCGTGGGGGTCGTCAGGCGGATGAAGTTGATGTCGCGCTTGCGTGCCGGGATGCAGAGTTCATCATCCATCTCCGCAGGAAGATCGACAATGATCAGGCCGTCGATGCCGGCTTCCAGAGCGTCGTCGAGAAAGCGGTCGACACCGTAGATGTAGATCGGGTTGTAGTAGCCCATGATCACGATCGGCGTCGTGTCGTCCGACTTGCGGAAGTCACGCGCCATGTCGAGCGTCTTCTTCAGCGAATGTCCGTTCTTCAGCGCCCGTTGGCCCGCGAGTTGGATCGCCGGGCCATCGGCCATCGGATCGGAGAAGGGTGCGCCGAGTTCGATGACATCGGCGCCAGCTTCCGGCAGCGCCTTCATGATG
>CAYNED010000192.1:0-5995 GCA_964396135.1 uncultured Neorhizobium sp.
GCTTCTGCCGGCGCGACATCGGCTGGCGGGCACTCGCGCGCGAAAAAGCCTGAAGCGACCTTAACTCAAATTTTACCAGTTCCGCTGACGGGATGGAAATGCTCTGGCGCTAAAGCTTCTCATCATGAGAGGAGTCGTGCCATGCGTTTTCTGCTGACGAGTGCCCTGATCCTGGCGAGCGGGACAGCGTTCGCGTCTTCCATCACGCCGGTGACGAACCATGGCGGCAATGGCAGCATGGTGGCAAAGAGCTGCGCCGGATGCCCGCCGTTGAAGCCGAAGGAGGCCGCCGCCAGCTATCAGGTCCCAGCCCTTGAGCCCGGCTCGCAGAAGACCGAGATCGTGGAAATCAACGGCGAAAAGAAGGTGTTACGCACCGAAGCCTGGCTTGGTGGTTCACCCGTGGTCTACGTGACCAAGGCGCGTGACTGGGCTTCCGGAAGCGCTTCAGCCCTGGCGGGAACGGCTGGAGACGGCGTCGACCACGGCGCCACGGTCGGTGCCGTGCATCCGGACCTGACGGCGCTGGGATTGGAAGACGAGCCGGCGCCACTGGACTTCAGTGCCCTGCAACTGCGGCTCGACTGAGTGGCCCTGCGTGACAATGGAAATTGTGGCGAGGTCTCGCCACAGGAAAGGTCTAGCCGCTGATCTTGGAGAAGTCCGCAACCGTCGCGGTCGCTTCGCGGATCGCCTTCAACAAGGCCAGGCGGTTTGCACGGATCGCTGTGTCTTCGTCATTGACCAGCACATCTTCAAAGAAGCGGTCCACCGGCCCGCGCAGCTTCGACAAGGCCTCCATCGCAGAACGGAAGTCTTCCTTGACGATCGCCCCGGACGCCTCGGCGGAGGCCTGAGCGACAACCGACCACAGGGCCTTTTCCGCATCGAGCTTCAGCAGTTCTTCCGCCACGCCGTCTGCGACCACTGTGCCCTTCTTCTCCTCGGCTGCCAGCAGTTGAACCGCCCGCTTGGTGCCAGCCAGCAGATTTAGGCCATCCTCGGACGTCACGAAGGCCGTCAAAGCTTCCGCGCGGCGGGCAACCATCAACAGGTCATCCGCATCCGGCGTCAGCACCGCATCGATGATGTCGTGCCGGGCGCCCTGGTCACGCAGATAAACCTTCAGGCGGTCATGGAAGAACGACAGGAGGTCGCCTGCTACATCTCCGGAAAGACCAACGACGGGGAAGGTCTCGTTGATGTAGCTGTTGTCCGCAAGAGCCTGCGCCTTCTCCGAACCTTCATTGCTCATCTGCGACACGACCGGCGCATCGCCCTCGCCCGGCATGGCCGCCTGCAGCACCGGAAGCAGGTTCAGTCGGACATTCCGCTCCAGCAAAATGCGCACGACACCCAATGCTGCGCGGCGCAGTGCGTAGGGGTCCTTTGAGCCGGTGGGCTTCTCGTCGATCGCCCAGAAGCCGGCGAGCGTGTCCAGCTTGTCGGCCAGCGCCACGGTGATAGCCACCTTGTCGTCCGGCACCCGGTCCGAGGGCCCCTGCGGCTTGTAATGGTCTTCGATCGCCGCAGCAACGGAAGCATCCTCTCCCTGAAGCAGAGCATAGCGGCGGCCCATCAAGCCCTGCAGTTCAGGAAACTCGCCGACCGCTTCCGTGCGCAGGTCAGCCTTGGCAAGCACGACGGCGCGGTCGACACGAGCCGGGTCTGCACCGCTGACTTTCGCGATCTCCTTCGCCAGCGAACGTATCCGCTCGACGCGGCGGCCCTGGGAGCCGAGCTTGGCGTGAAAGGTCACATTCAGCGCATCGAGCTTTGCCATGCGCTGGTCGAGCGGCTTCTTCAGGTCGAGGCCGAACTTCTCAGCCGAGGCTTGCAGATCCTGAAGATCGGGCAGATCGCCCTGATCGCGCACCCAGAAGTGCTTGGCGTCAGACAGGCGCGCGCGCACCACCTTGCCGTTGCCGTGCATGATCTCCTTGCCGCCGTCCTTGGCCTCGATGTTGGAGACGAGGATGAAGCGGTTGGAAAGTCCCTCGCCGCCTTGCGGGCGGGTGACGAAGCATTTCTGGTTCGTCTTGATGGTCAGCCGGATGATCTCCGGGGGAATTTCCAGGTATTCCTGCTCGAACTCGCCCATCAGGACTTGGGGCCATTCGACGAGGCCCGACACCTCCTCCAGCAGGCCCTCGTCCTCGACAAGCTCAAGACCGTTGGCGAAGGCAAGATCGCGGGCGTCGTGGAGGATGACATCCTTTCGCCGATCCGCATCCAGCATGACCTTCGCCTTGTCGAGGCTCGACGCGTAGTCCTCGAACCGGCGCACGGTGATGGCGTCCGGCGCGTGGAAGCGGTGACCGTAGGTGATGTTGCCGGCAACGAGACCGTCGATCTCGAACGGGATGACCTGGGTCTCATCGTGCTCGGGCCCGAACACGCAGACGATGGACTGCAGGGGACGCACCCATCGCAAGCTCTCAGGCCCCTTGCCGTCAATGCTGCCGAAGCGGGCACCCTTCGGCATGGAGGCCGCACCCCAGCGCATGGATCGCGGCCAGGGGAAATTGCGAATGATGCCGGGCATGACATCGGCGATGATCTCTTCGGCGGCGCGGCCGGCCCGAGAGATCACGGCAACGTAAAAGTCGCCTTTCTTGGGATCGCTCGCCACCTGTGCCTCCGAGACCGATGACAGGCCAGCCTTGCGCAGAAAACCCTGCACGGCTTGATCCGGGGCTTTTGTGGAAGGCCCCTTGATCTCCTCGCGCTGGTCGGCCGAGCGAGCGGTCAAGCCGCGGACATCGAGCGTCAGGCGGCGTGGGGTCCAGTATTCCCGTGCACCTTCATAGGTCAGACCTGCTTCGACCAGTGCATCGGTGACCAGTTTCCTCAGGTCGCCGGCCGCCTTGCGTTGCATGCGGGCCGGGATTTCCTCTGAACGGAGTTCGAGCAGCAGATCGGGCATGATGATTTCTTCGCGCTGTAAAAGGGGTCGTCGCCGACTTAGCAAGCCACGCAGCAAAAGTCATCCTAACGGGGAACGAAAAGTCCTTGGGTAGCTGGCCTACGACGCCCGCTACCACCCCCCGCCGCCGCCGCCTCCCCCGCCGCCGCCGGAGAAGCCGCCGCCGGAGGAGAATCCGGAGGACGAGGAACTGCTCTTCGGGGTCGGAATTGTGGAGGCGATGGTCGAGGCCATCGCGGAGGAGAAGCCACCGATGCGGCCGCCGAAACCATCAACCCCATGACCATGGTACCACGCAGGTGAATAAGAAGCCGCTGCGGCACCGGCCGCCGCCGTGGCTAGCCAGGTTTCGAAGTGCTCGCTCCACGGCTTCTCGACACCGAGCGCGACGGCGTAAGGCAACAGTGTTTCGAAATGGCGTGGCGACATCGTCGGTGCGCCAGCCATGTTCATACGGTCCTTCTCGGCCAGGGTGAGATAGGTCCGCAGACCGTCAATCTCGTCCATCCGCTTGCGGCCGAGCGTTGTGGGCGCTCCCATTAGGAAGAGGAAGATGACGTTGATCAGCACGATACCGCCAACGGAGACGAGCAGAGGCCAATGGTCGGTTCCCGAGAGATCGGCGACAATCAAGACCAGAATGCCAGAAATGACGGAAAGGGCGACAAGGCCGAAAAAGCCGAGAACGACGATGGCGAGGATCTTTGCGACGAGCGAACTGCCCCGCCTGAGTTTCCTGCCGAAGCTGACGGCAAAGCTGCCGAAGACGGCTGCGAAGAAGATAGGCACCATGAAGGCCACAAGCAGGTCTGGATCGACGTTGCCGAAGACAAACAACAGGCCCAGCACGACCAGGCTGAGTAGGACACCGCCAATGACATAGCCGGTATTGGCCTTGTAATACTTTCCCCGATGCTCCTTCTCAATAGCGCGCCGAAAGCTGGTACCGGCCGTCTGCACCTTGGCGCCGTTCGCCTTGTCGATCACCAATTCGTCGCCTGGGCCCCCAATTTCCTTCAGAAGCGCTGTCTGGCCAGTTGGAAGCTCCTTATCCCCGCTCTTGTCGTTGCGCCGGATTGTGATCGAGTTCTCCAGGTCTTCAAGTGTCACATAGCCCTTGACGGCGAGATCGAGAGCGCTAGCAGACAAGGCGGTCCAGCCACCGCCGGAAAAACCCTTGTTGTCGACGTAGTTGACCAGCGCAGGGGAAAGGCCTTCCGGCGGGTGCCAGCGCGGCACCATGACCCCTCGTGCTGGATCCCGGCCGACACGCGTCCAGTTGCGGGCGTAATAAAGCGCAACCGCCAGCAACCCGCCAAAGCCAAGGATCGCGTTGATGTTGTCGCGCAACCACCAGCTGCGCAGATCGTCGGCGGACGGCGGTGCGATCACTCCTTTCGGAATACCAACAACGATGGTGAGACCCTCGTTTGGAGCGAGCGCCCTTCTCGTTGAAAACACGGCGGCATTTCCGCTTGCACGGCTATCGGCATTGGTATCGGCGGCACCAAGGGGACCGGTATAGGCTACCGTCTCCGTCACCTGCGCCCCCTGCGGCAGCGTTACGCGCGCCGATGCCTGCTCGATGCGAAACATCCAGCCATTGCCGGTGACGTTCCAATAGAGTTCGTCGTGGTCGCCGAAATAGCGGATCTGGCGGTCGGTACGGTAGGTGATGACATAGGTATGTTCGCCGTGCTCCAGGAACGCACCCTGCGAGCCGGTATAGATGCGGACACCGCCGGAGATGGATTCGGTATGCCAGTCCTCCGGCTCCCCTTCACGGGTAACGGAAACGACATCAAATCCTACCCGCTGCGTTCGCCCCTCCTCATCCTCCATCGTCAGCGGAAAATCACGGAAGATACCGCGACGGATATCGCGACCTTCCGCATTGACCGTGATCGTCTCAGAGACGGTGAGTTCCCCATCGGCCGCGACCTGAATGTCGGCATGATAGGACCGGATGTATTCGGCGCTAGAGGCAGGGACGACAAAGGTGAGCCAAAGGAGCGCCGGGAGCAGCAGGCGGACAAGCATTGCCGGCTCAGAACTTGACAGCTGGAACGGCGCGGTCGGCAGGATTGTCGATCTCGAAATATTCGCGTTTGGAAAAGCCGAACTGGCTGGCGACGAGGTTCGACGGCACGCTCTCGACCTTCACGTTGAGGTCGCGAGCAGCACCGTTATAGTAGCGGCGCGACATCTGGATTTCGCTCTCGATGGTTTCGAGGGAGGCCTGCAACTCCAGGAAGTTCTGGTTGGCCTTCAGGTCAGGATAGGCTTCCGCCAGCGCGAAGAGTTTGCCGAGCGCCTGTGACAGCATTCCCTCGACCTGCGCCCGACCGGCGACATCACCTGTCGGCATCGACTGCGCCCGGTTGCGCAGTTCGACAACCTCCTCGAAGGTCGTCTTTTCGTGCGCCGCGTATCCCTTCACCGTCTCAATCAGATTGGGAATGAGATCCGCGCGGCGCTTCAGCTGCACGTCGATGCCCGACCAGGCCTCTTCCGCCATCTGACGCGACTTGACGAGGCTGTTGTAGAGAAAGACGCCGTAAAAAACGATCAATACGACGATGCCGAGCAGGATATACATCCGAGAATCCCCCAATGAACTTCAAGTCCCGGGGGGACACTAGAAAGCTTTCGAGGTAGCGTCAAACCTGCCGTCAGGCAGCTGTCTGGCGCAGGTTGATACCGCCAGCGTCGGTCAAGAGAAACGCTTCGCCGCATGCCTTGGCCAGCGTGCGCACCCGCAGGATATAGCTCTGGCGTTCGGTGACGGAGATGACGCCGCGCGCATCGAGCAGATTGAAGACGTGGCTCGCCTTGATGCACTGGTCGTAGGCCGGGAAGACGCATTTGTGCAGCATCTGGTTGGCATTGGCGTCGGGTGCGCCAGCCGCCAGCAATGCCTGGCATTCCTTCTCGGCATCGATGAAGTGCCGGTGCAGCATGGCGGTATCGGCAAATTCGAAGTTGTGGCGAGAGTATTCCTGTTCGGCCTGCAGGAAGACGTCGCCATAAGAGATCTTCTCGTCGCCCTCGCGCCCGTTGAAGTTCAGG
>CAYNED010000193.1:0-5980 GCA_964396135.1 uncultured Neorhizobium sp.
GTAATTGTCAGTGGTCGGAACGACGGTTCCGAGATACTGCTTGATCAGATCCGGATGCTCGCGAATGGCTTCCGAAATCGACATGAAGATCACGCCGGCAGCTTGCAACTCCTTCTTGAAGGTAGTGACGACCGACACCGAATCGAACACGGCATCGACGGCAACCCTCGACGTTTTTACGCCGGCCAGGATCTCCTGTTCGCGCAGTGGAATACCGAGCTTTTCATAGGTGCGCAGAAGCTCCGGATCGACCTCCTCGAGCGATGTTGGGCCCGTCATGTTCTTCGGCGCCGCATAGTAATAGACGTCGTTGAAGTCGATCTTCGGATAGTCCACGCGCGCCCATGTCGGCTCTTCCATCGTCAGCCAGCGGCGATAGGCGTCAAGGCGCCACTCCAGCATCCATTCCGGCTCCTGCTTCTTGGCTGAAATGAAGCGGATGATATCTTCCGAAAGACCCTTTGGGGCCTTGTCCACTTCGATGATAGTCTCGAAGCCGTATTTGTACTGATCGATGTCGATCCCTCGGACCTGGTCGATTGTCTCCTGGACGGCAGGCATGCGCGTTCTCCAACTCTCAGCCGGCAGCCAAGCCGGCACCTCTTTGTGCGGACGGAAATTTCCGCCTCTATGTAGTCGCCAAAAGGCGTGTTTCACACCTCCCGGCAAGCGGAAAGTTGCCTTTCCGCAAGTTTATTGCCGCCTAGGCGGCCTCTCCTGCCGGACGTCGTCGGCCAGCAACTTTCTTGAACGCCGCAAGTGCAACGGCAATTTCCTCGCGCGTGGTGGTCGATCCGATCGAGATGCGGAGGGCGCCAAGTTGGGAGTCGAAGCCCATCGCCGTCAAAACATGGCTTTGCCCGACTTTTCCCGACGAGCAGGCGGATCCCGAAGAAAGCGCAATGCCCTCCAGATCGAAGGCGATCTGTCCCGTTTCGGACTTCAGCCCGGGCAGGGTAAAGAAGCAGGTGTTGCCGACCCGCTCGGCATCACGCCCATGGATGATGACGTCAGGCGCCGCTGCCAGCATCGCCATCTCCAGTTCGTCGCGTAACGCCGAGACCTTGGCTCGGCGCTCGTTGAGCCCCAAAAAAGCCGCCTCGGCCGCCGCACCGAAACCGATAACACCGTGAACATTTTCCGTTCCCGAGCGGTGACCCTTCTCCTGCCCTCCGCCCCGCACAAGCGGCAAGGGCATCAGCGCTTCGCCGCTTGCGATCAGCGCACCAACTCCCTTCGGTCCTCCAATCTTGTGTGAGGACAAGACGATGAAGTCTGCGGATAGCTGGGTCATGTCGACAGGTACCCGGCCGGCGGCTTGCACCGCATCAACGACGAAAATCCCCCCATGCTCATGAACCAGTTCCGCAGCTTCCGCGACGGGCTGCACAATTCCCGTCTCGTTGTTGACCAGCATCAAAGCCACCATGGGCAGCCCCGCATCCCGATCATGGGCCGTAAGCGCAACCCTCAGCGCAGCCAGATCCAACACACCGGCAGGCGTCACGGGGATCTCCGTCACATGCTCTGTCCGGAAACGGCCGCCTTCTCGAAACGCCGGATGTTCAATGGCCGAAACATAGAGGTGTCCAACGGACAACGGCGAGCGTCCCATACGCAGTTCCGGAGAGAGAACCTGATTAGCCGCTTCGGTTGCGCCGCTGGTGAAGATAACATGCGCTGGCTCAGCGCCCACCAGAGCGGCGACCTGACGCCGTGCTTTCTCAACAGCAGCCCGTGCCGCACGACCTTCGGAATGAACAGAGGAAGCGTTGCCGCAGAGCCGCAGACCGTCGATCATCGCGTCACGCGCTTCATCGCAGAGCGGAGCCGTCGCGTTCCAGTCCATGTACACGCGTGCGAGAGCCATTGCCCGACCTGTTTTCCTTTCTAGATACACAGCGAGTTCGATGCAGCACCCGAGAAGCCGCATTTTTCTTGAAATTTCAGGCGGCCTTGCCTTAAGAGACCTCAGCCGGGCCGCAGGCGGCCCCCTCAATTTCGAATGGTTCTAAACTGAGTTGTAGAAAAGCTGACCGGCTTCGTCAAGTCTCGACTTGGCACTCAGTGAGCGACCAGAACACGCGACCGGAGTACCAATGCCCGAAGTCATCTTCAACGGTCCTGCAGGCCGCCTTGAGGGAAGATATCAACCTTCTAAGGAAAAAAGCGCGCCGATTGCCATCATCCTGCACCCGCATCCGCAGTTCGGTGGCACGATGAACAACCAGATCGTCTACCAGCTTTTCTACATGTTCCAGAAGCGTGGCTTCACGACGCTGCGATTCAACTTCCGAGGCATCGGCCGCAGCCAGGGTGAATTCGACCACGGCGCAGGCGAACTTTCGGACGCGGCTTCTGCCCTCGATTGGGTGCAGAGCCTGCACCCTGACTCCAAGAGCTGTTGGGTCGCCGGTTATTCGTTCGGCTCCTGGATCGGCATGCAGCTTCTGATGCGCCGCCCCGAGATTGAAGGCTTCATGTCGATCGCGCCTCAACCGAATACCTATGATTTCTCGTTCCTGGCGCCCTGCCCGTCTTCCGGCCTCATCATCCACGGCAATGCAGACAAGGTTGCGCCTGAGAAGGATGTGATCGGACTGGTGGAAAAGCTGAAGACGCAGAAGGGAATTCTGATCACCCACCGAACGGTCGAAGGTGCCAACCACTTCTTTAATGGCCAGACCGATCAGCTGATGGCAGAGTGCGAAGACTATCTGGACCGCCGCCTTGAAGGCGAACTGGTTCCGGAGCCGGCAGCCAAGCGCATCCGCTGATTGGCGTTCCGCCAGGGTTGCCCCACAATTCTATCCATCGCCGCCCCTACTGCGCGGCGATGGCCACGTCTGTGACTTCAGGCGCAGACCATCTGACGCAGTTACGCCCAGCTTTCTTTGCTTCGTAGAGCGCCCGATCCGTTGCTTGCAGGTTCTGATGCAATGTCAGGCCATCTGCCCAAAGCGCGACACCGAAACTTGCAGTCGTACGGAAGTCACTCGGAAGGCCCGGCACCACCATAGCCGATGTGCTGCGGCGTATATCATCAGCCAGCAGAATAGCGGCCTCCATGCTCATCCGCGGCAGAAACAATGCGAATTCCTCCCCGCCCAAGCGTCCCGCCACGGCACCTGCCGGTGCAGTCTCAGTGAGCAAACGGCTGAACGTTTCGATCACCCGATCCCCGCAGTAGTGGCCATAGGTGTCGTTGATACCCTTGAAGTGGTCGAGATCGCACATCATCAGCATGTGCGGCCCTGCGGCTGACCGCTTGATCTTGTGGGTCACCTGCTTTTCAAAACCTCGGCGATTGAACAGCGCGGACAATAAGTCCGTTTCCGACCTGCTACGCTCGTCTGCCATGATCTCAAGCACCAGTACCGTCAGCAACATGAGGCCAACAGTGACCACCATGACCCCGGTCGCGGTTTGCGAGATGATCGCATAGTTGCTGTCGATGTAGTCCTTCGCTGTCGCTCCTGCGCCCACTGCAACCGCGAGCCCCGCCTTGGCCACGAAGTGGAAGCCTGTGAGGCTCAGAAGAGCAGCCAGAGCCCAGTCCGACGGAAGGCGCCGGCTGCTCCGGACGATGGCCTGTGCCGCGCTGAATGCCACGAGCGCGAAGGGCGCCTGGTAGGAAAACGCGTGCAACACGGTGCCGCGCGGCAGGTCGTAGATCAACAAATCAACGATGACCCAGATGAGGAAGAACATCATCTGGTCCGGCAGGTTGATCCGTTCCTGGTAGATCTGCCCGATACCGATACGCAATGACATCAGACCTGCAAGTACACTGGCGAAAGCGGCAACAGCGCAGGCCCGAACCCAGTCTGTGTGAGCAACGGCAAGCTCAAACACCGCCGAGAGTGAGGCTACCGCAAAGCCTGTTGCGATCCAGCGCACGCCAGTCTCATACCGGCTCCTGGTTGAGAGAACGAAAAAGACGGCACTGAACGAAAGAGCAATGGCAAAGTTCATGCCCAGAAAAAAGTTTGTGCCGTTCATCGATGGTCCTGGGCTACGGCTGCAGGACCAGCTCTTGCCTGCGCGCACGCCTTTTCTATTCCGAGTTCACCGAATCAATCGTTAAGCCCACCATGCCTCGGAGAACGTCATATTCGATTTTGTGGAAGACAGATCAGTCCACCACTGACCGGCTGCCGCACTCCCGTCGTCCCGGGAAATGTCAGGGGCAAGTCCTTCATCGACCGAATGGCGAGATATGCCCACGCTTCCGCCTCCATCGCGTCGCCATCGAGCCCCGCCTCTTCAGCAGGGATGACGCGCGCATCGCGCTCCTTCGCCAGTTGCACAAGATCCTCCATCAACACCCTGTTGAGACGCCCGCCGCCAGACACGACATAAAGCCGCGGCTGTTGCGGCAGATGGGTTGATGACTGGATGATGGAGGCGGCCGCCACGTAAGCAAGCGTGCGCGCCCCGTCCGCAAGTTCAGCCTCGTCAGGCGACGGCGGCAAGAAGTCATTGCGATCCAGTGAGCGGCGCCGATCATCGGTGAAGAAGGAGTGCGCCAGGTATCTCTGCGCCAAGCCCTCGAGGATTTGCCCCTCCGAGGCGATCATCCCGCCCTGATCGAAGGGAAGGCCTGCATGCGCCTCTACCCATTGATCGATCAGCGTGTTGCCGGGTCCGCTGTCATAGGCTTCGATCTCGCCGCCAATGCCGACATAGGTTAGGTTGGATATGCCGCCAATATTGACGAAGCATACGGGTCGTTCTGCCACCGCCAGATTCTCGGCAAGCGCGGCGTGATAAGCGGGGACCAGCGGCGCGCCCTGCCCGCCATGCGCCATATCGTTGGCCCTCATGTCGTAGACGACAGGCACGCCCGTCAAATCTGATAGAAGTTGCCCGTCCCCCAGTTGCACGGTCAGACCCTGATCTGGACGATGGAGTATTGTCTGCCCATGGAAGCCGATGGCGTCGATGTCCTCAGCCGCCAATCCGTACCGCTCCAGGAACACGCCCACTGCTTGCGCATGCCGTCGCGTCAGCTCGTCTTCCACATCCGCAAGGGATCCGGGTCGTTCGTCTCGCGCGCGAAGCGTTTTTGCCTCCTCCAGCACATGCTTTAGGCGCTCACGGAACTGATGCTCATAAGGCACACCCAGGAACGCGCCTCTCTCCACACGCGTTAGGCCGTCCGTTCGCAAGAGTGCGACGTCGATGCCATCCATCGAGGTCCCGCTCATCAAGCCGATCGCCGTTTTCAGTCCGTACATTGATATCGTCCAGAATCGATTTTGAAGTGATTATGCGCGAAAACAGTGCTAGACGCCCGCCCATATCGACAAATCCCCTTCCAGAGATCCATCATGTCCAGCTTCAAGTCCGAGTTCCTTCAAACCATGCACGAGCGTGGTTTCGTTCATCAGATGTCCGACGAGCGCGGGCTTGATGATCTTTTGAGTAAGGAAAAGGTGGCGGCCTATATCGGCTTCGATCCGACGGCGCCTAGCTTGCATGCAGGCGGCCTGATCCAGATCATGATGCTGCACTGGTTCCAGCAGTGCGGGCATCAGCCGATTTCTTTGATGGGCGGCGGTACCGGTATGGTCGGTGATCCTTCTTTCAAGGAAGAAGCGCGCCAGCTCATGACGGTTGATACCATCGAGGGCAACATCGCTTCCATCAAGCGGGTCTTCGCGAACTATCTTGATTACGATCAGGGTCCGAAGGGTGGCGCCCTGATGATCAACAACGCCGACTGGCTGCGCCCACTGAACTACCTGGAGTTCCTCCGCGACGTCGGTCGCCACTTCTCGGTAAACCGGATGCTGTCGTTCGAGAGCGTCAAGACGCGCCTGGACCGGGAACAGTCTCTGTCGTTCCTGGAATTCAACTACATGATCCTCCAGGCCTATGATTTCGTCGAGCTCAACAAACGCTACGATTGTCGGTTACAGATGGGCGGATCGGACCAGTGGGGTAACATCATCAATGGCATTGACCTCGGGCATCG
>CAYNED010000194.1:0-5961 GCA_964396135.1 uncultured Neorhizobium sp.
TATGGAGGTCAGCAATGAGTGATGCATCTTCTCCCGTCGTCTGGTTCGAAGACCTCAGACGCGTCGACGTCGCCAAGGTGGGCGGCAAGAATTCCTCGCTTGGAGAAATGATCCAGACGCTTGGCCGGGAGGGCGTCGATGTTCCGGCCGGCTTTGCCACCACGGCGGATGCCTATTGGAACTACGTTGACCAGAACGGCATCCGCGCCGCGATGGGCGAACGGGTCGGAGAATGGATTGCCGGCAAGGCGAGCCTTCCGGAAACGGGTGCGGCGGTGCGCAAGCTCTTTCTGCGCGGCGAGTGGCCGAGCGCTACCGCAGACGCCATTTTAAGAGCTTACCGCGAGCTGTCGAAGCGCGCCGGCCGCGACAACGCCAGCGTCGCGGTGCGCTCCAGCGCCACGGCAGAAGACCTGCCGGACGCAAGCTTTGCCGGCCAGCAGGAAACCTATCTCAACATCGCCGGCGAAGCTGCGCTGCTCGACGCCTGCCGGCGCTGCTATGCCTCGCTGTTTACCGACCGCGCCATCTCCTATCGTCAGGCAAAGGGCTTCGACCACATGAAGGTAGCGCTCTCGATCGGCGTGCAGCAGATGGTGCGCTCCGACGTCGGCGGATCGGGCGTGATGTTCTCGATCGACACGGAGACCGGCTTCGACAAGGTCGTGCTCATCGATGCCGCCTGGGGACTGGGTGAAAACGTCGTGCAGGGCACCGTCGACCCGGACGAATACCAGGTCTTCAAGCCGCTTCTCGGCGACCCTTCGCTCAGCCCGATCATCGCCCGCAAGCGTGGCGCCAAGGCAATCAAGATGATCTACGGCACGCAGGAGCAGCCGACGCGAAACGTGCCAACCTCCAAGGCGGAGCGGGCGGCGCTGGTGTTGCGCGACGACGAGATCCTGAAGCTTGCCCGCTGGGCCGTGACCATCGAGCGCCACTATGGCTGCCCCATGGACATGGAATGGGCGCGCGACGGCGAGACCGGACGGCTGTTCATCGTGCAGGCGCGGCCGGAAACGGTGCAGTCGAACCGCGAGGCGGCCGTCTTCAAGTCCTACAGGATCAAGAGCAAGGGCAAGAAGCTCGTCAGCGGCCTGTCGATCGGCGATGCAATCATCTCGGGAACTGTCTGCATGATCGATTCCGCCAAGGACATCGACCAGTTCGTCGACAGCTCGATCCTCGTCACCTCGACGACCGATCCGGACTGGGTGCCGATCATGAAGCGGGCAGCGGCCATCGTCACAGACCATGGTGGGCGCACCTCGCATGCCGCCATCGTCAGCCGCGAACTCGGCCTGCCAGCGATCGTCGGCACCGGAAATGCGACGCACCTCCTGCACACGGGACAGGAAATCACCGTCTCCTGCGCCGAAGGGGACGTGGGACAGGTCTATGAGGGCGTGGCGGACTACGCCGTCGAGACGCTGAACATGGACGACGTGCCGGAGACGAAGACGAAGGTCATGCTGAACATCGGCAATCCCGGTGCGGCCTTCCGCTGGTGGAGGCTGCCCGCCGACGGCGTCGGGCTGGCGCGTATGGAATTCGTCATCAGCAATGCCATCCGCATCCATCCGATGGCGCTTGTGCATTTCGACCGGCTGAAGGACGAGGCGGCCAAGCAAGAGATCGCCGCGATCACCGCCGGCTATGACGACAAGCCAGCCTATTTCGTCGACCAGTTGGCCGAAGGGCTGTCGCGCATCGCCGCGACGCTCTATCCGAAGCCGGTGATCGTGCGCATGAGCGACTTCAAGACGAACGAATATGCGGGACTGATCGGCGGCGCCGAGTTCGAGCCGGACGAGGAAAACCCGATGATCGGTTTTCGCGGCGCGTCGCGCTATTACTCCCCGCGCTACCGCGAGGGCTTTGCGCTCGAATGCCGGGCCATCCGCAAGTTGCGCAAGGAACTCGGCTTCCGCAACGTGATCATTATGATACCCTTCTGCCGGTCCGTCGCGGAGGCGAAGAAGGTGCTGCAGGTCATGGAGGAGAACGGTCTGCGCCGCGGCGTTGACGGATTGCAGGTCTATGTGATGTGCGAGATCCCCTCGAACGTCATCCTCGCCAAGCAGTTCGCCGAGCACTTCGACGGCTTCTCGATCGGCTCGAACGACCTGACCCAGCTGACACTCGGGGTCGACCGCGATTCCGGCGAGCTGGCACAGCTCTTCGACGAGCAGGACGAGGCGGTGAAGTGGATGATCCACACTGTGATCACCGAGGCGGGCAAGGCCGGCGCGAAGATCGGCATCTGCGGCCAGGCGCCGAGCGACCACCCGGAATTCGCGAAGTTCCTGGTGGATTGCGGCATCGACAGCATCTCCGTCAGCCCGGACAGCTTTGTCGCGGTGAAGCAGAAGGTGGCCGAGGCGGAGGGGAAACGAAAGGCTGCTGCCAGCCTCAGGGTATCTGCCGGTGGATAAACATCAGGACACCGGCTTGATGGACCCACTGTCGCACAGCCGCCTCAACATCGCTTTGCTGGCTGTGGCGCTGGCCGGTCTGGTCTCCGGCCTGGGGCTGATGGCGGCAGAAAGCGAACTCGCTGACGTCGTCTGGGCGGCGGGTGTCCTGCCGGTGCTCGCCGCCCTGCTGGTCGAGATCGTCCGGAGCATCGCAAAGGGCGAGGTCGGCCTCGACATCGTGGCGGCGCTTTCGATGTCAGCGGCGCTTTTTTTCGGCGAGACGCTGGCGGCCGCCGTCGTCGCAGTGATGTATTCCGGTGGCACATTCCTCGAAAGCTATGCGGAAGGCCGGGCACGGCGCGAGATGAGCGATCTTCTTTCGCGCGTGCCGCGGACGGCCACACGGCACGGCGCGGGATCGCTCGAGGAGGTGCCGCTCGCAGACATCCTCCCGGGCGATCTGCTGCTGATCCGCCAGGGGGACGTGGCACCCGTGGACGGTACGGTCGAGAGCGACCGGGCCCTGCTCGATCAGTCGGCGCTGACCGGGGAACCCATGCCGGTCCGGCGCGACCGGGGCATGGAGGTGATGAGTGGCTCGACCAATTCCGGCGAGCCCTTCGATCTGCGGGCAACGCACCGCGCCGCCGACAGCACCTATGCCGGGATCGTCCGCCTGGTGGAGGCGGCACAGAAATCCAAGGCGCCGATGTCGCGGATGGCGGATCGCTATTCGCTCTGGTTTCTCGGCCTGACGTTATTCCTGGCGACCGCGGCCTGGTGGTTCACCGGCGATCCCATCCGCGCCGTGGCGGTTCTGGTGGTGGCGACGCCCTGTCCCCTGATCCTGGCCGTTCCGGTCGCACTGGTGGCCGGATTGTCGCGTGCGGCCCATTTCGGGGTCCTGATCAAGGGCGCCAAGCCGCTGGAAGCGCTGGCGCAGATCAAGACGTTGATCCTCGACAAGACCGGTACCCTGACCGAAGGACGGCCGCAGATCGTCTCCGTCGAGACGTCCGGCGAAATGTCGGCTGACGAGATCGTCACCCTCGCCGCCGCCCTGGAGCAGGCGTCGAAACACCCGATGGCGCAGGCGATCGTTGCCGCAGCGCAAGCGAAGAGCATGGCGCTTGCCCTCCCCGAGCATGTGGTCGAGACGCCCGGAGAAGGGCTTGCAGGAATGGTCGGCGACCGGAAGGTCGTCGTCGGCGGGCTCGGCTTCGTGACAGCGCAGATCGGCATGAGCGAACCTGAAGGCGGGGTGCGCGACGCGGGCTCGGTGATCGTCGCCGTTGCGGTTGACGGAAAACTCGAGGGTCGGCTGGTGATGTCCGATGCCCTTCGGGAAGGCACCGGTGACCTGTTGGCGGGACTGCGGCGACTGGGGATCGCCCGCATCCTGCTGGCGACCGGCGACCGGCGGGCCGTCGCCGAGGCGGTGACGCAGGGGCTCGGCCTGGATGGCGTGCGCGCCGACCTGACGCCGGACCAGAAGGTGCTTCTGGTGATTGCCGAGCGCAAGAACGGCCCGGTGATGATGGTCGGCGACGGGGTCAACGATGCGCCGGCGCTGGCTGCCGCCGATGTCGGCGTCGCCATGGGCGCGCGGGGGGCCGCGGCCTCGGCCGAAGCGGCGGATGTGGTTCTGCTGGTCGATCATCTGGATCGCCTGCTGTCGGGGATCGAGGTGGCGCAAAGGGCGCGGCAGATCGCGCTGCAGAGCGTCGCGGCCGGCATCGGGCTCTCCGTTGCCGGGATGATTGCTGCGGCCTTCGGTTACCTCACCCCCGTGCAGGGGGCGCTGCTTCAGGAGGTCATCGACGTGGCGGTCATCCTGAATGCGCTGCGCGCCCTGCGCATCACGCCGCAGTTTGGCGGCGTGTAACTCCCGTCAGGCGAAGAATTCTCCCCAGCTCTGGTAGAGCATGTATCCTGAGACGACGAGGATCAGCCCCGCAAACACGCGATTGAGAATGTTCTTGTAGCCGCTGAGACGGACCGCGAGCAGCATGCCCAGAATTCCGCCGATGACGCCGCCGCCAATGAACTGCGCCGCCAGCACCCAGTCGACGAGGCCGGAGCTTGCATAGTTCAATGCGGTGGCGAGCCCGAAGGTGCCGACGGAGAGAAGCGAGGTGCCGACGGCGTTGATCATCGGCATGCCGGTCGCCAGCATCAGACCCGGCACGATCAGGAAACCGCCACCGATGCCGAAGAAGCCGGAGGCGGCACCGGCCGCCAGCGCCACGGCGCCGGTCGCCAGGCACATCTTCAGATCGACCGGCCGGCACTCCACCGCGACGGGCTTCTTCGGTCGCAGCATCAGGAGGCCGACGACGGCCATCAGGATAGCGAAGAAGAAGACCAGCCGATCACCGTCCATGGCCTTGCCCAGGCTCGAGCCGCCTAGCGCACCGATGGCGCCGAGGACGGAGAAGACGGCCGCGCATCGCCACCAGACGTGCCCCTTGGCGGCGTGGCTGGCAAAATTGGCAAAGGCATTCACCGAGACGGCGAGAGCGCCGGTGCCGATCGCCACATGCGGCTGGCTGACGCCGACGACATAGAGCAGCAGGGGCGTGGCGATGATCGAGCCACCTCCGCCGAGCAGGCCGAGCAGGAAGCCGACCATGCCACCCGACGCCACTGCCGACAGGACGGAATAGGTCACGTCCGTTTGCTCCACACCCGGTCATGCAGGGTCATGCCGACCAGCATGGCAACGACGAAGACGACCGTATCCGGCAGGCCGATCATCAGGGCGGCAATGGCCGGCCCCGGGCAGAAGCCGCCGATCCCCCAGCCGAGGCCGAAGAGCGCCGAGCCCACGACGAGCGGTGCATCAATCTGGTTATTGGTCGGCACATGAAAGCTGTCGTCAAAGGCCGGATGCTTCATCCGCTTCATGGCCTGGACGCCGACGAAGGCCACCAGGACGGCGCCGCCGAGCACGAAGGCAAGGCTCGGATCCCAGGCACCGAAGATATCGAGGAAGCCCTGGACACGGGTGGGGTTCAGCATGCCCGACAGCGACAGGCCAAAGCCGAAGACGATGCCAGATGCCAGCGCCGCCGCAATCTGAAGAATGATCCTGTTCATAGGCCGAGCCCCCGCAGGACAGCGACCGCGACGACACCCGCCGACAGGAAAGTTGCGACCGCGACCATGGAGCGCCGCGACAGGCGCGCCAGGCCAAGGACGCCGTGGCCGCTGGTGCATCCGGATCCCATCCGCGAGCCGAAGCCGACCAGCAGTCCGGCCGCGATGATGAGCGGCAGGCCGACGGTCATGCGCACCTCCGGCCAGCCGCCGAAGACCAGGACATAGACGAGCACGCCGAGCGGCAGCCCGATGACGAAGGCCAGATTGGTCGCCGTCTGGACGCCCTGGGCAAGGCGTCCGACGATGCCGCTGATCCCGGCGATGCGGCCGTTCAGGAGCAGAAGCATGACGGCGGAAATGCCGATAAGCATGCCGCCGATCAATGATGCGAGATAGTTGGTCATTTCGCTTCCTTTGCACAGAAGATCTCGTAGAGGGCGCC
>CAYNED010000195.1:0-5902 GCA_964396135.1 uncultured Neorhizobium sp.
GGTCGCTGCTGGGCAACCCACGTGTGCTGCTGATCGATGAGCCCACCGAAGGGCTGGCTCCCCGGATCGTCGAGGTGGTGATGGAGGTCATTCTCGACATCGGCCGCCGCGGCGTTGCGGTGGTGCTTGTCGAGCAGAAACTGACCATTGCCCTCAAGGGGGCCGAGCAGGTCATGGTCATGGGACATGGCGAACTGGTCTTCCGCGGCACGCCGCAAGAACTCGATGCCGCCCCCGAAGTCCGCCGCAACTGGCTTGAGGTGGCCTGACATGACCCCCTCGCTGAACATCTCCGACTGGAATGCAAATGAACATGATTGAACGGATGCGTCCGCGTCCGGGCCTGCGGGTCCTTATTACCGCCGGCGCTTCGGGCATCGGTGCCGCGATCGCACGCGCCTTTCTGGAAGCTGAAGCAAAGGTGCTGATCTGCGACATCGACGAGCAGGCCATGGCGGAGTTTGCCGAGGACAATCCTTCAGTGTCGACAATGGTCGCCGACATCTCGGACGAGGGACAGGTGGATGCGCTGATCGCCGCCGCCTCCGAGCGGCTCGGCGGGCTCGACGTGCTGGTCAACAACGCCGGAATAGCCGGGCCGACGGGAGCAATCGATGAACTGTCCGTCGCTGACATCCGGCGCACCCTCGACGTGGACCTTATGGGTCAATTCCTGGTCCTGCGCCGCGCGGCTCCACTGCTGCGGACCAGCGGCGAGGGCGTGATCCTGAACATCTCCTCCGTCGCCGGACGGCTCGGTTATGCGCTTCGTTCGCCCTATTCCGCCGCAAAATGGGGCATTGTCGGACTGACGCAGAGCCTCGCCAAGGAGATGGGTCCCGATGGGATTCGCGTCAATGCAATCCTTCCAGGCGTCGTGCGCGGCGACCGGATGGAGAGCGTCATCCGCGACCGCGCCGAAGCAGCGGGGCTGAGCTACGAGGACATGGAGAGGCAATACCTCACCAATATCTCGCTACGCCGGATGGTCGAGCCTGAAGACATTGCCGCCACCGCGCTGTTTCTGGCCTCGCCCGGGGGCGCCAACATCTCGGGCCAGGCGATCAGCGTCTGCGGCAACGTCGAAACGATCTGAGAACAGGAAGCGAGAGAAGCATGGCCAAATCACCCCGCAAGGTCATCATCACCTGCGCGATCACCGGCGGCATCCATACGCCCAGCATGTCGCCCCATCTGCCGGTCACGGCCGATGAGATCGTCGCACAGGCAATCGAGGCGGCAGAGGCGGGCGCCGCCATTCTTCACCTGCACGCCCGGAACCCCAGGGACGGCCGTCCCACACAGGACCCAGACGCTTTTGCGGCCTTCCTGCCCCGCATCAAGCAGGCCACTGACGCGGTGCTGAACCTGACGACGGGCGGCAGCCCAACGATGACTGTCGCGGAGCGGCTTCAACCTGCGCTGAAGTTTGCCCCGGAAGTCGCGTCTCTCAACATGGGCTCGATGAACTTCGGTCTCCATCCGATGCTCGACCGATACAGCAAATTTCAGCATGACTGGGAGCCGGAATATCTTGAGAAGACGCGCGACACCGTTTTCAAGAATACCTTCAAGGACATCGAGCACATCATCGAGCATTGCGGCGGCAACGGCACGCGCTTCGAATTCGAATGCTACGACACCAGCCATCTCTACAATCTCGCTCATTTTCGCGATCGCGGTCTCGTCACGGGACCTCTCTTCATCCAGACGGTCTTCGGTATCCTGGGCGGAATCGGCACGCATCCGGATGATGTCGCGCACATGAAGCGGACCGCCGATCGGTTGTTTGGCGACAGCTATGTCTGGTCCGTGCTCGGAGCAGGGCGCCACCAACTGCCCATCACCACCATGGCGGCGGCAATGGGCGGCAACGTTCGCGTCGGGCTGGAGGATGCTCTCTGGGACGGGCCTGGCAGGCTGGCGCAATCCAATGCCGCGCAGGTCCGCCGGATCCGGCAGGTGCTGGAAGGACTGGGGCTGGAAATCGCCACTGCCGAAGACGCGCGCGCGATGTTGACGCTCAAAGGCGCCGACCGGGTGAATTTTTGAGCGGGACGAAGGAGACGTCCATAACGATGAGTTCGCCATTGCGTGGCCATCGTGACGGGTCTCGGACGCTGCCATGCCCTGTCACTCGCCGGCGTTGGCGCGCGCGTTGTCGTTCTTCGAGCAGGGCACCGGCTTCATCAAGACCGCCAATCCGGGTATGCGCGGTCCATCAGGACGCTGCCGGCGCCGGTCTTCTTCACGGTGAGCTTCCTGATCTGACGCTAGCAAGGAGACTGACTTGGAAAACCAACAGATCCAACGGGTAACCGTGATCGGCACAGGGATCATCGGGACCAGCTGGACCTGCCTGTTCCTCGCGCATGGGCTTGACGTGGTTGCCACCGATATTCGAGAGGGGGCAGAAGCCGAGCTGGAAAGTGCGGTCGCCCGTCTCTGGAACTCACTTCCTGAACGTGTTCTTGCAACCGGCCAACGCGGAAAGCTGACCTTCTCCACAGATCTGGAGGCAGCATGCGAGGGTACCGATTTCGTTCAGGAAAACGCCATCGAGCGGCTAGACGTCAAGATTGAGCTGATGCGGCGTATTGATGCCGTCACGCCTGCCAATGTCGTGATGGCATCCAGTTCATCGGCGATTCCGGTAACGGACATGCAATCCGCGTGCAGGCATCCCGGACGGCTGGTGCTCGGCCATCCGTTCAATCCGGTCCATCTGGTCCCGCTGGTGGAGTTGTCCGGCGGCTTGCTTACGGCGGAAGCCGCCTTGACCGCCGCCCATGCGTTCTACACCCGTCTGGGAAAACTTCCCATCCGTCTGGAGAAGGAGGTCTACGGCCATATCGCCAACCGCTTGCAGGCGGCGATCTTCCGCGAAGCAATTCATTTGCTCGAAAGTGGCGTGGCATCCGCCGAGGATATTGATCGCGCCGTGACCGAGGGGCCGGGCCCACGCTGGGCGTTGATGGGCCCTTTTTTGACCTACCATCTTGCGGGCGGGGAGAAGGGTATGAAAGGGTTCTGGGAGATGTTTGCCCCGATGCAGGACAGGCTTTGGCGAGATCTCGGCGCTCCAGTGCCTGACGGCGCTCTGCAGACGCGCGTCACAGATGCCGTTGAGCGCGCCTATGGCGACCGGTCCCTAGATGCTCTTGTCGAAGAGCGCGATCGTCGCCTGTGCCAGGTGATGACCATCAAATCAGCCAAAGCCGGCATTCCGTGAGTTCCTGGACAACGCCAGCACGTTGTTACCGCCGAGACTCTCCGAAGATGGTTATCCCAGCGTTTTGAAGTAATCTATTGTCTTCGGCAATCCTTCGCGCAGGACGATCTTCGGTTGCCAGCCGAGTAGGGTTTGGGCCATTTCGATATCGGGCCGACGCTGGGTGGGGTCGTCGGAGGGGAGCGGAAGGGAGCATACGGCAGAGGCAGAGCCTGACATGCTCGTGACCAGTTCCGCCAATTCGCGTATCGTGAACTCCTCTGGATTTCCAAGATTGATGGGCCCGATGACGTCGCTGGGCGATTCCATGAGCCGCACAAAACCGTCAATCAGGTCATCGACAAAGCAGAATGATCGCGTTTGGCTGCCTTCTCCATAGATGGTGAGGGCCTCGCCACGTAGCGCCTGCACAACAAAGTTCGACACAACGCGACCGTCATTCGGATGCATGCGTGGTCCGTAGGTGTTGAAGATCCGCGCGACCTTGACCCGAACTCCGTGCGTTCGTTGGTAGTCCAGGAATAATGTTTCGGCCGCGCGCTTGCCCTCATCGTAGCAGGAACGAAGACCGATGGGGTTCACATGCCCCCAATAGCTTTCCACCTGGGGATGAACTTCAGGATCTCCATAGACTTCGCTTGTGGAGGCCTGCAGGATTTGCGCGCCGGTTCGCTTGGCTAGGCCCAGCATATTCAGTGCTCCCAGGACACTGGTCTTCATCGTATAGATCGGATCGCGCTGGTAATGTATCGGCGAGGCTGGGCAGGCAAGGTTGTAGATCTGATCAACCTCCACCATCAAAGGCTCAGTCACATCGTGACGAAGCAGTTCGAAATGCGGATGGGGAAGCAGATGGCGCACGTTATCACGTGTTCCGGAGTAGAAGTTATCGACGCAAAGAACTTCTGCACCATCGGCAAGTAGCCGTTCGCAAAGATGCGAACCCAGGAAGCCTGCCCCTCCCGTGACCAAGATCCTCTTGCGATTTGCTATGCGAGCCATGTTCCGTGGTTCCCTTATCCCTTGTGTAACAGCATGTGTTTTGGTGCCGACAGCTCGTACTCTCGGATCACGTGACACAACCGACTGAGCGCGCTGTTTAGGCTCACGGCACGGTCTCTACGGATCATGAAGTGAGCCCGCGTCAGCACTAGTTCTCGCCAAAAACATCTCGAGAATAGAGCTTGGCAGCAACATCCTGAAGTTGTGGGTCTAGACGATTGCAGATGATCACATCGCACATGCTCTTAAACCTGTTGAGATCCCTCTCGATCGGCACACCATGGAAGATATCGAGCGCTATGGTCGGTTCGTAGATAACCATCTGTTTGCCGTTCGCCTTCAATCCTTCAATCACGTTGAACACTGCAGAGGAGCGATGATTATCGGAGCCGGATTTCATGATCGTGCGAAAGACACCGATGACGCTTGGGCCGCGCTTGAGGATATCTTCCACTATGACGGAGCAACGCAGGTCGTTGGATCGAACGATAGCTGAGATCAGTCCCTGAGGGACATCCCCGAAGCTTGCCAGCAACTGGCGCGTATCCTTCGGCAGGCAGTAGCCGCCATAACCGAAGGACGGATTGTTGTAGAACATCCCGATGCGGGGATCCGAACAAACACCTCGGATCATCTCGGCGCTGTCTAAGCTGTTCCGTATCGCGAAATTGTCGAGCTCGTTGAAATAGGCCACCCTCATCGCGAGATAGCTGTTGGCGAAGAGTTTGACGGCCTCTGCCTCGTCCGAACCGGTGAAGATGATCGGAATCTCCGACGCTAGGGCGCAGCTTCTAAGCACCTGCGCGAAGGACACAGCAGCCTCGCTCTTGGAGCCCACTACTATTCGCGAGGGATACAGATTATCGTGGAGTGCTCTCCCCTCGCGGAGAAACTCAGGAGAAAAAATCACGCGATCCGTACCATGCAACTCGCGAAGGGATCGCGAATGTCCAATCGGAATCGTAGACTTTATGATGATGGCTGCTTGCTTGTTGTGCTGGAGCGCCAACGCCACGACGCTGTCGACGGATCTGGTGTCAAAAGCGTTCGTGGATGCATCATAATCGGTGGGTGTTGCTACCACGATGAAGTCAGCTTCTGCGAAAGCATCGCTGACGCTGAGTGTCGCTTTGAGATCAAGCTTTACCTCTTGCAGGAATCTGGTGATGTCGGCATCCTCGATAGGAGACCCACCACTGTTGATCGTTGCAACACGTTCTTCCAAGATGTCCAACGCGGTTACGGCGTGGCGCTGTGCCAGGAGAACTGCAAGCGAGAACCCCACATAGCCCGTTCCAACAACCGTGATTTTCATTTTCTCTCCGACGGAATTTGAGGTGTAACCTCATTCGGTGCGACCGTGCTCCCGGTGAATGAACTCCACCTGTGACACTCTGCCAACGCTCCGTGTCGCAACGGGACCTTGTTGTGAACGAGCCGGATGCTTCCATAAAAATATTAAGTTCCGTCTAATTGTTTCGGTGGCACCTGAAGCAATGAAGACGCAGGAAATGACCTGCCGCTCAATTCATTCAGCGGCAATCCTTATTCATACTGCAGAGATAAGAACTGAGGCGTCCGAGGTGCGGCTTATCTCAAGAGGTCGACCAGGAAAGATGACATTTTCGGGACTGATGCGACAAGGGCGAGGCCGAGGATGCTGGTCAT
>CAYNED010000196.1:0-5885 GCA_964396135.1 uncultured Neorhizobium sp.
GGTAGTAGAATTCGTCGCTAGCCTGCATCGAGGCCCAATAGCAGTCCCCTTCAAGCCGCGTCATGCTTTCCAGCGCATTTTTCAGATGATGCGGGAGCCATAGATCGTCGGAATCGAGAAAGGCAACGAAGCGTGTGGCGGGAGGGACATGATCAAGGCCCGTATTACGTGCGCCCCCGGGCCCACTGTTAGGCTGCTTTATTACAGTGACCCGGGACCTTGCTTTCTCGTCAAGCGGCTCCAGTTCGATCTCGGCCGGCAGCGGAGACTCGTCATCGATGACAAGAACGTCGTAATCATCGCATGTCTGGCTGAAGACCGAGGCCAGTGCGCGCCTCAGGATGCCCGGTTCCTTTTGGTAGTACGGGATAACAACTGTGAAGGTCGCCATCTTTTCGCCCCTGCTCTTTTGAAGGAATGAAAGTCATTGACGCCAAGCGCCGTGAACGCTGCCTCTCCTGAGTTTCTTTAGCAACCCTCAAGCAACGGAATATGAAACCATGGCTCCACTTCATGGCGTGAAGACCATCACGACGAATGTTGGGTGGAGCGTGCTGTCAAAGACCGCGACTTTCGGGCTGAAGTTTGTCACGGTGCCGATATTGGCAAGGTTGCTCACGCCAGATGAATTCGGGGTCGTGGCCGTTGCGCTGACAGTTGTCCAATTTCTGACCATGATCGGCGGCGCCGGTTTGGCGGCCGGGTTGATCATTCAGCAGGATGCGGACCAGGAGACGGTCCACAGCGTTTTTTGGGCCAATCTGGCTATGGCAACGGTGATGGCCATTGCGCTTTATGCCGGTGCGACCCAGCTTGCGGCACTGATGAGCGCACCCGCCAGCGCCCCACTTCTGCAGATCATGGCACTGCTTATTCCCATTCAACTGGCCGGAGATGTCGCCTACACGCTGCTGGCCAAGCAGATGAACTTCAGCAAGGAGGCGATGTGGAGCACCGTGTCGGAATCGGTTGCGGCCATCGTTGCCGTGGTGATGGCCTATCTAGGCTTCGGCATCTGGGCGCTTGTGACCCAGCTGTTTTGCTCAGCCTTGATTCGTTTGATGGGTCTCTATTCCGCTTCCCGGTACTTCCCCAAGCTGGTGATGCGGCCGGCCAAGCTGGTGCCACTCATCGCTTTTAGCTCAGGCGTCATGGGGTCGGAGATTGCAAACTTCGTCACCTTCCAGTCTCCGATGCTCGTTATCGCGCGCCTCTTGGGGCTTGCCGATGCCGGGGCCTACTCCGTGGCGAACCGGTTTGCGAGCATTCCCAATCAGGTGGTGCTTACCGCGGTCATGGGCGTGCTTTTCCCCGCCTTCAGCCTGATGGGGGATGATCGGAAGCGCCGCACCGACGCCTTGATGCTCAGTACGCAGGTCACCACGGTCCTGCTGGCGCCTGCGATGTTCGGCCTTTGGGCGATCGCTGAGCCTGCCATGACAGTCATCTTCGGCCAGGCCTGGGCACATGCCTGGCCAGTGCTTGGACTGCTTGCGCTGTCCAAAGGCATCATCACCCCGTGCAGTACGTTCATCCCCTATCTCAAGGGCACAGGACATGGGCGTGTCTTGTTGTGGTCAGCTGTCTTGCGTGCGGTCGTCACAACGGCTGCAATTGCGCTTGCTGCAGCATACGGCACGCTTGTCGACGCCATGCTTGCTCTGTGCATTGTGAATGCCGCCACCCTCGTCGGCTATTCATGGGTCGTCTTCCGCGTTGACCAGATACCCTTCTTTAAAGGACTGCTGGCGAGCAGCCGGTCCATGATCAACGCGTTGATCATGGCGATCTGCGTGCGGATCGCGCTCGGCTACCTCCAGCCGCACCTCGACAACGCTCCTCTTGAACTGGCTGCCGGCGCGCTGATTGGGGCCGTCATCTACGCCGTGCTCCTCCTGCTGACGGAGCGAGCGCTGCTGCGCAAACTGCTGGCGCTTGCTCGCTCGCGAGCGACGACGCCGGTCTGAATCGCCCGATTGCCGCCACAATACATCCTGCCGATGCAGGAGCCGAAGGATGCACCCGCGCATTCGCCCGCAGAAGACAAAAACCATGGAGTCCTTTAGGGCCTCCTGCCGAAACTGAATCCCCTTGTGCTGGCGGGCATTAGGCCGATGCGCGAAGAAATCTGGGAAGCCAGGATGGAACTTCGTCTTCTCTTTTGCTGCGCTGCCACATTTTGCTCCCATGGAGAATCGATGGTTGGGAACTGCAGGGGCAAATCTGCTCTGATTTGACAGGTGGCGAGGGAGGCGCTGCCCAACAGGGGTGACTCGTTTGGCAGTCGATCAGAACTTATCCACCCGCATCAACCTGATGCGCATACTCTTGATCTGCGGCATCGTGTTCGTTCACGTACCGTATGCCACCGAAACAAGCCCCTATATCGGCCGGTTCGGTGCGTTCGACTGGATGAGGGTCTTCTTTGGCGACAGTCTCTTTCGCATAGGCGTTCCATGCCTGAGCGCCATCTCCGGCTACCTTTTGATCCGCCGGGGTCTGAGAGACTTCCGTTTCCCAAACGTCCTGCGATCGAAAGCCAAGACGGTCCTTGCGCCCTTCTTGCTATGGAACCTTGTGCTCTTGTTATTGGTCCTCCTGGTGCAACGTCAGGGTATTGCCATTGGCTATTTCCCCGATCTTTGGAGCGCTTCGGCAGCCGAAATGGCCGATCACGCTTTTGCGTTACAGGGTTACCCCATCAACCTGCCGCTCTACTTCCTGCGAGACCTGCTCGTCTGCATACTGCTTTCGCCGCTTCTCGCGGCCCTTGTTGCGCGCGCCCCCGTTTTCGTCTGCACCGGCTTGTTCATGGTGGCGATTTTACCCGATGTGACGATTGGGATCGTCCTCAAGAAATCTATCCTGTTCAGCTTCGCGTTCGGTATTGCTCTCGCCTTGCACCGGATCGACCTGAAGGCGCTCGACAAGCACGCCTCGATTGGCGTGGTGGCAACCCTCCTGGCTGCCGTTCTGCTTGCAACGGCGCTGTACACAATGGGAGCCGCTGCACCCTTCTGGCTTGACCTTGCGCGCAATGCGCTTTCCATCGTCGGGGCATTGGGCTTCTGGCTTCTTTCAGCACTCTTGGTCCAGACTTTCTGGGGCCAAAGGCTGGCACAGTCGGGAAGTCTCAGCTTCTGGATATTCTGCGCGCACTATCCTTTGCTCGTCGGCCTGTGGATGGTGTGGAACCGCATCGCACCAGATGACCAATATCCGCTGTTCTACATTGGCGCGATCGTGGTGAGCTTCGTCATCTTGATACTTTCGAATGCGATCGTAAGCCGACTTCTGCCTGTCACCTATCAATTCTTGACGGGAAGCCGCGGCCGCAGTGGTCGCATTACACGATCTGCGGGCCAGACAATGGCTGCGGTACCGCACGCAAAATCGGCAACGCTCCCAGTCCAGAACGGAGATAATCGATGACAAACATCGCCCTCACGACAACACGCTGCGTCGCCTTCGTTGCTTTCAGCTTGGGACTGGCAACCCCATTTCTCGCAACCGCGCAAGAAGCCACAACGGGTGCGTCATTCGTGGATGAGTTCGAGCAGCTCGACACCTCCTTCTGGTACGTCTCCGACGGCTGGAGCAATGGAAGCCACCAAAACTGCACATGGTCGAAACGGCAGGTCCGCCTTGAGGGGGGAAAGTTGCACTTGGGCTTCGAAGCTGCCAAGGCCGGTGAGCGGGAATATGCCTGCGGCGAGATACAAACCCGCGCGCGATACGGTCACGGCACCTACGAGGTGCGCATGAAGGCCGGCAAGGGATCGGGCAAGAACTCCGCCTTTTTCACCTATATCGGCCCAACTGATAAGAAGCCACACGACGAGATCGACTTTGAGGTGCTTGGCAAGAACCCCCGCCAGGTGCAGCTAAATCAGTATATTTCTGCAAAGGGCGGCAACGAGAAGCTGGTTGATCTCGGGGCCAGAGCCGACGAGGCCTTCATCGACTACGCCTTCATCTGGGAAGCTGATCGCCTGCGTTATTTCGTCAACGGCGAACTCGTCCAGGAGGTCACCGATGCATCCAAGATACCGCCCAATGATCAAAAGATCTTCTTGAGCTTTTGGGGCTCGGACAACCTTCAAAACTGGATGGGGCGGTTCTCCTATAATGGGCCCAGCGTCATGCAGGTTGAGCGTGTCGCTTTCACCGCTCAAGGTGATGAGTGCCAGTTTCCCGACTCGCTTCTATGCAAGCTTGATTGAGGCTTGAACCAGTTGCCGAGAAACGGAGACCGACGGACATGACGAATATCCTCTATCTGGCGCATGATCTAAGCGATGCTGCAGTTCGTCGGCGTGTGATGATGCTGAAGGCTGGTGGTGGGCGCGTTATCGTTGCAGGTTTCCAACGCGCTGGGAGCGTCTTTGTCGATGATCCGGATGTTGCCGTGATCGTCTTGGGGCGCACAGCCGATGCGCAGCTGGGGCAGCGCGTTGTCGCCGTGCTTTCGGCAGCACGGTTTCTCAGGCAGAGGCTCGCACATCTTGGCAAACCGGATGTGATCATTGCCCGGAATCTGGAGATGCTGGCTCTTGCAAATCGTGCATCGAAGCTGTTCGGCAGTCGCGTGCCCATTGCTTACGAGTGCCTCGACATTCACCGCCTCCTTTTGGATGGCGGCATGAAGGGGCGCTTCCTGCGGATGGCGGAGGGTTATTTCGGATCGAGAGCATCCCTCCTTCTCACCAGTTCGCCGGCTTTCGTGCAGCATTACTTCCAGCCAAGATCCAGGCTTTCGCTGCCGACCCTGCTTCTGGAAAACAAGGTTCTCAGCTTGGGCGAGGCGCCTGGCAAGGTTGCAAAACGCCCCCCCTTGCCACGGCCCGGCGAGCCTTGGCGAATTGGATGGTTCGGAGCAATCCGCTGCAGGAAGTCGTTCGACATCCTCAAGGAGTTTGCCGGCCGCATGCAGGGTCGCGTTGAAATCCTTCTGCGTGGACGTCCCGCCTACAGCGAGTTCGATGATTTTGATGAGCAGGTCAGACGCGCACCCCATGTTGAATTTCTGGGACCCTATCGCAACCCGGAGGATCTGGCGGAGATCTACGCTGACGTCCATTTTGTTTGGGCGATTGATTTCTTCGAAGAGGGGCTGAACTCCGAATGGTTGCTGCCCAACCGACTTTACGAAGGCTCCTTACATGGGGCTGTCCCCATTGCCCGGACCTCGACTGAAACCGCCCGTTTCCTTCAGGGGATGAGTGCCGGCCTGATCCTTGGCAGTGTGACGGCAGACGAACTGGTGCAAACCTTCAGCACGATGACTTGTGAGCGGTACCAGAGCTTGGCTGCGGGAATCAGCGCCGCAGACAGATCAGTCTGGGTAGCAGGCCGGGAGGACTGCGAAGCATTGGTCCGACAGCTGACGGCACTGTCCCAGGCCCCCACGCCACACACTCCCACCTTTGCAGTTTCGTCTCCCCTTCGTTCTTAAGGCACGCCATGACAGACGAAATCACCCAGACCCTGAGAACACTGATCGTGATCCCGTGCCTCAACGAGGCCAACAATATCGAGCGCTTGCTGCGCCAACTGATCGCCGCTCGCGATCAGGCAAGCATGCCTATCGTCGTGGTAGACGGTGGCAGCACGGACGGCACCGGCGCGATCGTTAAGGAACTGGCATCACAGGTTCCCGGCCTCTTCCTGCTTGGCAATCCCCAGCGCCTCCAGGGCCCGGGGATCAACCTCGCCGTTGAGCGTTATGGAGACGACTGCCAGTTCCTGATCCGCATCGATGCCCATGGCGACTATCCCGCGGACTACTGCCAGACGCTCCTTCAGGAGGCAGCCTGGCATCAGGCAGACTCGGTGGTCGTGGGCATGAAGACGGTCGGTTTCGGTTTTTTCCAGAAGGCCGCGGC
>CAYNED010000197.1:0-5876 GCA_964396135.1 uncultured Neorhizobium sp.
GTTGCGGAAGCTTAATGGTCCGAGGCGAGCATTTGATCCATCAGGCGCGCAGGTTCCGAACACCCTGCTTCGCCGACAACCTTTGCAGGGACCCCGGCAACGGTGGTCTTCGGAGGCACAGCCTTCAGCACGACCGAACCCGCGGCAATCCGCGAGCAGGAGCCAATCTCGATATTGCCGAGGATCTTTGCGCCCGCGCCGATCAGCACGCCATTGCCGATCTTCGGGTGGCGGTCCGCCCCTTCTTTGCCGGTGCCGCCAAGGGTAACGTCGTGAAGGATCGACACATTGTCGCCGATGATCGCCGTCTCCCCAACAACCAGCCCCGTAGCATGGTCAAGAAAGATGCCCTTGCCGATCTTTGCCGCCGGATTGATATCGGTCTGGAACACGCTTGAGGAGCGGCTTTGCAGATAGAGTGACAGATCTCGCCGTCCATGCGCCAGCAGCCAATGGGCTAGCCGGTGGGTTTGTATCGCGTGGAAGCCCTTGAAATACAGCACCGGTTCAAGGAAGCGGAGGCAGGCTGGATCCCGATCATAGACGGCCTGGATATCGACGCGGAGCACCGCGCCCCATTCCGGCCAGTCCATCAGCATCTCCGTGAAGGTCTGGCGAAGCAGAACCGCCTGCATGTCGGGGTGATCGAGCCGCTCGCAGATGCGGTGGATGACACTTTCTTCAAGAGAGTTGTGGTTCAGGATGGTGGAGTAAAGAAAGGCCGCCAGGAGCGGATCGCTTTCCGCTGCCGCACGAGCTTCCTGCCGCATCGTATCCCAGATTGGATCGACACTCGTAAGCGGCTCATTGCTGCGGATCTCGGTTCTAGCGGCCATGGCCGTCTCCTCGGCTTAGATGAGGCATATTATAGAAGAACATTACAGAAAGGCCAACGCTCGCAACATCGCGTTTCGCTGATGCATAATTTCAAAGCGGATTAATCTCTCCGTGCAGCCCCTCGTAGAATTCCAGCACCGCCTTCTTGAACACGCGATCTCCGACGGCCAGCATGTGGTCACGACCGGGAATGTCCAATGGCTTCGCATTGGCCATGAGAGCGGCGAGCTTCTGTGGCGAACCGGCGATATCATCCTTCGTTCCCACTCCGATCAATGTCGGAGCCTCAATGCGCCTCATGTCATCTTCTGAGACAAGATCGCGTGATCCCCGGATGCAGGCGGCCAGCGCCTCCCTGTCGCTTTTGGTCTGATCGGCGAACGCCCGGAACATGCGGCCCCTTTCATGCGAAACGTCGTCGAGCGACTGAGCAAGCAGCGCATCAGCAATCGGGTCCCACTCCCCTACCCCCTCCGTCATCCCGCTTCCCAGCCCTCCGAGAACCAGCGAACGCACCCGGTCCGGATGTCTGAGTGCCAGGAAGACGGAAATGCGGGCCCCCATGGAGTAACCCATCACATGCGCCTCCGGAATGCGCAGATGATCAAGCAGCGCTGCGGCATCCTCCGCCATGACCCAGGGACGATACGCCTCTGGATCTCGCGGCTTGTCGCTGCGCCCATGGCCGCGATTGTCGATGGCAATCACCCGGTAGCCTGCATCGCCGAGCGTCTTTAACCACCCGGGATGAACCCAGTTCACCAAGGCGCTGGAGGCAAAGCCATGGATGAGCAGGACCGGGTCGCCCGACGGGTCGCCCTCGTCGAAGTAGAAAAGATCCAGCCCATCGTGGGCGAAGGAGGAGAAGGCGGGCGCGTTGAGGTTCATGACGAAGCGTCTTTCCTGTAGAACCTGAGAAGGGTCAATCGGCGAGCGGGATGTAGACTGCCGGGTGCGCGGTTACCAGCCTTCTGCGGCGGTTTTTCCCACTACACATTCGGCGGCCGGAGGGATAATGTCCGCCGCAAAGCAGAAGCATTTGGAGACGAACATGGCTGGGCACGGCATCCCACACTTCCAGAACGACGGCGGTCACCGGGTGATCCAGATTGGCGTGAGGGAATTCATGTGCACCGGCGCGTCGGTCCCCTACGACCATCCTCACATCTATATCGACATGGGAGATGACGTCGAAAAGGTTTGCTCCTACTGCTCGACCCTCTACCGCTACAACCCGGCCCTGAAGCCGGATCAGACCGACCCGCCCGGCTGCGTTTTCCACGCTCAGGCCGCGTAACGCCCCCGCTCGGCATTCGAGATGCCGTCGGACAGGATTGCCATCATCGGCGCTGGCATCGCGGGACTGACGGCTGCACTGGCCTTCGCCCGCAAGGGGATGAGTTGCGACATCTTCGAACAGGCTTCCGCCCTCACGGAGGTTGGCGCCGGCCTGCAGATATCGCCGAACGCATCGCGCATTCTCGCTTCCCTTGGCGTGCTGGACAACATCGAGCCCGTGTGGTGCGAACCGCGCCAGATCAACCTCATCTCCGGCACCAATCTACGGCCCATAAGCCATGTGCCGGCAGGAAGTTTTGCACGTGACCGCTGGGGCTCTCCCTATGGCGTGCTCCACCGTGCAACCCTTCAGGCAGCGCTGATCGAGGCGGTCGAAGCGCAACCCCTATGCCAACTGAAGCTCGGTCAACCCGTGTCGACCACGGAAACAATCCCGGCAGAGGATTACCGTCTGCTGGTAGGGGCAGACGGCGTCTGGTCTCAAATGCGCCACTGCGTTCCGAAGGGGCCGGAGCCGCATTTCTCCGGCAATGTCGCCTGGCGTTTCACGGTATCGAACAACGCTCTGCAAGGCTTCCTTTCTCCGGATACGGTCTCCGCCTTCCTCGGCCCCTCGGCCCATCTGGTGTGCTACCCACTGAGGGAAGCCCAAGCCTACAACCTTGTCGCCATAGCTTCGGGCATCAACCCCGGAGAGACTTGGGATGCAGAGACGACGGAACCACAGCGGGAACTGCTGCTCACCCGGTTGCGCAACTGGGACAGGTCCATCCTCCGTCTTCTTGCCAATGCGGACACTCCCACCTTCTGGCCACTCTACGAGATGTCTCCGGGGCGCTGGCACAACGGCCGCGACACAGTCCTGATCGGCGATGCTGCCCATGCGATGATGCCGTTCGCCGCACAGGGAGCGGCCATGGCGATCGAAGACGCATTCCTTCTCGCTTCCCACGTCGCCGGAAGCCCATCTCTGCCGCAGGCACTCGATGCGTTCGAAGCCGACCGGGTCCCCAGGATCAGCCGCGTGCGCGCGCGCGGCAGCTTCAATCGGTTCGCCTATCACGCCCGAGGTCCGATCCGCCTCGGACGTGATTTGGTTCTGTCGCTGAAACCGCCGCACTCGCTTGCGGCGGATCTGGACTGGCTTTACGGCTATCGCAGCCGCGACTGATCAAACGGCGGCGGCAGCGGCAAAACCGGCTTCCAGGTCCTTCTTCAGGTCGGCGACATCTTCCAGGCCGATCTGCAAGCGAATCACCGGCCCATCCGTCGGCGCCGTCCGGATTGTGCGGTCGGACAGGTTCACCGGCACTGCCAGGCTTTCATAGCCACCCCAGGAATAGCCTAGTCCGAACAAGGACAGCGTATCGAGCAGCGCATGCGCTTTCGCTTTGAACCGGCTTTTCTCCTCGACCTTGAGAACAAAGGAGAAGACACCGCTCGCGCCTTTGAAGTCGCGCTTCCAGATCTCGTGGCCAGGAAAGCTCGGTAGGGCCGGATGCAGAACCCGCGAAACGTCCTCACGATTTTCCAGCCACTGCGCAACCTCGAGCGCGCTGCGCTGGTGGTGCTCAAGACGAACGCCCATGGACCGAAGGCCGCGTAGGATGAGGTAGGAATCGTCGGGTGCGCCGCAGATTCCCATCGTCAGGGCAGCGTCCTTTAGTTGTGGCCAGTGCGCTGCATTGGCGGAAACCGATCCCATCACGATGTCCGAATGGCCGGAAGGGTATTTTGTTGTGGCATGAATCGAGATGTCGACGCCAAAGTCGAGAGGGCGAAAATAAAGGGGAGTAGCCCAGGTATTGTCCATCGTCACGACACAGCCATGCCGATGCGCGGCCTCGGATATGGCTCGGATGTCCTGCATCTCCATTGTATTGGAGCCGGGCGCTTCCGTATGAACAAGCTTGGTGTTCGGCTTTATCAGCGCCTCGATGGACGCGCCAATCTCAGGATCATAGTATTCGATCTCAACCCCCAGCCGCTTGAGCATCGTGTCGCAAAACTGCCGACACGGCGCATAAACGGAATCGACGATCAGGGCGTGGTCACCGGATGACAGGAAAGCAAGAAACGGCACGGAGATCGCGGCCAGGCCCGAGGGAACGAGAACCGTTCCGGCAGAACCTTCCAGTTCGTCCAACGCCTCGCACAATGCGTCAGTAGTTGGGGTTCCGCGCGTGCCGTAGAGGTACTTCTGGTCGCGCCTCTCCATTGCCGCGGAATTGGGAAACAAGACAGTGGAGGCATGGACAACAGGTGGATTGACGAAACCGTGATACGAGTGAGGATCGTGCCCGATGTGGACGAGCCGCGTGTTGATACCGGCGTCCTCAGGCGGAACTGCAGTGCTTTTCATCGGGAGGGAGGCTCTCATTCTGTCGGAAGGTCCCGATGTTGCTACCTCCTCTGCCCGCGGTCAAGCCTTTGGAACCAGCCACTTAAGATCAAGCGCCCTCCTATGGCAGGCATCGGTGCCGCCTGATGCGGCACTCATCGCACAAATTTTATTCCATCGGCCTGCAAGCGAGCAGATTAAGCAATCCTGACGCTTTTTAGACACATTCTGAAACCGGCAGACTTGACCACGACGCGGTTTCCGACTGTGATAGCGCTTCCCGCGCCGGGAGGTCAGCGGGACGTTGCACCGAATTCCATGAATGGGCGACAGTGCGGCGAAATCAAAAAACACAAAGATAAAGGTTGGGAAAATGAAAAAGACGCTTCTGTCAGCCACGATTGGCGCAGCAGTCCTCGGCTTGGGCTCCGCTGCCTCGGCGGCTACGCTCGATGACGTCAAGGCTAAGGGGTTCCTACAGTGTGTGGTCAACACCGGGCTTGCAGGCTTCGCCGCACCGGACGCGTCGGGCAGCTGGACAGGCCTCGACGTCGACTATTGCCGCGCGGTTGCTGCCGCCGTCTTCAATGATCCGTCCAAGGTGAAGTTCACCCCGACAACTGCCCAGACCCGCTTCACTGCACTGCAGTCGGGTGAAGGCGACGTTCTTTTCCGCAACACCACCTGGACGATCAGCCGCGACACCGCGCTCGGCTTCAACTTCCGTACCGTCAACTACTACGACGGTCAGGGCTTCATGGTGACGAAGGCCCTCGACGTGAAGTCGGCGCTGGAGCTTTCGGGTGCTGCAGTCTGCGTCCAGGCCGGCACCACGACCGAACTCAACCTTGCTGACTACTTCAAGGCCAACAACCTTGAATACAAGCCGGTGGTCTACGAAAAGCTCGAAGAAGTGAACGCCGCCTACGATTCCGGTCGTTGCGACGTCTACACGACCGACCAGTCCGGCCTTTACTCGCTGCGCCTGTCACTGTCCAACCCGGACGATCACATCATCCTCCCGGAGATCATCTCCAAGGAGCCGCTTGGCCCAGCCGTTCGCCAAGGTGATGACCAGTGGTTCGACATCGTCAGCTGGACCCACTATGCGCTGGTTCAGGCTGAAGAGTTCGGCATCACGCAAGCCAACATTGACGAGATGAAAAACTCCGAAAACCCTGACATCCGCCGCTTCCTGGGCGTTGAAGCCGACACGAAGATCGGTACTGACCTCGGCCTGACGAATGACTGGGCCTACAACATCATCAAGCATGTCGGTAACTACGGCGAAGTCTTCGAGCGCAACATTGGCATGGAGACGCCGCTCAAGATCGAGCGCGGCCTCAACGCGCTTTGGACCAAGGGCGGCCTGCAGTACGCGCCGCCGGTTCGCTAAGCG
>CAYNED010000198.1:0-5856 GCA_964396135.1 uncultured Neorhizobium sp.
CTGCCAACCGGCAAGCCCATTCCGCTGATTGCCGAAACGGGCGGCCAGAATGCAATGATCGTCGACTCGTCGGCCTTGGCCGAGCAGGTCGTCGGCGATGTGATTGCTTCTGCCTTCGACAGCGCAGGGCAGCGCTGCTCCGCGCTGCGGGTTCTCTGCCTGCAGGAAGAGGTGGCCGACCGGACGCTCAGTATGCTGAAAGGGGCGTTGAAGGAGCTTTCCATTGGCCGTACTGACCGGCTCAGCGTTGATATCGGACCAGTCATCACGGCGGAGGCAAAGAGCACCATAGAGGCGCATGTTGAGAAAATGCGCGTCCTGGGGCGCAAGGTCGAACAGATCGAATTGCCAGAGCAGGCGGATGCCGGCACCTTCGTCGCACCGACCATCATCGAGCTTTCTTCGCTGAGCGATCTGGAGCGGGAGGTCTTCGGGCCAGTCCTGCACGTCATCCGCTACAAGCGCAACGAGCTGGATCGCCTGATCGACGACATCAACGCCACCGGCTATGGCCTCACCTTCGGGCTTCATACGCGTCTCGACGAGACAATCGCGCATGTGACGAGCCGGATCCGGGCCGGCAACCTCTACGTCAACCGAAACATCATTGGAGCTGTCGTTGGCGTTCAACCGTTTGGTGGGCGTGGCCTCTCTGGTACTGGCCCGAAAGCCGGGGGGCCGCTCTATCTGGGGCGGCTCGTGGAAAAGGCGCCGGTGCCACCCCAGCACAGTTCAGTACACACGGACCCGGTCCTGCTCGACTACATCCGCTGGCTGCAGGGGGAGGGTGCATCGGACGAGGCCGAGTTGGCCGCAGCAATGGGAAGCGCATCAACGCTCGGGCTGCATCTCCAGTTGCCAGGTCCGGTTGGAGAGAACAACCTCTACTCGCTGCATGCCCGCGGGCGGATCTTGCTTGCGCCAGAGACTCCGGCGGGGCTTCGACATCAGCTGGCCGCAGTTCTGGCAACAGGCAATACGGCGGTGATTGACTTGGCGGCAGGGCTGAAGACCTCGCTCGACAACCTCCCCGCGTCAGTCGCTTCCAGGGTCTGCTGGTCCACCGACTGGAGCGCTGACGGACCCTATGCAGGCGCACTGATCGAGGGGGAGGGGGAACGGGTACGTGCAGTCGCCCGGTTGATCGCGCAGCTCCCGGGACCGTTGGTGTTGACGCAGTCGGCAACGACGGAGCAGCTTGGCTACGCCGACGCCTATTGCCTCAGCTGGCTACTTGAAGAAGTATCCACGTCGATCAACACCGCTGCTGCCGGAGGCAATGCGAGCCTTATGGCGATCGGCTAAGGCAGGCCTCCTGCACTTGCATTGCGCTAGCCATGGGTCTTTCATGACGCTTGGCTGGCGATGATTGCCAAGGGGGAGGTGCATGCACTCATTCGTTTTCGATACGACTGCAAAGGTTGTTTTCAAGGCGGGTGCGGCCGCCGACATAGGCGCGATACTGGGCGGCCGCCTCGGTCGGCGCATCCTGTTCGTCACGGATACCGGCATCCGGCGCCTGAAGCTCTGCCAACCTTGCCTTCACGCCTTATCCAACACCGGCAGTACGGTTGTCGTCTTCGATGCCGTCGAACCAGACCCGTCGCTTGCAACCGTTCTTCAGGCTGTCGAGGCGGGCAAGCAGGCGGGTGTGACGGGGGTCATTGGCTTCGGTGGAGGCTCCTCGCTGGATGTGGCGAAAGTTGCAGCGCTCCTTCTGGGCTCGGGGCAGGATATCGGGAACGCGTGGGGTGTCGGCAACGCCGCCGGGCCACGCCTGCCGCTGGTACTCGTCCCCACCACAGCCGGGACCGGATCAGAGGTCACGCCAATCTCCATCATCACGGTCGAGGGGACGGAGAAAACAGGTATATCGTCTCCGGTCATTCTGCCCGATGTTGCAATTCTCGATCCTGATCTGACACTAGGGCTTCCACCTCAAATCACGGCTGCGACGGGCATCGATGCCATGGTGCACGCGATCGAGGCTTATGCATCGATGAATGCCAACAACAACCCGCTTTCGCAGATGCTGGCGCGGCAGGCTTTGCAGTTGCTGGGCCAAAACCTGGAGAAGGCGGTATTTACCGGATCGGACCGTGCGGCTAGGGGTGCGATGTTGCTTGGGTCGATGCTCGCCGGGCAGGCCTTCGCCAACTCGCCGGTTGCCGCGGTGCATGCGCTTGCCTATCCCATCGGTGCGAGGTTCCACGTCGCCCATGGACTGTCGAATGCCTTGGTGCTTCCGCACGTGCTTCGCTTCAACGCGCCGGATGCCGCGTCTGCCTATGCGGCTATAGCGCGCGATGCCTTTCCCGACATCGAGGCGGATAAAAGCGTAGAAGCACTATGCACCGCCTTCATCGCCAAGCTAGCCGATTTACCCGGAAGACTTGGTCTGCCGACGCGCCTTCGAGACGTGGGAATTGGGGAAAACGATCTGGCAGACCTAGCGCGCGATGCGATGAAGCAGACACGATTGCTCGTCAACAATCCGCGGGATGTGACCGAGCAGGACGCGTACGACATCTATCGCGCTGCCTGGTAGCGGTGTCGGCTAGCTCCATCGCGGCGCCAAAGCTAAAGGAAGCCGTGTGTGGCTGCCGCCAAGACGACGTAGCGAGCCGCCTTCCCCACGAACACCAGGATGATGAAACTTGGCAGCGGCTCCTTCAGCACGCCCGCAACGACCGTCAGCGCGTCACCGCCGATCGGCAACCAGCTCAACAGAAGCGACCATCTCCCGAACTTGCGGTACCAGTGCTGCGCCTTCTCCAACTGCTGCTCGGATGCAGGAAACCAGCGTCTGTGCCTTAAGTGTTCGATTCCGCGCCCAAGCGCCCAGTTGACGACGGCACCCAGAGTGTTGCCAACGGAAGCGACAAGCACAAGTAGCCAAGTCGGATAGTCACCCGACAGGATCAGCGCGACAAGGATGGCCTCCGATTGCATCGGCAAAACGGTTGCGGCCAGGAAGGCGGCGGAAAACAGGCTGACATAGATCCCGAGATCCCACACTGCCGTTACCCTTGCCTAAAATTGGAGAAGGGGCGAGTCTCCTCGCCCCTTCTCATCTTATATCGTCCGGTACGGCTCAAGCTTGACGGACTTCTTCACCGTCTCTGGCAGCGGCCTCGGCGGAGGCTGCCGCGGCTGCCTTGGCGCGGCGGGTGCGCCAGTCGCCAAGGAAGAGCAGGATCGGTGCTGCGATGAAGACCGAAGACGACGTGGCGATGATGATACCGAAGACCATGGGGATGGCGAAGCTTGAAACGGCGCTGCCACCCCAGATGGCCATTGGCAACATTGCGAGGAAGGTCGTCGCGGAGGTGTAGAGGCTTCTTGCAAGGGTCTCGTTGATCGACCGGTCAATCAGATCGCGCAGTGGCATCTTCTTGTAGAGCCGCATGTTTTCGCGCATGCGGTCATAAACCACGACCTTATCGTTCACCGAATAACCGACCAGGGTCAGCACCGCGGCGATGGCCGTCAAGTTGAAGTCCAGGCCAGTGATCGCGAAGAAGCCGATCGTCTTGGTTACATCGAGGACAAGCGTTGCGATGGCGCCGACAGCGAAGGGCCATTCGAACCGTACCCAGATGTAGATGAGCATCGCGAGCGATGCGAGGACGACCGACAGGATGCCGGCGGTCGCCAGTTCACCGCTGACCTTGGGACCGACAACCTCTGTGCGTTCCACCTCGGCCGTGGGGTCAATCTGAACAACGGCCGCACGAAGACTTTGGACTGCTGCAGTTTGAGCCTCTTCGCCGCCTTCCTGACGTTCCACACGCACGAGCAGATGGTTTGGACTGCCGAACTCCTGAAGTGCCACGTCTCCAAGCCGAAGCTGGTCAAGCTGGCTTCGGAAGGCCGCCAGATCAGCGGGGCCCTCGGTTACGACCTCCATCTGAATCCCGCCCCTGAAATCAACGCCGTAGTTGAGGCCCGGCGTGAAGAACAGGATGATCGATGCAACCGACAGGAACAGCGAGACGCCAATTCCGAAGAACCGCGCTTTCATGAACCGGATTTGTGTGCCGTCCGGGACGAGGTTGATCGGCAACAGTGGCTTGATGTCGATTTTCTTGAGCTTCTGGCGGCCTGCAATCCAGACCATGGCGATGCGAACAATGGCCACTGCTGTGAACATCGAGATGACGATGCCAAGACCCATGGTGACTGCGAAGCCGCGAACGGGACCAGAACCGAACCAGAAGAGCAACACGGTAGCAATGAGAGTCGTCACGTTACTGTCGACGATCGTCGAATAGGCCTTCTGGAAGCCCGCGTCGATGGCCGCAAAGGCACTGCGTCCTTTTCGGCTCTCCTCCTTGATGCGCTCGTTGATAAGAACGTTCGCGTCCACCGCGATGCCGATCCCGAGCACGATACCCGCGATACCGGGTAGCGTCAGCGTCGCCCCGAGCATGGTCAAGGCAGCGAAGGTCAGGATGATGTTGATGAACAACGCTACGTTGGCAATCACGCCCCACCCGCCATAGAGCAAGACGAGGAAGCCGACGACCAGCAGGAAGCCGATGAAGCCGGTGAAGACGCCCATTTCGATCGCGTCCGAACCGAGATCGGCACCGACAGTGCGCTCCTCGATGACCGTCAGTTTCGCCGGAAGCGCACCGGCGCGCAGAAGTGCCGCAAGCGTATTGGCTTCCTCGACGCTGAAGCCGCCGGAAATCTGGCCGGAGCCGCCGGTGATCGGCTGTCGGATGACCGGCGCGCTCAGGACCTTGTCGTCGAGAACGATGGCGAAGGGGCGGCCAACATTGGCTTGGGTGATCTGCGCAAAGCGGTTGGCGCCAGCGGTGTCGAAGCGGAAATTGACGATTGGCTCGTTCGTCTGCTGATCGAAGGCGGCACGCGCATCCGTCAGGCGATCGCCGGACAATTCGACCCGGTCTTGAACTGGATACTGCTGCCCCTCTTCGTCGGCGAGCATGGAAACGCCCGGTTCACCCTGGTTGCCGAGAAGATGAAAGCTCATCTTCGCTGTTGAACCAAGCAATTGGCGCAGATGGGAGGGATCCTGTTCGCCAGGAAGCTGAACCAGAACTCGATCCGAGCCCACGCGCTGGATCGTTGGTTCAGCCACGCCAACCTGATCGACGCGCTGCCGGATGATCTCGAGGCTTTGCTCCACCGCAGCGCTGCCGTGGGATGTGATGCCGGCTTCGGTGTAGGCAAGGGTAATCGTATTGTCGGTCGGCGTGCCAACGGCCAAGTCGGACTGGCCGATGCCCGTGCCGAAGCCGACAGGGTTTGCGAGCGTCTCCAGCTGCGTTACTGCCGCGCTGCGCTGGGCCGGATCGCGCAAGGTTACCGTGATGATGTCACCGTTGCGACGAATTCCAGCAGGGTCGATGCCGTTGTCGCGCAAGACGCGCCGGCTATCCTGCAGAAGGTTCTGGAGCCGCTCATTGACGAGATCCGCACGGTCCACTTCCAAGACGAGGTGCGAGCCGCCACGGAGATCGAGACCGAGAGAGACGCGGCTGTGCGGCAGCCATGACGGCATGCGATCAAGCGTCGACTGCGGAAGTACGTTTGGAAGGGCAACCAGAATGCCTATGAAGATGATGAAGGCATAGGTCGCCACCACCCAGGGGGAATTTCTCATATATCTGTTCCTGCTGAGCCCATCGGCACGTAGCCGGTCGGGCGCTTAACTTCTGTCGCTGGGGACACGCTAGGCGTCCATTCTCAAGCGAAGAGTGGTGGTGCCCTTGAACGATTGGAAGGCGCCAAAGCATCTGCGGAGCAGGACGATTTCCAAGACAGCCGGAGCGTGATCCCGCTGTGCAACGGGAAAGCGCCCATGCTGGTGCCAGGAAGGATCCC
>CAYNED010000199.1:0-5753 GCA_964396135.1 uncultured Neorhizobium sp.
ATCGTCGCCTTTCTCGGCCGGCTGAACCCGCTGGGCATCGTCGCGTCCGGGTTCGTGTTGGCGCTCACCTATTTGGGTGGGGAGGCCGCTCAACTTTCGATCGGGATTTCCGATAAGGTCAGCCGGGTGTTTCAGGGCCTCTTGCTGTTCTTCGTTCTGTCCTGCGATACGCTGATCCACTACAAGATCAGGATCGTCACACAGAAGATTACGGGAGGCGCGGCTCGTCATGCTTGAGGCCATACTCCTTACTGTCATTACAGCGGCCACCCCACTTGTTATCGCAGCACTTGGCGAACTGGTCACAGAACGTTCTGGGGTCCTCAATCTCGGCGTTGAAGGGATGATGATCATGGGCGCTGTGATGGCCTTCGTCGCCACCCAGGCCACCGGCTCGCCCTATCTGGGTGTCCTTGCCGGTATCGCTGCCGGCGGGGTCTTCTCGCTGCTCTTCGGCTTCCTGACGCTGACGCTCGTTGCGAACCAGGTCGCGACCGGCCTGGCGCTGACCATTCTCGGGCTCGGTATTTCCGGCCAGATCGGCGAGAGCGTGGTCGGCCAGCCTGGTATTAAGCTGCAACCGATCGAGATACCGCTCCTTTCCGAGATACCGTTCCTCGGGCCCTTGCTCTTCCGCCAGGACTTGATCTTCTACCTGTCGATCGCGCTCGTTGTCGGCATCCACTGGTTCCTGTTCAAGAGCCGGACCGGTTTGAAGATGCGTGCCATCGGGGACAATCATGCCTCGGCGCATGCGCTCGGCATCAACGTCATCCGCACCCGCTACCTAGCCGTGATGTTTGGTGGCGCCTGTGCCGGTCTCGCTGGAGCGCAGCTTTCTCTCGTCTACACGCCTCAGTGGGTCGAGAACATGGCGGCCGGCCGCGGCTGGATCGCCCTGGCGCTTGTCGTCTTCGCGTCCTGGCGCCCCTTGCGGGTGCTGGCGGGCGGTTATCTTTTCGGTGCCGTCAGCATCGGGCAATTGCATGCGCAGGCGTTTGGAATTGGCATACCATCCCAGGTTCTTTCCGCACTGCCCTATGCTGCCACTATTGTCGTGCTCATCATCATCTCCCATAATCGCCGCACGACATTGATCAACACGCCTGCATCGCTTGGAAAACCTTTCGTTCCGGAGCGGTGAAGGCACCTGTTTTCGAAGTCTCAAGAGCCAACAGAGGTAACACGAATGAAGAAACTCGTTATCGCACTGACCGCGACGGCTGCCCTTTTGGGTGGATTTGCCGGCGGCGCCCAAGCCCAGGAACAATCCAAGGTCTGCTTCATCTATGTCGGCTCCAAGACCGACGGGGGCTGGACCCAGGCGCATGATATCGGCCGACAGGCGTTGCAGGACCATTTCGGCGACAAGATCGAGACGCCGTTCCTGGAAAGCGTGCCGGAAGGTCCGGATGCCGAGCGCGCGATCGAGCGCATGGCGCGATCTGGCTGTGATCTCGTCTTCACCACCTCGTTCGGGTTCATGGACGCGACCATGAAGGTTGCCCAGAAATTTCCTGACGTGAAGTTCGAGCATGCCACCGGCTTCAAGGCTGCCGAGAACGTCGCGACCTATAATGCGCGCTTCTATGAAGGCCGCTATATCCAGGGTCAGATCGCTGCGAAGATGTCGAAGAATGGCGTCGCCGGCTACATCGCCTCCTTCCCGATCCCCGAAGTTGTCATGGGCATCAACGCCTTCATCCTCGGTGCGCAGTCGGTCAATCCGGAGTTCAAGCTGAAGGTCGTCTGGGCAAACACCTGGTTTGACCCGGGCAAGGAAGCGGACGCCGCCAAGGCTCTGATCGACCAGGGCGTGGATATCCTGACACAGCACACCGACACGACTGCTCCGATGCAGGTGGCGTCCGAGCGCGGCATCATGGCCTTCGGCCAGGCATCCGACATGATCGCCGCCGGTCCCAAGACGCAGCTGACGGCCATCGTCGATACATGGGGCAACTACTACATCAAGCGCGTTCAGGCACTGCTTGACGGCAACTGGAAGTCGGAGCAGATGTGGGACGGCCTGAAGGACGGCATCCTCACCATGGCGCCCTATACCAACATGCCGGATGACGTGAAGGCATTGGCGGAAGAAACCGAAGCCAAGATCAAGTCGGGCGAACTGCACCCCTTCACCGGGCCGGTGAAGAAGCAGGACGGCAGCGACTGGCTCGCAGAAGGCGAAAAGGCCGAGGACGGGGTATTGCTGGGCATGAACTTCTACGTCCAGGGCGTGGACGACCAGTTGCCGCAATAAGCTTCGAGGAAGATCTGGAAAAGGCGCCCTGCGGGGCGCCTTTTTTGTTGCAGCGCGTCACAAGGCGTTTATCGCCTGTCAATCGAGTTGTTGCTAAGAAACGGCGACATTTTCCAGGGAGTATCTCATGAGCCGCACCTGCCTTGCCGTCATCCTTGCCGCCGGAGACAGCACGCGGATGAAGTCTTCGATGTCCAAGGTCCTGCATCCGGTCGCGGGACTGCCGATGATCGGCCATGTCATGCGGGCCGTTGATTCTGCGAACATTAGTGACGTGGCGCTGGTACTGGGCCGTGATGCCGACGCTGTTGCCGATGCTGCCAGAGTAGAAGGCATCACGCTGCGTATGGTGTTGCAGAAGGAAAGGCTTGGCACCGGCCATGCCGTTCTCGCGGCTCGCGACGCGATCGCGGAGGGCTTCGACGAGATCCTGGTGACATACGGTGATGCGCCCTTGGTAACAGCTGGCCCGCTTGCCGCGGCACGCGCAGAGATTGCCAATGGTGCCGACGTCGCTGTGATCGGCTTTCATTCCGATCGCCCCACTGGCTACGGTCGACTTATTGTCGAGAACGGCGGCCTCGTTGCGATCCGGGAAGAAAAGGACGCGACGGACGAGGAGAGAAAGATCACCTGGTGCAATAGCGGCATCATGGCGATCAATGGCAGGAAAGCGCTGCAGTTACTGGAACAGATCGATAACAAGAATGCCAAGGGTGAGTATTATCTAACGGATCTGGTTGAGATTGTTCGGGCTACAGGCGGCAGGGCCGTCGTCGTCGACGCGCCGGAGGCCGAGATGGCCGGTTGCAACAATCGGGCAGAGCTGGCGGTGCTCGAGCGGCTCTGGCAGGAGCGGCGAAGGCATGAAGTCATGCTTTCAGGCGTTACCATGATCGCCCCGGAAACCGTGTTTCTCGCCTTCGATACCGAGGTCGGCCAAGATGCCATCATTGAACCAAATGTCGTCTTCGGCCCAGGCGTAACGATTGAGCCTGAGGCCGTAGTTCATGCGTTTTCTCATCTGGAAGGCGTCCATGTGGGCACTGGCGCGACAGTTGGACCTTTCGCACGCTTGCGTCCGGGAACGCGCCTCGCCGTCCGGTCGAAGGTGGGTAATTTCTGCGAAGTGAAGAATGCGACCATCGGGGAAGGGGCTAAGGTCAATCACCTAAGCTATATCGGTGACGCGATCGTCGGTGAGCGGACCAATATTGGCGCAGGTACGATCACCTGCAACTATGACGGCGTTAACAAGCACATCACCGAGATTGGCGCCAACGCCTTCGTCGGCTCCAATTCAGCGCTCGTCGCACCGGTTTCGATCGGGGATGGAGCCTATATTGGCTCCGGGAGCGTCATTACCGCGAACGTTCCGGCGGATGCGCTGGCGCTGGGCCGGGCACGCCAGGAGAACAAGCCGGAGCGCGCCAAGATCATCCGCGAACGAACGCTTGCGCTCAAGGCAGCCAAAAAGGCAAAGACGTGAGCCTGTCTGGTTACGATCCGATACGGAAAGTGACCGGACAGGGAATTGCAGCACCGGTGTGATCGGCTAGAAATCCCGGCGACATCGTCGGGTTGAGGGGTTTTGGAATGTGCGGGATTGTGGGGATCGTCGGAAAAGAACCAGTAGCGGAGCGGCTGGTGGATGCTCTCCGGCGGCTGGAATACCGTGGTTATGATTCCGCTGGCGTCGCCACCATTCATGACGGGGTGCTGGCGCGTCGGCGCGCGGAAGGCAAGCTCTTTAACCTTGAGAAGAAGCTCGCGGAGCAGCCATTGCCGGGCAAGATCGGCATCGCCCATACGCGTTGGGCAACCCATGGCGTGCCGAATGAGACCAACGCGCATCCCCATTTCGTCGATGGCGTCGCCGTCGTCCACAACGGGATCATCGAAAACTTCTCCGAGATCAAAGAGAAACTGCTGTCGCAGGGCGTGTCGTTCGAGACACAGACCGATACGGAGGTGGTTGCCCAGCTCGTGGCACGGAACTTGCGGGCCGGAATGGGGCGTCGCGAGGCGATGCAAGCGATGCTGCGAGAGGTAACCGGGGCCTATGCGCTGGCTGTGATCTTCGCCGACGACCCCTCAACCATCATGGCGGCGCGCTCCGGCCCCCCGCTGGCGATCGGCTACGGACAGGGCGAAACATACCTGGGCTCCGATGCAATTGCGCTGGCACCGTTCACCAATACCATCACCTATTTGGTCGATGGTGATTGGGCCATTTTGGGCCGCGATGGCGCCTTCATCTTTGACCATGACGGCAATCCGATCGAGCGCCCACGGCAGATCACCCAGTCGGCCGCCTACATGGTCGACAAGGGCAACCACCGCCACTTCATGGAAAAGGAGATCTATGAACAGCCGGAAGTGATTTCGCACGCTCTTGCACATTATGTGGATTTGGAAACCCACACCGTGGACACGTCCGTCTGCGGCACCATAGATTTTGCGTCTCTTCGAGGCTTGACGATTTCTGCCTGTGGAACGGCTTATCTTTCTGGGCTGATCGGCAAGTACTGGTTTGAGCGTTATGCGCGCCTGCCTGTCGAGATCGACGTTGCATCAGAGTTCCGCTACCGCGAGATTCCTTTGTCGGAGGACCAGGCGGCGCTGTTCATCTCTCAGTCCGGGGAAACAGCAGATACTTTAGCCTCGTTGCGCTACTGCCAGCAGGCCGGTCTGAAGATCGGCGCGGTCGTCAATGTCAAGGAATCGACGATTGCGCGGGAATCGGACGCGATCTTCCCGATCCTGGCCGGGCCGGAAATCGGTGTGGCTTCAACAAAAGCGTTCACCTGTCAGCTGACGGTTCTGGCGTCGCTGGCGATTGCGGCCGGCAAGGCGCGCGGAACGATCACGCTAGAGGAAGAGAAGCAGCTGGTCAGGAGCCTGACCGAGATGCCGCGGCTGATGAGCGGTGTCTTGAACGCGATCGAACCACAGATCGACGCGCTGTCGCGCGAGCTCTCGAAGTACAAGGACGTCCTCTACCTCGGGCGCGGCACAAGCTATCCTCTGGCACTCGAAGGCGCCCTGAAGCTCAAGGAGATTTCCTATATTCATGCCGAGGGTTACGCGGCCGGGGAACTGAAGCACGGTCCGATCGCTCTTATCGACGAGAACATGCCGGTGATCGTGATCGCGCCATTCGATCGCTTCTTCGAAAAGACAGTCTCCAACATGCAGGAAGTCGCGGCGCGGGGTGGGAAGATCATCTTCATAACCGACGATAAGGGTGCCGCATCCTCGAAACTGCCGACGATGGCCACCATCGTGCTTCCGCATGTGGCCGAAATCATCTCTCCGATGGTTTACTCCTTGCCAATCCAGCTGCTCGCTTATCACACAGCCGTCTTCATGGGCACAGATGTCGACCAACCGCGCAATCTCGCGAAGTCGGTTACGGTCGAGTGAGGCGAAGTTGTCTGCAGAGCAGGAGACTTGCATCGGCGCAGCGTGTCCGGCATGGTGCCTTTGA
>CAYNED010000200.1:0-5733 GCA_964396135.1 uncultured Neorhizobium sp.
TGCCAAGGGCGGCAAGGTCGCCGTCGAAGGCTGGGCGGAAGCCTCGGAGCTCGGAGTGATCGAGCTGGCGAAAAAGTTCGAGGGCGCCGGCGTCGCCGCCATCATCTATACCGACATCGACCGCGATGGGATCCTCGCCGGGATCAACTGGGATTCGACGCTACAGCTCGCAGACGCCGTGTCCATCCCGGTCATCGCCTCCGGTGGCCTTGCATCCTTGGAGGATATCCAGCGAATGCTGGAGCCTGACGCGGCACGCCTCGAAGGCGCCATATCCGGCCGTGCGCTTTATGACGGACGTATTGATCCGGCCGAAGCGCTGGCCCTGATCAAGGCACGCCAGGGAGAAGCCGCATGAGCCTCAAGGCCCGCGTCATCCCCTGCCTCGACGTGAAGGACGGCCGCGTCGTCAAGGGCGTCAACTTCGTCGATCTCATCGATGCCGGCGACCCCGTCGAGGCTGCCAAGGCCTATGACGCGGCCGGTGCCGACGAGCTTTGCTTCCTCGATATCACCGCTTCCTCCGACAACCGCGACACGATTTTCGACGTTGTCGCCCGCACCGCCGACCATTGCTTCATGCCGCTGACCGTCGGCGGCGGCGTGCGCGCGGTGGCCGACATTCGGAAGCTGCTGCTGGCCGGTGCCGACAAAGTTTCGATCAATTCCGCCGCCGTGAAGAACCCGGATTTCGTGGCCGAGGCCGCGGACAAGTTCGGCAACCAGTGCATCGTTGTTTCGATCGACGCCAAGAAGGTCTCGGCAGAGGGCGAAGCCCATCGCTGGGAAATCTTCACCCATGGTGGCCGCCAGCCGACGGGCATCGATGCCATCGAGTTCGCAGCCAAGGTTGTGGACAAGGGTGCTGGCGAACTGTTGGTCACCTCCATGGACCGCGACGGCACCAAGAGCGGTTATGATCTTGCGCTCACCCGAACGATTGCCGATGCCGTTCGCGTTCCGGTCGTCGCATCCGGCGGCGTCGGCACGCTCGACGATTTGGTCGCCGGTATTCGTGACGGCCATGCCACGGCAGTTCTGGCTGCCTCAATTTTCCACTTCGGTACCTATACCGTGGAGGAAGCCAAGCGTTACATGGCTGATCACGGCATCGCCATGCGGCTTCACTGACGCCGACGGAGGCAGGACATGAGCAGTTTCACCCTGCATGATCTGGAGAAGATCGTGGCGACCCGGGCGCAGGCATCGCCTGACCAGTCCTGGACGGCGAAGCTGGTCGCAGCCGGCCAGACCAAGGCCGCAAAGAAGCTCGGGGAAGAGGCGGTGGAGACGGTGATTGCCGCGGTGTCGCAGCAGCCTTCCGATCTCGTCGCCGAAAGTGCCGACCTTCTTTATCACCTGATGGTCGTATTGAATATCGGCGGCGTTCCGCTGCAGGATGTGCTGGACGAACTCCAGCGGCGGACCGCTCAATCCGGTCTTCAGGAAAAGGCAAGCCGGTAGTCATGACATTGGCAACCAAACCGGTCGACGGCCAGGATTTATCCGCCGCGGCAAACTACTCCCCCTATCACCTGTTCACGTCCGAGCAATGGTCGCGGTTTCGCGCCGACACGCCTATGACGCTGTCGGCGGACGAGGTGGCGCGACTGCGTTCGCTGGACGACCCTATCGATCTGAGCGAGGTCCGCCGGATTTATCTGTCGCTGTCGCGGCTCCTTTCTGCCCATGTGGAAGCGTCGCAACTGCTCTTCCAGCAGCGCAACCGCTTCTTGAGCATGTCGGATGTCGCCAAGACGCCGTTCGTAATCGGCATTGCCGGGTCAGTTGCCGTCGGCAAATCGACCACCGCGCGCATCCTGAAGGAACTGCTGGCTCGCTGGCCGTCCAGCCCGAAGGTGGACCTCATCACCACCGACGGCTTCCTCTATCCGAACGCCGTTCTCCGGCGCGAAAACCTGATGGAGCGCAAGGGCTTTCCCGAAAGTTATGATATCGGCGCTCTTCTCCGTTTTCTGTCGGCCATCAAAGCCGGCGAGCCGAATGTCCGTGCGCCCAGGTATTCACACCTGACCTATGACGTTTTGCCGGACGAGCACATGGTCGTCGACCGGCCGGATATCCTGATCTTTGAAGGTATCAACGTCCTCCAGTCGCGCGATCTTCCAGCGGACGGGAAGATAGTCCCCATTGTGTCCGACTTCTTCGATTTCTCGATCTATATCGACGCCGACGAAGAGCTCATTCATCAATGGTATGTCGAACGCTTCATGAAGCTGCGACAGACAGCGTTCCGCGATCCCAACTCCTTCTTCCACCGCTACGCGACGGTTGGCGAGGACGCAGCTCGAGCGATTGCGGAAGGGCTGTGGGAGAACATCAACCTGAAGAACCTGCGGCAGAACATCTTGCCGACCCGCCCGCGCGCAGACCTGGTCTTACGCAAAGGGTCGAACCACCTTGTGGAGACCGTGTCGCTCAGGAAGCTCTGAGCATATTTTGTCTCAATCTACCCGCCTCAGGGTCAGGTTGATCCGGCCACCGTTCTTCAGGAGCGTCGACGTGTTAGGATAGATGCGATCGACGCCGTGAAAGCAGAGCCGGCTCGGCCCGCCGAGCACCACCACGTCGCCGCTTGATAGCCGAAAGGAGCGGGTCGGGTCTTTGCGGTCCAAGCCGCCGACGCGAAAGAGGCAGGTGTTCCCCAGCGAAAGCGAGACCACTGGCGCGGAAAGATCCGTTTCATCCTTGTCCTGATGGAGACCCATCCGGGCATCATCGGCATAGAAGTTAATAAGACAGGCCTGCGGCGCATTTGCGTGGCCAGAAACCTCACCCCAAAGCGCCAGTATCTCCTTCGGAATGGGCGGCCAAGGCTTTCCCGTCAGCGGATGTGTAGTTTGGTAGCGATAGCCACGATCCTTGTCCGTCACCCAGCCGAGAGATCCGCAATTGGTCATCCTGACGGACATCGGCTTGCCTGTCCCAGGCATCACCGGGAGGTATAGTGGCGCTGCCGACACCACCTGGCGCACGAGATCTACAACCTTCTCCTGAGTTGGCCTGTCCAGATGACCGGGAAGATACCTTAGTCCCTCCACAAGGCTTGCCATCTCATTCTCCCGTTGGCTTTCCACGCATCTTCTTCACCACGGCTCGGCCGGACTTTGCCTTCAGCCGGCGCTCGACAGACCCCTTGGTTGGCTTGGTGGCGCGCCGCGGCGGCGGAGGCGGTTCGGCAGCTTTCAGGATCAGTTCCTTCAGCCGCTCCCGGGCATCCTCGCGATTCCGCTCCTGGCTGCGGAAACGGTTAGCCTCGATCATCAGCACGCCCTCCTTCGACAGGCGGCGTCCAGCAATTTTTATGGCATTTGTCTTGATCCGCTCCGGCAGAGAGGGAGAATTCAGGAGGTCGAAGAAAAGTTGGACGGCCGTCGAAACCTTGTTGACGTTTTGGCCCCCGGGGCCACCTGCCATAACGAACTGCTCCGTAAGCTCCCACCCCTGGATCGTGATGCGGCTGTTGATGTGAAGGGGGTTGCTGGCCATTGCGCGTCTCCGCGGCTTCTATCCCACAAACGCAGGGCGAAGAAAACCGCCGGTGATGAAGCCGGCGGTTCGAGAGATTAGTTCCAGCGAAACTATTATTCCGCAGCCGCCAAGATAACCGGTGCCGCATCACGCACCTTGCTGTCGACGTGGTCTTCGAATTTAGCGAAATTGGCTATGAACATGGAGACCAGCTTCTTTGCCTGCGCATCGTAAGCTGCACCGTCGGACCACGTGGAGCGGGGATCAAGGATCGACGGATCGACACCTTCGACCGAAACTGGCACTGAGAAGCCGAAATTCGGATCGGTCCGGAACTGCGCGCTCTTCAATTCTCCAGACAAAGCAGCCGTCAACAGCGCCCGTGTTGCCTTGATAGGCATGCGACGGCCGACACCATAGGCGCCACCGGTCCAGCCAGTGTTGACGAGCCAGCAGTCAACCCCGTGGCGGTCGATCAGGTCGCGCAGCAGGTTGCCATATTCGGCGGGGTGGCGCGGCATGAACGGTGCGCCGAAGCAGGTCGAGAAGGTCGCTTCCGGTTCCGTGACACCCTTTTCTGTTCCGGCGACCTTGGCGGTGTAGCCGGAGAGGAAATGGTACATGGCCTGTTCGGGGGTCAGCTTGGCGATCGGCGGCATGACGCCGAAGGCATCGGCAGTGAGCATGATGATTGTCTTCGGGTGGGGCGCGATGCCGGTCTCCGACGCGTTCGGGATGAAATGCAGCGGATATGCCGAGCGCGTGTTCTCTGTCAGCGATGCGTCGTCAAAATCCGGGATGCGATTCTCGTCAAGGACGACATTCTCCAGCACGGTCCCGAAACGGCGCGTGGCGGCGTAGATTTCCGGTTCTGCTTCCGCCGATAGCCGAATTGCCTTGGCGTAGCATCCACCCTCGAAGTTGAAGATGCCATCCTCCCCCCAGCCGTGCTCGTCGTCGCCGATAAGGGTTCGGCTCGGATCTGCCGACAGGGTGGTCTTTCCGGTGCCCGACAGGCCGAAGAACACTGCGGCATCCCCCTCTGCGCCGACATTGGCCGAGCAATGCATCGGCATGACTCGTTTCGCCGGGAGCAGGTAGTTCAACACCGTGAAAACAGATTTCTTGTTTTCCCCTGCATAGGAGGTTCCGCCGATCAGCACGAGACCACGCTGCAGATCACAGGCGATCACCGTTTCAGTGCGGCATCCGTGTCGTGCAGGATCTGCCCGAAAGCTTGGCAGATTGATGATCGTGAGCTTTTGCTGGAACGTCTCGAGCGACGCTCTGTCTGGGCGGATAAGCAGGTTGCGGATGAAAAGTGCGTGCCAGGCAAGCTCGGTGATCACTCGCGTCGGCAACGCATTTTCAGGATCGGCACCGCCGACCAAGTCCTGCACGTACAGCGTCTTACCTGCGGCATGGGCCAGCATGTCCTTGTGCAGCACGTCGAACCGTTCGGGCGAGATTGGTTTGTTGTTATCCCACCAGATGACGTCTTCGGTCATCTCGTCGCGGACAACGAACTTGTCCTTCGGCGAGCGCCCGGTGTGCTGCCCCGTGACTGCACGAAGCGCGCCGTCGGCCGTCAAGTCCGCCTCATGGTTGCGGATTGCCTCCTCGTAGAGTTCGGTCTCCGAAAGGTTATAATTGGCGCGGGAGACGTCGGCGAAGCCGATGGTCGAGATCCCGTTGGACGGATTGTAAAGCCCAAGCTCCTGCATACGCGCCTTCCTTTTTGACGGTTGTTCATGCACCAACTAGCTCTGCCTCAAGGAAACGGCAATAGGCAAATCCACAATTGCGCAATGATATCAATATATTAATCGATTTAAAAAAAACTATTCCTATTTAAATCGGTTCAGGGCCATTTTTAGTGTGCATTGAAGGGCACCCTCCTCGCGCGGCCTTGATCACTCCATTCAACCCCACAACCTTTACCTTCGCCACAATTTGTTCCACCTTTATACTCACAAGGCGCATCGGCGTTTGCCGGACCTGGCGGGGCGAACACCAGGAGATGCGCACAGATGGTGATGGAGACGGAGAGTATGCAGACAATCGCGCTCGTAGACGACGATCGCAACATTCTCACATCGGTGTCGATCGCCCTTGAAGCCGAAGGCTACAAGGTCGAGACCTATACCGATGGTGCGTCGGCACTTGACGGGCTTTTGGGAAGGCCACCGCAACTGGCTATCTTCGACATCAAGATGCCGCGCATGGACGGTATGGAGCTTC
>CAYNED010000201.1:0-5725 GCA_964396135.1 uncultured Neorhizobium sp.
TTGAAGGGGGTGCGTGAGAACGTCCCCCTCACCAACAAAATCTGAAGTTTAGCCTGCGGCTAAGCCTTCGATTTTGTAACCTCTCCCACAAGGGGAGAGGGAGGGGCATCGAGGGTGCCGCGCCGGCTCCTCTCCCCTTGTGGGAGAGGATAGTTCGCCCAAGAGGCGAAGCCGATTGGCGAGGCGAACTTGGTGAGGGGGCTGCTGTCAACCCCGGGGTTAGCCCTCGGAGAGCGGCTTGCGGCCTGTCAGCTGTAGCCACCGCCAGCCCGCTGTTCGGCTGCGTCGCGCTGCGCTTCGACCATCTCGTCCTTGCTCGCATCGCCTTCACCGACATTCGCGGCATCTACCGAGCCTTCTGACTGACTGGCAGTCGGCGCTTTGCCCGTGCTTCCCCCACCCTGACTCGTGACGGTTGGAATATGGCGCGTGTCGAAATAGGTGCGAAACGCGGAAATCTTGCCGTCCGCCTCTTCCAGAACGCTTATGCCGTCATATTCGAAGGGCTGGTCGCCCATTTTACCCCGGCTATGCCACTCGAGAAAGGCAGTGCCGTCGATCTCGCGCACCGTCTTGAACTCCGACCGGATGTCATCAAATGCATCGCGATAATGGGTCCAGAAGGCGCCGGCTTGCTGCGGACCACCGTGATCGTGATGAACCAGCGGACTTGAGATCGCGGCACCCTCGGAAAACAGCGCAGCGATGGTCTCGACATCCCGTGACGACTCAAGCTTTCGAAGGGCGTCGATGAACTGATCTGTAAGCTGTGACATGCGGTGCTCCTGCTGGTTGCTGAACGACCAACCAGCAGACTTCGCCTATGTTCCGCAGAGGTACTTCCCGGACCGTGGAGAACTCATTCCGCAGCGAGCAGCGGCCGTTCTCCGTCCTGGTTGGCTTGTACCTGCGTGGCGTTGACGAGTTCCTGGTGCAGGCGCCGCTCTTCATGCACATGCGGCTTCGAGAACCGCGCGATCAACAGATAGGCGACCGGCGTGATGAGCAGCGTGACTGATGTTGAAAGCGCCAACCCTCCGACGATCACCCAGCCCAGCGCGATGCGCGCCTCTGCACCCGCGCCCTGCGCAAGGACCAGCGGCAGGCCGCCGATGATGGTGGCGATCATCGTCATCATCACCGGGCGAAGGCGGATGCTGCAGGCCTGCTCGATCGCTTCGCGCACTCCTGCTCCACGGTCGCGCAGCTGGTTTGCGAACTCGACGATCAGGATCCCGTTCTTGGCCATGACGCCGACCAGCAGCACCAGCCCGATTTGGCTGTAGACGTTGAGGCTCGTCCCCGTGAGGATCAGCGCAAAGACCGCGCAGGCAAGCCCGAGCGGTACCGTCGACATGATGATCAGCGACGAGAGCACGCTTTCGAACTGTGCGGCGAGAACAAGGAAGATGATGGCGATGGCAAAACCGAAAGTCATCAGCATGCCGGAGGAGTTCTCCTCCAGCGTGGCAGCCTCCGCCAGAGGAATGAGCCGTGCGCCGGCAGGCAACAAGGGCTCGGCCATCGCCTCGACTGCCTGCACCGCATCCCCAAGCGTCACGCCGTCCCGAAGATTGCCCGTGAAGGAAACGGAGGGAAGCTGCTGCTCGCGATTGAGCTCGGGTGCCACGGCGCCCTCCTGCAAGGTCGCGATGGTGGAGAGCGGGACGATCTTTCCGTCGCCCGCTTTGAGGAAGATGCTCTCCAGATCCGTCGGGTCGTCGACCGGCTGCGTCGTAGACGTCAGCTTGACCGGCACGGCCTCGCCGTCGACGAAGACGTCGACGATTTCCCGGCCTTCGAGCAAGGCCCGCATGGCGGCGGAAAGCCCGGTGATGTCGATCCCGAGATCGGAGGCACGTTCACGGTCGATGGCGACCGAAAGCTGCGCCTGGGTCGGCTCGTTGGAAAGCCGCGGCGTTTCAAAGAGGCCGCTATCCTCCATCTTGTAGACCAGCTCGATCACTGCCTGCGTAAGCTTTTCGTGGTCGCTGCCGACCATGGCCATCTGCAAGCCGTTGCCGGCCCCGCGGATGCGAAGGCTGTTGGGTTGCATGGCGATGCCGCGCAAGGCCGGCACTTTCTGCGCCGCCGCATTGACGTCCTGTACGATCTCGTCCTGCGTGCGCTCACGCTCTGCCCAGGGGGCAAGCGTCAGCACCATGAAGCCACTATTGGTGTTGCTGCCGAAGCCCGAGATGGAGAAGATGTTGGCGATCTCGCCGGACTCGCGCAGGGGCTGCAGGTTCTCCTCGACGCGCTGCATCTGGTCGCGCGTGTAGTCGAGGCTGACACCCTCGGGCGCGGTGAGCCGCATCATCACCATGGACCGGTCTTCGCGCGGCGTCAGTTCGCTGCGGACGAGGCCAAAGGCGCCATAGGCCGCAGCTGACACCAGGGCTGCAACGACGAGCACCACGACCGGCGCATCGAGAACGCGCCTGAGGATGCCGGCATAGAGTGAGGAGAACTTCTCCCCGATCCAGTAGAGCGGTCCGCTTTCGCTTTCCTTGATCGGCCTGGACAGCATGCGCGAAGCAAGCATCGGACAAAGCGTCAGCGCAGTCACCGACGACAGCGCTACCGCAAAGGCGAGCACAAAGCCGAATTCGCGGAAGAGGCCGCCCATCTGGCCCGGCAGGAAGGAGAGCGGGATGAAGACCGCCGCAAGCGTCGCGGTGGTCGCCATGACGGCAAAGAAGACCTGTTGGGTGCCGAGGACGGCGGCCGCCCTTGGCCCCATGCCTTCCGCACGACGGCGCACGATGTTTTCCAGCACGACGATCGCATCATCGACGACGAGGCCGGTGGCAAGCACGATCGCGAGCAGGGTCAGGATGTTGATCGAAAATCCGACGAGATAGATGGCGACGAGAGTGCCAATGAGGGCGACAGGCATGGTGACGCCCGGGATCAGCGTGGCGCGCCAGTCCCGCAGGAAGAGGAAGATGACGATCAGCACCACCGTGGCGGAGAGGCCGAGCGCGATCTCCACCTCGTGCAACGCGCCTTCGATGAAGACGGCGTCGTCGCTGGTGATCGCGATACGCGTGCCTTCCGGCAGGTTCTGCTGCAGCTCCGCCACCGCTGCCTTGACCCCGTCAGAAATGTTCAGCGTATTTGATTGCGCCTGACGGATGATGCCGAGACCGACGCCCTGAACGCCGTTGGCGCGCAGCACGGTCGAGCCGTCATCCGGACCAAGCGTCACCGTGGCGACGTCGCGCAACCGGATATTGTCCTTGATGAGGACGCTCTCAAAATCCTCAGGCGTCGTCAGGTTTGCCGTGGCGCGCACCACGATGTTCTGTCGGTTGCTTTCCAGCGACCCGGCCGGAACGTCGAGGGCTGCAGTGGAGAGCGCTGTCGAGATATCGCCGACCGTCAGTCCACGGCCGGCCAATGCCGCCTGATTGATGTCGACACGGAAGATCTTCTCCTGATCGCCGTAGAGCTCCACATCGGCAACGCCATCGACAGACGCCAGCCGATCGGTCACCTCGTTGTCGACGAGCAGCGTCAGGTCGTCCATGGACAGGTTGCTGGAGGTCACGGCGATCCGCATGATCGCCTGGGAGTCGGAGTCTGCCTTGATGATGCGCGGCTCGTCGGCGTCCTCCGGTAGCTGATTGGTGATGCGGCCGAGCGCATCGCGCACGTCATTGGCCGCAACGGCCAGATCGGCAGTGTCGGAAAATTCCAGCGTAACCCGGCTGGAACCGAACTGCGATTGCGACGAAATTGACTTCAGCCCGCTGACGCGTGCGACGGCCCCCTCGATGATTTGGGTCAGTTCCTGGTCGATCGTCTGCGGCGAGGCCCCGTCATAGGTCGTGCGGACGGTAATGACCGGCTGGTCGACGTCGGGAAGTTCCCGCACTTCCACACCGAAAAGGGCAGCAAGCCCCGCGACGACGAGAAGCGTGTTGAGGACCGCTGCCAGGATCGGGCGGCGGACGAAAAGCGCCGTGAAGCTCTGGCCTGGATCCTGCTTTGGGGGCGTCTGGCTGTCGTGGGACGTCATTGGCTCGCTACCTCCGCGCTTTCCGGCGCGCCGGAAATACGGACGTCAGCGCCTTCGCGGACGCGCTGCAGGCCCTCCACCACGACGGCATCGTCGGCCTTCAGGTCGGCATCCACCAGCACGACATCGGGATTGCGCTGAATGATCCGCACGCGTGTCTTCACCGACTTGCCATCAACGACCTGCCAGACATAGGAGCCTTCCGCATCCCATTGCACGGCGAGCGGATCCACCGCCGGAAAGGTATCTCCGGGAAAGCGCATGGCCACATTGAAGGCCATACCGGCCCGCAACTTGTCGTCGGGATTGTCGATCCGGGCACGGATGCGGATGGTTCGGCTGGCCGGATCGATGCGATTATCAATCGCGTGAACAACGCCGGTGACGACATCGCCCGGACGAGCAATGGAGCTCGCCTCGACCGGATGGCCAACCGTGATGGCCGTTGCAAAGCGCTCCGGCGCCCAGAAATCGACGAGAAGCGAAGACCGGTCGTCAATGGTGACAATGGCGGTCTGGGTGGTGACGTTGTCGCCGACATTGGCCGGCACGATGCCCGCCACGCCGTCGATCGGCGAGACGATCTCGCGACGCTTCAGGTTGAGTTCGGCAGTCGAGACTTCGAGCTTTGCCGTCTCCTCGGCAATTTGCGCATCGAGCACATCAAGCCGCGACACGGAACGCAGATTGCTGAGCGACTGCGAGCGCTCCGTCGCGCTGCGAAGCGCCACTTCCGCCCGGTCACGCGCGATGACCTGCTCGTCGTCGTCGAGGCGTGCGAGCACTTGTCCTTTGGTAACCTTGTCGCCAGCGACGACAAGAATTTCCTCGATGGTGCCGGACGCCTGGGGCATGACGACAACCGACTGGATAGCCTCGCCGCTGCCGATCGCCGCCAACTGGTCGTTGACGGTTCCCGTCGCAACCGCCTCCGTCACGACCAAGGTTCCGCCTCCGCCGGGGCCCCTGCCCCGCGCGCCGCCCGCGCCCGCACCCGGAGACGCCGCCTCTTGTGTCGCTTGCGGTCGGATGGCGGCGACGATCGGGTCGGGCACGCCCATCCTCGCCAGCGTATCGCCAGCTCCGGGAACGACAAAGACCCAGAGACAGAGGGCGACGACGACGACAACGAGACTGAGGAGCAACTGCTTCCAAATGCGCATTAAGATCTCCGGCAGGAGCGATATGACTGGAACGGACGGCAATATGTATGCTGGTGACTATACATGCAATTCGCGATCAACATCCTTACGGATTTGTAACATCGTGGGAATTCACGCAGATGTCAGATCAGCCGCCTGCGGCTCTTCCAGACATCCAGGGCTCCACAATCTTTCGGCGGAGGTACCTTGATTTCGCCACTCACGGATGAAAGGACAGGAATGAAACCAGAACATCTTTTCTGGCCTTTCAGGTCCGAATCACTACATTGGCCACATGAGTAACGTTTTCGACGACATTCCGTTCTTCGACGAGGAACCGGAACCGCGCCGCCCGTCCCAGCCGGCACCCTCTCCTGCCGCACCTGGAGGCCTCGGCATCGCCGCCCGCGCCATGGCTGCGCGCGACCAGAACCGTGCCGTCCCCGACTACCTCTCCGGCCTAAACCCGGAACAGCGCGAGGCCGTGGAGGCGCTTGACGGTCCTGTCCTGGTGCTGGCCGGCGCCGGCACGGGCAAGACCGCGGCCCTGACCGCCCGC
>CAYNED010000202.1:0-5670 GCA_964396135.1 uncultured Neorhizobium sp.
ATCGGTGCCGCGACCATGAAGATGATCAGCAGCACCAGCATGACGTCGACGAGCGGCGTGACGTTAATCTCGCTGATCGCCCCGTGCTTGCGGCCGCCGCGCCGTCTACGCCCGCCGCCTGATCCCTTTGCACCGACTGACATACCCATGGGTGTTAGCTCCTTCGCGACCGCGTTACTGCGCCGCCTGGCGCGGTTGCAGTTTTTCGTCGATCTGGCGCGACAGGATCCCGGAAAACTCGTCGGCGAAGCCTTCCATGCGCGCCGAGAGCTTTCCCGCGTCGGCAGCGAATTTGTTATAGGCAATAACTGCCGGAATAGCCGCAACCAGACCGATCGCGGTCGCCAGAAGGGCCTCGGCGATACCTGGCGCCACCACGGCTAGGTTCGTGGACTTGGAACCGGCAATCGCCTGGAACGAGGTCATGATACCGACCACGGTGCCGAAGAGGCCGATAAAGGGCGCCGCCGAGCCGATCGTTGCAAGCGAACCGAGACGGGCCTCATAGGCTTCGCTTTCGCGCGCCATCGTCACGTCCATGGCCCGGTCGATCCGCATCTGCAGGCCGATGGGCGAACGTGCGCCACGCTCGAAGCTCTTCTTCCATTCACGCATTGCGGAAACGAAGATTGCCGACAAGCCGCCATTCTGGCGTTCCGCCAGGGTCCGGTAAAGCTCTTCCAGCGATTGGCCCGACCAGAACACCTGCTCGAACTGGTCGAACTGGCGCTTGGCCTTGCCGAAGCTGACATACTTGTCGATGACGATCGCCCAGGTCCAGACCGACGCGCCGATCAGGCCCAGCATGACCAGTTTGACGATCAGACCAGCCTGCATGAACAGCGCCCAGAGACTGACGTCATGGGTCGCCGCAGCCAAACCTACCTCTTCCATACCAATATCCCCGAATCCAAACGCCCGGCACAGGACCGGGCGGGTTCAAAAGCGCTCTCGCGAGATTTACATGGCCGCTGGATGCGCTCTTCTACCCCAAGGTGCCCTGAGCTTTCAGCATTGGCTTCTCGCTTTCAAATTTGGTCAAAGGAAGGCGTGCGTTGCACAAATTCCTCATGCTCCAGTAAGACCTCATTATGGTTAAGAAAGCGTTACAACAGAGTTTTGAAGAGTACGTTCAACCACCCAGAAACTTCTTGGCCACGCTGTCTGGCAATCTTCGGGGACGCCCGCTTCGGTTGATCACTGCGATCGTGACCTTTGCTAGTATCAGCAGCGTTTCGCCGCGGCGTATCTCCTGATTGAGAACCATCTTGGCACCACCGGCCTTCTCCGTGGACGTGTTTACTGTCAGCACATCATCCATCTTCGCCGGCTGTTTGAAGTCGATCTCCATCCGGTGGACGACAAACACGAGCCCCTCCTCATCGGCGACGAGGAGATCGCTCTGCTGGCATCCCAGGCAACGCAGGTAATCGGTGCGGCCGCGCTCCAGGAAATGAAGGTAGCGAGCATGATAAACGAGCCCGGAGAAGTCCGTGTCTTCGTAGTACACCCTCTGCAACAGTTGATGCCCTTGATCCGTTAGCTGTCCGGAAAGATGAAAAACCTCGCTTGTCATCGTCATGCCTTAGTGGATCGTCGTGATGGCGGGTGGCGGGAAGGCCGTCATGGAGTATTGTGCTTCTGTCACAAAACCTCCCTATCAGGAAATCTGGTCAGACAACCAGCGGAGTCGATACATGAAGATTGCAGTCCTTGGCGGTGACGGGTTCGTCGGCTGGCCTACCTCGCTCCATCTCTCTGATGCGGGCCATGAGGTCCACATCCTCGACAATCTTTCCCGCCGATGGATCGACACTGAACTTGGGGTTCAGTCGCTGACACCAATGGATTCAATTCAGGAGCGGACCCGCGTCTGGCACGCCGAGACCGGCCGACGCATCCATTTCCACCTGATCGACCTGGCCAAGGACTACGAACTGCTCAAGGGCTGGCTTTCCAAGCACCGCCCCGACGCGATCATCCATTTCGCCGAGCAGCGGGCCGCTCCCTATTCGATGAAAAGCGACCGCCACAAGAACTACACCGTCAACAACAACGTCAACGCAACGCACAACCTGCTGAATGCGATGGTGGAGCTCGACCTCGACGCGCATCTCGTCCACCTGGGCACCATGGGCGTTTACGGTTACTCGACCGTTGGGGCGGCAATTCCAGAAGGCTACCTGCCGGTCGGCATCGAGACCATGGACGGCCGCACTGTTAGCCAGGAAATCCTTTATCCGAGCAATCCCGGCTCCATCTACCACATGACCAAATGCCTGGATCAGCAGCTCTTCGCCTTCTACGCCAAGAATGACGGGCTGCGGATCACCGACCTGCACCAGGGGATTGTCTGGGGCACCAATACGGAGCAGACGCGCCGGCACCAGCAGTTGGTCAACCGCTTCGACTATGACGGCGATTACGGCACCGTGCTGAACCGCTTCCTGATCCAAGCAGCGATCGGCTACCCGCTGACAGTTCACGGCACCGGCGGCCAGACCCGCGCCTTTATTCACATCCAGGATTCTGTCCGCTGTATCGAGATTGCCCTCAACAACCCGCCGCAGCGCGGTGGACGCGTCGAGATCTTCAACCAGATGACAGAGACCCACCGGGTGCGCGATCTGGCGGAACTGGTGGCAAAGATGACAGGGGCGGAGATCGCCTGGCTGCCGAACCCACGCAAGGAAGCGCCGGAGAACGAGTTGGTCGTCAGGAACGAAAAATTCCTCGGCCTCGGGCTGGAGCCGACGACGCTTGGCGAAGGACTGCTGGAAGAGATCGTCGATGTCGCGAAGAAGTTCGCCTACCGCGTCGATCGTTCCCGCGTTCCGGCCGTTTCCGCCTGGACCAAGGACATCGCCGCCAAGGTGGAACACGATCCTGAAGGGCGCCGGCTGAAGTCGGTTTCCTGATGTCCGCCGACACCGGACTGCGGGGCATCCGCCCCGCCTCTCCCGCCGGCAGCGACCGCGCCTTCGTGACGCTCGTCACCAATGCCGACTATGCCAGGGGCGCCACCGCGCTCGCCAATTCGCTGCAGCACACTGATACGACGGCCGATATCGTCGTCCTTCATACCGGCGCAGTGGAGGCGGGCGATCTCCAACGCCTCACCCGCGCCGGCTGCCGATTGGTCGAGGTCGAGCACCTGCCGCTCTCGGACGGGTTCAACGAGCGTCATGCCCGTCGCAACCTCCATGGTGCCGCCCCCTTTACCAAGGGGCGAAAGCCGGATTTCCACACGCCGCTCGACAATTTCTGCAAGCTGCGCCTCTGGCAACTGGTGGAATACCGCGCCTGCGTCTTCATTGACGCGGACGCGATCGTGCTGCGCAACGTCGACAAGCTGTTCGACTATCCGGAATTCTCCGCCGCCCCGAACGTCTACGAAAACCTTGCCGATTTCCACCGACTGAATTCCGGCGTTTTCGTTGCCAAGCCTTCCCTCTCAACCTTTGGGCAGATGCTCGCCCGCCTGGACGAGCCCGATGCCTTCTGGAGGCGAACCGACCAGACCTTCCTGGAAACCTTCTTCCCGGATTGGCACGGCCTGCCTGTGTTCATGAACATGCTCCAGTATGTCTGGTTCAACATGCCGGACCTTTGGGATTGGGAAAGCATCAGCATCCTGCACTACCAATATGAAAAGCCTTGGGAGGAAAACCACCCGAAGGCGGACCAACTCCGACCGCTGATCGAACTTTGGCATGCCTTCCACGACGGACGTAACGTGCCGGACCTGGCCTCACTTGCGAATCCTGGATCCGCATCATGAAGGTTCTCGTGTCGGGTGGCACTGGGCTTGTTGGCCGCTATATCGTCAACGGCCTGCTGGAGGCGGGTCATGCGGTGGTCGTGGGCGTACGCACGCCCCCACCCTCTCAGTGCTTCGTACGGGAGGCGAAGTACGTCCCGATGACCCTCGATCCGGATAGGGATCAGTCAGGCATCTTTGTCGGCATCGACGCCTTCGTCCATTCAGCCTTCGATCACCTGCCGGGCAAATACCGGGGCGGCGAGGGTAAGGATCCAGAGCGCTTCCGCCGCCTGAATTTGGACGGGACACTCACGCTCTCCAAGGGTGCCAAGGCTGCGGGTGTGCAGCGCGTTGTCTTTCTATCCAGCCGGGCAGTATATGATGGACTTCCTGACGATGTAGAGTTGGGCGAAACCGCCGCCCTTTCGCCCACGTCTGTCTATGGCCAGGTCAAGTGGGAGGCTGAACGGACATTGCGAGACATGGCGACGGCCGATTTCGTCACATCCAGTCTTCGCCTCACGGGCGTGTATGGCGATCTTCAACCCAATAAATGGGACGGTCTGTTCGCCGATTACCTTGCCGGCCGCCCCGTTGCGTCTCGTGCCGGTACCGAAGTTCATGGCGCCGACGTGGCCTCTGCCGTGCAATTGATGCTGGAGGCTGACGCGGACGACGTGAGCGGTCAGGCTTTCAACGTTTCAGACATTGTCGTCGATCACGCAGAGGTTCTGGCACCTCTTCGGGACGCTTTGCGCTCTTCAACTCCGCTTCCGCGGCCGGCCGACCTGACCGCGCTAAGAAGGATGTCCACCGACAAGATTGCCGCTCTTGGATGGCGTCCGGGGGGAAAGCAGCTGTTGAATGATACCTTGAAAAAATTGGTGGCTGCTCACGCAGTCACCTGAGCCAACCGGACGGCCTTACTTGCCGGCCTTCTTCAGCTCCGACGCGCTCTTCAAGACCCGATCGCCGTCTTCCTGCTTGATCAGGAATGCGGGCTCGTCCTTGTCTGCCTTGCGCTTCACCTTCGTGCCCTTGATGGTGCGTTCAACGTCGCTGGTGAACCGCTCCTTCGCCGTTCCTTCAGCTTTGTTCGCACCCCATTTCCACTCGACGTCGTCACCAATATTGATTTTCGTCATCTTGGTCTCCTCTGCTAGAACCAACAACGAAAGCAATGGCTCGTTCCCGGGAGGAGTGACGGAAGTCGTTTAGCGGGACTTCAGATCAATCGTCCTCGAGCGTCAGTCTGAATTGTGCGGCCTCCAGATCTTTGGGCGGCTGCAGGCCGAGATGCTTCCAGGCAGTGGCCGTCAGCACGCGGCCGCGCGGCGTGCGCTGGATGAAGCCTTGCTGGATCATGTAGGGCTCGATGATGTCCTCGATCGCATCGCGCGGTTCGGAAAGCCCGGCGGCGATGGTCTCGATGCCAACGGGCCCGCCGCCAAAATTGACGGCAATCATGGACAGGTAGCGCATGTCGAGCTGGTCCAATCCCATGTTGTCGACGAGGAGCCGCGTCAAAGCTTCATCCGCAATCTCGCGGGTAACGGCTTCCGCGCGCGCCACTTCGGCGAAATCGCGCACCCGGCGCAGCAGCCGGCCGGCAATGCGCGGCGTACCGCGGGCACGCCGTGCAATCTCGCGCGCACCATCGTCGGTCATCCCGAGCCCCATCAGGCGCGCGCCTCGACGCACAATGCCTTCGAGCTCCTCCACCGTATAGAAGGAAAGGCGCACGGGAATTCCGAAGCGGTCGCGCAGCGGCGTGGTCAGCAGGCCGAGCCGGGTGGTGGCGGCCACCAGCGTAAACTTTGACAGATCGATCTTCACCGACCGCGCCGCCGGCCCCTCGCCGATGATCAGGTCGAGCTGAAAGTCCTCCATCGCCGGATAGAGGATTT
>CAYNED010000203.1:0-5653 GCA_964396135.1 uncultured Neorhizobium sp.
CGTAGGTGCCAGCCGCCTCCAGAACATTTCCAGCATTCTCAATGTTCCTGTTTCCTTTTTCTTCGAAGATGCACCTGGCGACCATTCGTCGACACCCGGTGGTTTGGAAGAGGCATCCAGCTCCAACTATGTGGTAGACTTCCTTTCCTCTTCCGAAGGACTTCAACTAAACCGAGCCTTCGTCAAAATCGCCGATCCGAGGGTGCGGCGGCGTATTGTCGATCTTGTCAAGACGCTCGCGGCAGACGCAGACAGCGAATAAGCAACAACGACTGATCCGGATCAAGCGGCTTTCGAGCCGCTTTTTTTGTGCCGACGGAACGCCTACTCCCGGTTTGAGATATAAAGATATATTTATGTGCTTGTGTTTGACTGAGTGAGCAACTAACAGATTGGCTGTTACTTCTTTGAGGGGAATCCCGGAATGCGCGAGAATTTTCTTTTTACCAGCGAGTCCGTTGCCGAAGGCCATCCCGACAAGGTCTGCGACCGCATCTCTGACGAGATCGTCGATCTGGTCTATCGCGAAGCGGGGAAAACCGGAACAGATCCATGGTCGGTCCGCATTGCCTGTGAAACCCTTGCCACGACCAATCGGGTAGTTATCGCCGGCGAGGTGCGCCTGCCTGCGAGCCTGATGAAGAAGGACAAGGATGGCAAGGATGTCATCAACCCGTCCAAGTTTAAATCCGCGGCACGCAAGGCGATCAAGGACATCGGTTACGCGCAAGACGGTTTTCATTGGAAAACGGCAAAAGTCGAAGTCCTCCTGCATTCCCAGTCTCCCGACATCGCGCAGGGCGTCGATAGCGCGGCCGACAAGCAAGGCGATGAGGGGGCCGGCGACCAGGGCATCATGTTCGGGTACGCCTGCAAGGAAACCCCCGACCTCATGCCGGCGCCGATCTACTATTCGCACAAGATTCTGCAGCTTCTCGCTACCGCCCGCAAGAAGGGCGAAGGCGATGCCGGCAAGCTCGGCCCCGATGCCAAGAGCCAGGTGACCGTGCGTTACGTGGACGGCAAGCCGGCGGGCGTTGATTCCATCGTTCTGTCCACGCAGCATCTCGATGAAAGCTGGGACTCCAAGAAGGTCCGCTCGGTCGTTGAACCCTATATCCGCGAAGCGCTGGGCGACCTGCCGATCGACAAGGACTGCAAGTGGTACATCAATCCGACCGGCAAGTTCGTCATCGGCGGGCCGGATGGTGATGCCGGCCTCACCGGCCGCAAGATCATCGTCGATACCTACGGCGGCGCAGCGCCCCATGGCGGTGGTGCGTTCTCGGGCAAAGACACGACAAAAGTGGATCGTTCCGCTGCCTACGCCGCACGCTATCTGGCCAAGAATGTTGTTGCAGCAGGGCTTGCAGAGCGTTGCACGATCCAGATTGCCTATGCGATCGGGATCGCCCAGCCAGTATCGATCTATGTTGATCTGCACTCCACCGGCAAGGGCGTCACAGAGGATCAGGTTGAGGCAGCGATCCGCCAGGTGATGGATCTGTCTCCCTCGGGGATCCGCCGGCATCTGGATCTCAACAAGCCGATTTATGCCAAGACCTCTGCCTATGGGCACTTTGGCCGCAAGCCCGGCAGGGATGGCTCCTTCTCCTGGGAGAAGGTCGATCTGGTAAAGCCGTTGAAGGATGCGCTGAAGGCTGCCTGATGGGCCTTTACGGTTGCGTTGCTTAAACTGTAAAGCGGGTGGTTCTCTGAGCTACCCGCTTTTTTGATACCGAAAGATCCACTGATGAACGATCAGCAGCATCCGAGCCGCTCCACCGAGGCCTTCTTCGGGCGGCGCAAGGGAAAGCCGCTTCGCGAGCGACAGGCGGAAGGGCTTGCCACCGTCCTGCCAGCGCTAAAACTCGATCTTGCGGCGCCTGCTCCGACAAGGATCGAGACGCTATTCCCGAATGCCGTGCACGACATACGGCTTGAGATTGGGTTCGGTGGGGGCGAGCATCTCATCCACCGCGCTCAGGAATCCCCGCAGACCGGCTTCATCGGCGTCGAACCCTTCGTCAACTCAATGGCGAAGCTGGTAGGACGGGTCACAGATCTAGGGTTGACCAATATTCGTCTCTACGACGACGACGCGACCCAGGTTCTGGATTGGCTGCCAGCCGGCTCCATCGATCGTATCGATCTTCTGTATCCGGATCCCTGGCCGAAGCGAAAGCACTGGAAGCGACGCTTCGTCTCGCAAGTCAACCTTCAGCGATTTTTCCGCGTCCTCACGCCGGGCGGCCTGTTCCTGTTCGCCTCTGACATAGATAGCTACGTCAACTGGACGCTTCTCCACTGCCGCCAACATGGCGGATTTGAATGGCAGGCAAGGCAGTCGTCGGACTGGTTGACGCCCTTTGCGGGGTGGCCGGGCACGCGATACGAAGCCAAGGCCCGCCGGGAGGGGCGTTCTTCCGCCTACCTCACATTCCGCAAGACAGAGATTTAGTGGAGGCTGACCGTCTTCAGATCGTCTTCGGCTGCCTTGAAAAAGGTGCTCGAACGATTGTCGGTCAGGAGGATAGGCGTACCGTCGGCGCCGAATAACGCCCAGAGGTCGAGATTGGGATCCATATCAGGCGCTTCGGGGAAGCAACGAGAGACGTCTTCGGAGCGAATCTTGCGAATGTAGCCGACTTCTCCGGCACCCAGATGGGCAAGTTCGGAGACGGTCAACTGCGTGTTCGCTTCTTTGAGGAGCATTCCAGCCTCCGGCATTGAGGAGCATCACGACGCTGATGTCGTTGGTTCTACTCTGAGACGGAAATGTTAATTTTTCGCACCATGCGCGCCGGCTCCGGGCGCGTGAGCTCCACAGACAGGAGCCCGTTTCTCAATGATGCGCCAGCAACTTGCATGCCATCCGCGAGTACAAACACCCGTTGAAACTGCCGGGCGGCGATGCCGCGATAGAGAAATTCGTGCTCCGGCTGGTCCATCTGTTTGCCGCGGATCACCAACTGGTTCTGCTCGACCGTCACATCCAGCTCGCTCTCTACAAAACCCGCAACAGCAAGAGTGATCCGTAGCCGATCAGGCTCTCCGCCAGCGCTGGCGTGGAGGCGCTCGATGTTGTAGGGCGGATAACCGTCATTGCTCTTGGCGAGACGCTCAAGCGTCTGCTCCATGGCGTCGAAGCCCAGGAGCAACGGGGTGGCGAATGGGGCGATTCGACTCATCTATCAGTCCTTTTGAAAGCGACCACGACATCGGCCCGTCAAGCGGCGCCTTTGCCTTCTGCAATATGGGAACCGCTCCTCTGCGGCGCAAGCTTGGGCCTTTCGCGCACGGACAGCCATTGCCTCGCCTAGGCGGCCCGTGTAGCTAAGACGGCGCGAATCCGAGAGGAACCTGGCATGGCGGCACGCAGAAAGATCATCATTGATACGGACCCTGGTCAGGACGATGCCGCAGCGATCATGCTGGCCTTCGGTAGTCCGGATGAGCTTGAAGTCCTTGGTCTTTGCGCGGTTGCAGGCAATGTGCCGCTGGAGCTCACGAGCCGAAATATCCGCATTGTCTGCGAGCTCTGCGGACATGGGGATGTACCAGTTTACGAAGGTGCCGCTCATCCCCTCGTGCGTCCACTTGTGACGGCAGAGCATGTGCATGGCCGCACCGGCCTCGACGGCGCCGAACTCCCCGGGCCAAGGATGACCGTCCAGTCGCAGCATGCTGTTGACTTCATCATCGAGACCGTGATGCGGGAGCCAGCCGGAACCGTCACGCTCTGCACCCTTGGAGCGCTCACGAACGTAGCGCTTGCGCTGCAGAAGGAACCCGCCATCGCAAGCCGCGTGCAGGAACTTGTCATGATGGGCGGCGGCTTCTTTGAAGGTGGAAACATCACGCCAGCAGCGGAGTTCAACATCTTCGTTGATCCGGAGGCGGCCGCAGCCGTGTTTGCCTCCGGCATGCCGATCGTCATGATGCCACTGGACGTCACCCACCAGCTTCTGACCCGCAAGGATCGCGTGGCGAAAATTGCTGCGCTCGGGACACGACCGGCTCAGGTCCTGGTTGACTGGCTGGCTTTCTTCGAGCGCTTCGACGAGGAGAAGTATGGCTCCGATGGCGGGCCACTTCACGACCCGACGGTGATCGCCTACCTGTTGAAGCCCGATCTCTTCTCCGGCCGCCACTGCAATGTCGAAGTCGAGACGCAGTCGGAATTGACGGTTGGCATGACGGTCGTTGACTGGTGGCGGGTTTCCGGGCGGCAGCCAAATGCCTTGGTCATGCGCCACGTTGATGCTGATGGTTTCTTCGATCTGCTGACAGATAGGGTCGCGCGGCTCTAGGAGCGGCGGGCCACCTCTGCTTCCATCGGAATGGACGGCTGGGCACCGGGCTTGAGGCAGGCGAGCGAGCCGGCCACTGCCGCCCGCCTCAGCGCCTCGTCAAATGGAAGGCCGCTGTCGAGGCCGGCCGCGAGATAGCCGCAGAACGTATCGCCTGCGCCGACGGTGTCCACGGGATCGATCTTCAGGCCTTGTGCACGGTGCAGGCGCCCCTCGTACGCGGCAATGACACCGTCAGCGCCAAGTGTGACGATGACAGTCTGCCCTGTCTCCGCATGCATCCGCCGCAGGGCTTCTTCGCGCTCAGTGGCGTTCAACTCCGCTGGCCCGATGAGGAGTTCGAATTCCGTTTCATTGGTGATGACGACATCGGCGAGCTTTGCCAGTCTTACGGCATCCTCCGTGAGGGGTGCCGTGTTTAAGATAGACGTCACGCCTTTGGTTTTGGCGGCTCTCAGGGCCGCCTCGACGGCTAAGGCGGGAATTTCCAGCTGCAGCATGAGAAGGTCTCTAGGCGCCATGCCCTCGACGGCTGCAAGTGCTTGCCTCTCGCTGACTTTGCCGTTGGCAGCGGGAACCACAGCGATCATGTTTTCGCCAGTGCCGCCCACAAGGATCAATGCCGTCCCCGTGGGTCCCTCCACATGGTCGACCATCGAAAGATCGACTCCCGCCTCGTCCAGAAGTGCCAGCGCTGCCGCCGCAAATTCATCTCTCCCGACGGCGCCCGCCATCCGCACCTGTCGCCCTGCACGTCGGGCGGCCAGCGCCTGATTGGCACCCTTGCCTCCGGCAGCCGTAGCAAAGTCGGTGCCGGCTACCGTTTCGCCCGGTTCGGGGAGTCTCGCGGTGTTCGCGATAAGGTCCATGTTGATGGAGCCGAGGACGGTGATCATGATGCGCTGCCTTGCTGGGAGATCGGGGCGACACTGCCTGAGGCGCTCACTCCTCGTCAACCACCCTTAGCTTGAGCAAGCCGGTCCGGCTTTCGACGCTCCGTGGCTCCTCCCTTTCCATGTCGCGCGAAGTTTCATCGACGCGCTCCAACTCCAGCGCGCCGATTCTCCCACCACGACGGACGAGCTTGTCGGAGGAGGTCAGGATCTGTTCCACATCCCGCTGAGCCGCCAGGAAATGCCCTTGGAGCTTGCGCGTCCTGTCATCAAGCCGCGTCAAGTCCTCCATCAGCAGTGCCACCTCTCCCTGTATCAGATGCGCCTGCTCGCGCATGCGCTGGCCCTTGAGGACGGCCTGGATCACCTGGATGGATAACATCAGGAGAGAGGGCGAAACGATGACGATGCGTGAGCGCTGCGCCTTTTGAACAACGCTGTCGAAGT